>DATKOS010000229.1:0-8847 GCA_035524535.1 Bryobacteraceae bacterium
CCCCGCCGCCCCCGCCGCCGGATTGCTGGCTTTGCGAAAAGTCGCGTTCAAACGGGTCGGCCTGGATGAACATCATGTCGGTGTGGGCTTCCGCGTTGGCGTCCTGCGCCGTGGCGTAGACGCTGATCACGTCGCCCGGAACCAGCTTGAAGGCTTCGAGCGACAGGGTCGTTGACCCCTCGCCTTCCTTTGCGCCCTTCTTGGAAAGCAAATCCGCCGTCTGTTCCGGGCCGCCGTTCACGGAGTAGTGCAACGTCATACCCTTCAGGCCGAACTCGTCGCTTGCCTTGGCCGCCACGGTCACTTCTTCAATGGGGCTGGCGCGGTAATCGCCGCGGCCCGGACGCACCAGCGCGATTTGCGGCGGATTCGCCTTGCGCGCCTCAATGTAAAAATCCTCGCTCACGCGCGCGGGCTGGCCCTCCTCGATGCCCGCCACGTGATACGAGCCGTCTTTATCGATCTTGACGTTCGCGTGATAAACGTTGTTCGCGCCGCCCGTGACCGCGATCTTCTGTCCCGCATCGAGCTGAATCTCGCCGCCCTGCAGCGGCCGGTCGGTGTAGATATCCAGTTCCGCTTCCGTGCCGGCGATAGCGCGCAGGTCGCCGCCGCGCTCCTCGATTTCAGGCGGCATCCCCGTCCACGCCGGGAAGTGATAGGTCACCCGAATCTGCTTCACCGAGGGAAGGTCGCTCACCTTCAGGTTGAAGTGCTTGGAGGTGAGCGCGCCCGCCGTGACGTAGTATTCCATCCCCTCCGGAAGGCTGGCCAGCAGGTATTGATACCCGCCCGCGAAACTCGCGCCCGGCTTGGGCAGCATGGGAACCTCTTCCCACTTCGCAGAGCTCTGGTAGCGCGCGTAGAGCTTCACGGCGGGCGACTTCATGCCCGTGGGCAGCGCCGAAATCATCTGGTCGGCGTAGCGCCGAACCACCGCGTTGCCGGGCGTCACGCGCAGGTCGTAGAACGCCGGCTTGTCGCGGTGCTGGCCGGTCCACAGGAGCGACGCGCCATAGCCCAGAAAACCCGGGCCCGCCGCGATCATCCAAACCAGGGCTGCCAGCGCGGCCACGCCCGCGCCCAGCGAAAGGCGGAGACGGAAATCCGTGACCAGCGCCTCAGGCTGGGCGGCATGCGCCACGCCCAACGTGTCGCTGGCCAGAAGCTCAATGAACGGGTCCTGGCCGTCGCGTTCCAGAAACGTGGAGAGGCGCTGCTCGAACTGCGGAAACGCCGATTCCGCCTGGCCCACCGCGCGCCTGCGGGTCAGCCGGCGCAAGGGCAGCGCCAGGCCCGCCGCAGCGGCGGCAATGAGGATCAGGATGAGTGCGAAGCGCGCCGCCGTGACGCTGCCGTGGGAGAAGGCCAGCGCGTTGGCAATGGCCACCAGGAGCAGCGTGGCGGCCAGGGCGCTGCCCGTGAAGATGGCGATGCCGCGTACCCATGCGCCCCAGCGCAGGCGCCTTTCCAGTTGAGCGATGTAAGAGTGAAGCTGATCGCGGAAGCTCATTACCCCTCCCGAGCGGCCCAGTAGTTGCCTCTAGAATAGCAGGAAGGCCGGCCGCCCTCTCATTGTTTCGGCGCGCTCTTCAGGCCCAGTTTCCCAGCGCCGCCGGGCCAACCGGCCCGCCGCCCTCAAACCCGCCAAACCCGGCTCCGAGCCGCGAACGTAACTGAGCGAAGCCAATACCCTCAACCCTTGCCAGGCTCGCAACCTGCTCCGCGGCGCGCCGCATGCTCTTCCAGAAATCCGTGGCAGTCAGCCCGCCAAGCGGCTCTTTTGCCCCCGACGCGCAACCGGCTCTGGCCCACTAGCCCTGCTTACTCCTCCCGCTGCGTGCCCAAATACCGGCTCGCCAAGGCGGACTCCGCCAGGGCTGCCAGGAACAGCGCCAGCATCACATACCACCAGATGGACTGCGGCTGTTTCGGCGCCGGCGCGCCGGACGCCGGCGCGGTTGCCGGCCCGCCCTGCCCCCGGTCTCCCATCCACAGCGACACCACGTCATCTGGAATCACGTCGAGGTTCGATTCCTTGGGGTCGGCGTTGACTCCCACCAGATTCTGGCGGCCATTCGCCAGCCGCACCTGGTAGTAGCCGGCTTCGCTGAGTTGGAAGGACTGCGCGGTGGAGGCTTCCTTGAGCGAGAGCGGGTGCTTCCCCTCGGGGTCTGTCACTTCCACGGTCTGTCCTTGCTCGCGCGCGCTGCGCAGGTCGAGGTAAGCGCCCACGGGCCGGCCGCCGCCCTGCCGCTCGCTTCCGGCCAGGTAGCGCGCGGTCTGCTCAATGAAAGGCACGAAGGCGGGCTGCAGCGGAAAATCGTTGGTCAGGTTGTCCAGCCCGCTCGTGAACAGCAGAATACGCCCCTCGCCCAGGCGCTTCTCCAGCAGCAGCGGCGTCTGGTCGCCCAGCCGCACAATGATGCGGGCATCGCCCGGGTCCACGTTGAGCGCATAGAAGAATTTCACCCCGGCCCATCCTTCCGCTTTGGCTACGGCGCCGTAGGACGAGTCGCTCGATCCCACCGACGCGAAGCGGTTGGGAGACCGCGTGTAATCCCGCGCGTCCAGAATGCGCGCGCCGAATAACGGGATGTCCGTCCGCGCGCCGGCGGAAGAGCCGGCCGCAATCAGCACGCTGCCGCCCGCCCGTACGTATTGCGTCAGCGAATTGATCAGCAGAGCGGTCGGGTTGTTGAGGTCGGAAAGAATCACGAAGGCGTAGTTGGAGGGCTGGCGGTCGGCTGCTTCGTTCACGTCGATGGATTCCAGCGAAAAGGCGGATTGCGCGGCGGCGGAAAGCGCGGCCGTCACGTAGACCGGCGAACGCCGGTCGCCGTAGTTGTGTACCAGCAGGGCCTTCTGCGGGTCGGAGCGGTTCACCGCGAACCGCCGGACGTCGTCGGCCGCGAATCCGTCCGCTGCATCGATCCTCACCTCGCAGCGGTTAAAGCCGTACGGCGCCACCAGGTTCGGAAATTCCACCGTGGCCTTCCCGTTGGCCGGCACGGCCACGCTCTTGCTCCCCACGCTCTTGCCGTTCACCACCAGGGACACGCTGCGCATGGCGGCGGGCGCGCCATAGCCCGCGATCACCGCTTGCACGCGGACCGGCTTCAGGTCCTTGCCCCAAACCTGGCCTGGAGCGTCCACCGATTCGACCGTCCAATTGGGCTCGGCCTTCTTCACAACCTGGTGTACCGTCAGCTTGACGTTGGCCGGCATGGCCATGTCGGAGAAATTCGGCGCCAGGCTGGAGCGCTGGGCGTCCGTGAAGAAGTGCAGCTCAATGGGCGTGCGCACGGCTTCGCTCATGGCGCGCATCGCGCGGGCGAGTTCGCCGAAATTGCCGTGGCCGTCGCCCGGCTCAATGGATTGCACGGCGACGCGGAGCGCGGCTTGATTCTGAATCGGCTGCGTCAGCAACTGCATCCCCGAACCGAACGCCGCCACTTGCGCCCGCGAGCCTCCCAGGCCGGAGAGCGTCCGCATGGCGGCGTCCTTGGCGTCCGCCAGCCGCGTCCCGGCGCGCATGCTGAAGGAGTTGTCCACCGCCAGTACCGTGATCCGGCTGGAGGAAAGGTTGGCGGCGGCGCGGTTCACAAACGGATTGGCAAACGCCAGGATCAGCAGAAGCAACACCGCCAGCCTCAGGGAGAGCAGCAGAAAATACCGCAGCCGCCGGTGCCGCGTGGAGGCCTGCGTGCGCGATTCGAAGAGCATCAGCGAACTCACCTGCTTGGGCAGTCGCGTCTGGCGCTTCAGCAGATGCAGGTAGACAGGCAGGGCGGCGCCCGCCAGGCCGGCCAGGAACCACGGGGAGAAGAAGCCCATCTAGTTGCGGCCTCCGCGCAGAGTCAGGTATTCGCGAAGCGCGTCATCCAGCGGACGATCCGTAATCAGGCGGCAGTAGCCCATGCCGGCGCCTTGCGCGCGGTCCTGAAGGTCCTGGAGATGCGCCTCGATCTTGCCGCGGTACTCCGTCTTGGCGAAATCCGGCGTCACCTCCATTTCGTCCTTGGTCTCCAGATCCACCAGGATCGAGGGGCCGTTGAGAGTGGGCCTCACGTCCTCCGGGTCCAGCACGTGGAAGAGCACCACTTCGTTGCCGTGGTACCGCAGCGGCTCAATCGTTCGCACCACGCTCTCCGGCGGCTCCCAGAAATCCGAGACCACAATCACGATGCCGCGCCGCTTCAGAAACTCGCGGAAGTAGCGCATGGGCTTGGCGAAGTCCGTGCGCGCGCGGGCCTCGGCTTGCTCCAGGCCGGCCAGAAGGCGGTGCAACTGGCCTTGGCGCGTCGAGGGGCGGATGTAGTTGCGGATTTCGTCGTCGAACGTGATGAGGCCTGCGGCGTCGCGCTGCCCGTGGATCGCAAGGTAGAAGAGCGAGGCCGCCAGAAACCGCGAGTAGTCCATCTTGTTCACGGCGTGGGAACCGAACTGCATGGAGTTGCTGGCGTCCAGCAGGATGGTCAGCGGGCTGTTGGTCTCTCCGCGGTAGCGCTTGAGGAACATGCGCTCCGTGCGCGCGTAGACGTTCCAATCCACGTGGCGCAGGTCGTCGCCCGGATTGTAGATGGAGTATTCGGCGAACTCCTGGGAGAAGCCGAAGTCGGGCGAGCGGTGCAGCCCGGCCACGAAGCCATCCACCACCGTCTTGGCTACAAGCTCCAGCCCGGAGATGGCGGCCAGCGTGGCGGGTTTGAGGAAGCGCTGTTGCATGGCGAGTTAGACGATCCCCCATTTCCGGCGCAGCCACCACTCGGCGAAGCGCAGCCCAACTAGAATCAGAAACACCAGCGGCAGATTCCACAGATCCTTGGTCTCGCGCACCGTCACACCCGCCTCGGAGAAGGGAATCGCAGCCGGGAGTTTCGCAAGGTCCGCCGGTTTCCAGTATTGGCCGCCGGTCTGCGCGGCCAGCCGCTCCAGTAGTTCGCGGTTCTGCTGGATGTGGAAGTTCTCCGCTACGCCGTCCATCCGTTGGAACGTCAGAACGTCGCGGCCCAGTTCCTTCACCGCGCCCGTGGAATCCGCGCGGCGCGCCGTCACCTCCGTCAGATACGCCCCGGGCCTGGGCGCGGACCACGCCGCTTGAAACTGTCCCGGATTGTCGGGAACCGGCGAAAGCCCCACCAGCGCGCTCACGCCGCTGGGCCCCAGAATGTGCGCTTCCACTTTGGCGTCCGGCGCGGGGTTGTACTGCGTGTCGCTGGCCTGGGCGTTGATGGTGATGCTTCCGTTGTCCAGCAGCGTCTGCGAGGAAACCGAAGCCGCCACGTGTCCGGGCGTCTCGGAGACCAGCCACCGCAGGAGTTGCTGCCAAAGCAGATTGTGCGCCGTGTCGCCCAGGGGCGCGCTCATTTGCCAGCGCCAGATGCCGCCCGTGGCCAGTATGGCGCTGCGCCCGCGGCCGAAATTCTCGGTGATAAGCAGCGGCAGCGTGTGACCCTCCGGCGTGATCATGTTGGCCAGCACGGAGGCGCCCGGCTTGGGCACTCCCGGGTCCTCGTAGTCCATCAGGTACGGCATCTTCTTCCACTTGGCGGCGTTCGCCGCGGGGTCGTCCACCAGGCGCGTGATGGCGCTATCCATGCCGGCCGGGGCCAACTCGGCGGTCGTGTGCGTGGTTCCGTTCCGCGGGTCTGCCTCGCGGTGGAACGTGCCCGGCTCCTGGGGCAGCGCCGTGGGCATCACGTCGGTGAGCTTGGAAGCGTTCCAATCGCCGTCTCCCAAGGCGAACTGCCCGCCCAGAAACAGCAGACCGCCGCCGCGCCGGTCCACAAACTGATGGATCAGGTCTTGCTGCTCCGGCGTGAAGAAGCCCGCGTTCACGGAGCCGATAATCAGCCCCTGGTAGACGAACAAGTCTTCGGCGCGCGAGGGGAATCCATCGGCCAGTTCCTTGGGGTCGGAAAGGCCTTGGCGGTAGAACTTGTTTTCGCTGGTCCGCACAATCGAGGAGAGCTGCACCAGCCGGTCGTCTTCCTCGGCCTTGCGGATGAAGGAATACTCCCAGCGCGGCTCGCCTTCCACGTAGAGGACGCGGCGCGGCGAGGATTCCGAATTCACCATGCGCACCAGCATGTTGTTGGCCGCGCTCTGCTCCCCGGCCAGGGGCTCCGCCGCGAACTGCAGCGTCTTCGCCCCGGCGCCGCCAACGTTGAAGGTCAGCGTCTCGCTTTGCAGGTTGGCGTCCGGGCCCAGTTTCACGGCGCGGGCCGCCAGAAGCTTGGGCTGGCCCTGGCTCGCGTCTCGCACCGTCAGGTTGACCGTCTCCCCGGAGTAGCCGTATTGGCGAAAGGAAATGCGCGCCGCCAGGCGGGAATCCGCCATGGCGCGCGGGGCCACGGCCACGTCTTCCAGTTCCAGGTCGTGCCCCGCGCGCTCGCGGCCGAACCCCACGGTATGCACCGGAATGCGGCGCGCGCGCAACGCATTGATATCGTCCTGGCTGATGCCGCCGGTGTTGTCCCCGCCGTCGCTCAGCAGCACAATGGCGCCAATCGGCAAGTCCGAAGTCTCGTCGCTGAGCTGCTTCAGGCTGTCGCCCAGGCGCGTGGTGGGGGCCTTGGCCGCCAGGGCGTCCAGGCTATCGATGCGCGCCGGCGCTTCGTCCACGCGATAGAGGCGCGTCTGGAAGGAGCGGTTAAGGCTATCCAGAACGCCGTCCTTCAGCGCCTTCACGGCTTGCGCTTCTCTCGTCGCGCCGTCTTCGCTGGTGGCCATGCTGCGCGAATCGTCCACCAGCACCGCCACAATGTTCTGCTGCGGCTTCAATTGCGAAACGATGATCGCGGGCTGCCAGAGCAGGAGGAGCAGCACGGCGGCCAGCAGCGATTGCAGCGCCCAAACCACCGCAGCGCGCCATCCGCGCATCAGCGGGGCCGCCTGCGCCATGCGGGAGCGGATGAGGACAGCCAGCGCCGCGGCCGCCGTCACAATGGCGAACGCCAGGGCCCACTTGGGCCAGGCGCCCAACAAGACGAAATGGCCGCGCTCATATACGGAGCGTGGGTACTTCAGCAGGAACTCGAACATGAAGATGCCGGGGAGTGGGTCCTAGTGCGTCATGGCGTACATGATGTAGTTCAGAACAATGCGAAACGCCAGATCCGAGAATTTCTCGGGATACTGCGGGCTGTCCGCCCATTCCCAGGCGTCGCCCAGGTGCATGTTGGCGCAGATGGCCACCATGATGCGGCCGTGATCGTCGCGGATGGCGCGCCACTTGGGCACGTAGCCGTCCTTCTCATAAGTGTGGCCGGTATTGACGTAGATCTCGCTGGGGATCTGGAACTTCTCGTTGATATCAAAGAGGCAGTGGTAGATCTCATCGCCATCGGGAAGGTCTTCCACCGGACGATCGGGAAGAACCATCCGCATGCCGGCCATGAAGTGCTCCCAATCGTCGGTGCCGTGGAAATCGTCGACCATCAGGAAGCCGCCCTTGAGGAGGTAGTCGTGGAGGCGCTTGGCCTCTTCCGGGGTGAAAGACCAAGTGTTCACCTGGACGGCGTAGATCCAGGGGTAGTCGTAGATATGATCGCTGTCGAGATCGGCGACATTCAGCGGGGAGGGAGAGTTGATATGGGTCATGCGGCGGAGCGCGATGAGGCAATCGTTATCGGCCTTGGGATAATCGCGCGACCAGCCGCCAAAGCCCCCGCCATAGCCGTAGCTGGAGCCACTGGCGTAGCCGGAGTTGTATTGCAGGCGGGTCCAGTAGAATTCGGAGGGTACGTTTTGTCCGGAGTAGTAGTCCTGCTGGCGCCCGTAGCGGCGGCCGAAACCTTGTCCGAATTGCGGAGAGAAGGCCGCAAAGGCGAGAGACACCATCAGAAGAATGCCGAAAACCAGGCGGACCTTCTTCATTATTTAAGCCCTCTGAGCGTTGCTTGAATAATAACAGATCGGATGCGCGCGGGCGGTGGAAGTTGCGGCCGCGCGCAAGGGGAGGCCGCCGCGGGCAAGATGCGGCGGCGCGCGCCGGGAAGATACCTGCCGGAAGACGGAGGCGGCGGGCGGCTGCGGTAGGATGGTCGGTGACGCACAGAGGGGCGATGCATGGAGCGGCGTGACTTCATCAAGACGGCGGCGCTGGTAGCCACGGGCGGCCGTTTCAAGCGCAACGAGGGGCAGCCCGCCGCCGGCGATCTCTGCATTCCACCCGCCGCGCTTCACGGCTCCCGTGGTCCGGACCTGGCCTTCGCCCCCGGCCCGCAGGAGCATCAGTCCTTCCTCGCTCCCGCCGCCGCGCCGGACGTTGCCAAAACCGACTTCAACCTCCGCATCGCGCCCGTCACCGTGGAACTCGCGCCCAACCGCATCGTCAGCACCATCGGCTACAACGGAACTTCCCCTGGCCCTCTGCTGCGCATGAAGGAAGGCGCGCAGGTCACCGTGCACGTCACCAACGATACGGACGTGCCGGAATATGTCCATTTCCACGGGCTGCTGATTCCTTCCGACGTGGATGGCTCGGAGGAAGAAGGCACGCCGCCCGTGCCGCCCCACGGCAACCGCAGCTATACCTTCAAGGCGGAGCCCGCCGGTACGCGCTGGTATCACACGCACGTGATGTCCATGGACGATTTGCATCGCGGCACGTTCACCGGGCAGTTCGGATTTCTGGTGATCGAGGGCGGCGGCGATCCCGGCCATTACGACCAGGAACATTACCTGGCGCTGCGCGACTGGGAGCCGTACTTCACCAAGACGCCCATGGACACCGACGACCTGGACCCGATCCGCTCGCAGCCGGAGCGGCCGGCGGTGCTCGACACGCGGCCGGGCGGGCTGGAAGTGACGTCGGACATTTATTCCATCAACGATAAGGCG
>DATKOS010000230.1:0-4136 GCA_035524535.1 Bryobacteraceae bacterium
AGCTTTCGCGATATCAAACCGATGGGTGACCAGGCGCGCGACATCGACCTTCCCGGCGGCCAGCAATTCCATGAAAGCCTGCATATTTCGCTTTTCAGTCCAGCGCACATAACCCGGCGGGTAATCGACTCCTTTTTCTTCGTAGGCCGGGTCATAGCGGCCCGGGCCATAAGAGCGTGAATAGCGCACCTGCAACTCTTTCCGGTAGTAATCCTCGCGCGGCACATCCGCCCGCACGTCGCCCACGACCACCACCACGGCCCGGTCACGCGCGATCTGCCCGGCCAAAACAATCGGCTGGTTGGATTTCGTTGCCGCGGTGATGATCACTGCATCCGCCCCGCCTGCCTCGGGCAAATCCACTTCGGAGATCGATAAGAAGTCGGCGGTGGCAAACGCCACGCCCAGTTCTTTGGCCACGGCCACGCGGTCCGGGTCGGGATCGAATCCCCAAACCGTGCATCCCGCCGCCTTCAGGATCTGTGCCGCGACCAGGCCCACCAATCCCAGGCCCAGCACCGCCACGTGCTCGCCGATTTTCGCCTCCGCCACGCGCACCGCCTGTAGAGCGATTGCACCCACAGCCACGAAGCACGCCGAATCGAAGTCGACCTCATCCCGAACCGGCACGCACAGATTGCGCGGTACCCAGATGCGTTCGGCGTGGCTGGCGTAACCCACTCCCGCGCACGCCACGCGTTGGCCGACGCGGAATTCCCCGGCTCCCTCTCCCACCTCTACAACTTCCCCTGCCGCGCTGTAACCGAGTGCCACGGCGCGGTCGAGCTTGGCGCGCACCGTGGCCACCACGCTCGCCACGCCTTGCGTCTGCATGCGCTGGAACAGGTTCTTCACCAGGTCAGGACGTTCCAGCGCCTTTCCCAACAGGCTCGAGCTGCCCAACTTCACGGCAGCGCGTTCCGTGCCCGAACTGATCAGGGAAGCCACGTTCCGCACCAGCACCCCGCCCGGCCGGCACCCGGGAGCGGGAACCTCCTCCACCGCGATCCGGTGCGTGCGCAGATCCTGTATAAGTTGTTTCATATTTTGTCGCCTGGGTAAGTTAAGTTCACTCCGGCAGAACGGCGGGCGCCACGGCGGGCAGCAACCTGCCGCGCGCGTTCAGTTCCCCGAGCAGGTCCAGGTACCGGGCGGCTTGGGCCGGGCGCAAATAATTATCCAGCGCCGCCTGCCGTCCGTTTCGGCCCAGGGCCTGACAGAGCGCCGGGTCGCCGCGCAGGCTCACGATGGCCTCTGCCATAGCCTCGGGATTCTCCGGGGGAATGGCCAATCCCGCTTTGCCCGCCCGCAGAATCTCCTCCGCCTCGCCTTCCACGCCCAGGACCACCGGCTTCCCTGCGGCCATGGCCTCAAACATCTTGGAGGGAATGGCGCTCTTGAACACTTCCTGCTTCCGCAAGGGCACCAGGCACGCGTCCGCGGTGGCCAGGTAGGCCGGAATCATTTCGCGCGGTTGTTTCTCCAGAAGCCGCACGTTCCCGAGCCCCAATTGGCCAATCCGCTCGGCCAGTGGCGCGCGCTCCGCCCCGGCGCCCATCAGCAGGAACACGATATCGTCGCGCCCGCGCAGGCGTTCGGCGGCCTGCAGGATCGTCTCCAGCCCGTGCGCCATGCCCAGCGTCCCGGCGTAAAGCAGGACGAACTCATCGCGCAGGCCCAGCTCGGTTCGCAATTGGATGCGCGCCTTTTGTGCTTCGGGCGAGTCCGGCGGCGGGCAGAAATCAACCTCGACGCCGTTGCGAATCACGGAGATTTTTCCTGCATCGACTCCTTGTTGCACCAGGTGCCGACGCTTCCACTCCCCGTCCACCACGATGTGCGTCGCGCGCCGGTACAGGAACCTGGCAACCTTCTCCACGCTGCGGTAGAGCAGCGAATCGGCGCCGGCCTGGCCCACTCCCACCAGCGACTCCGGCCACAGGTCCCGCACCTCGAACACCCACGGCAGGAATCGCAAGGCTCCCACGGCCCATCCCGACAGCCCCACCAGAATCTGCGGCGACGTGGCGATCACCACGCCGTCGCGCGGCGCCACTGCCATTCCCGCCGCGGCGGCGGAGAGCGCGAACGAAAAGTAATTGGCCCCGCGGCCCCACAGCTTACGATTGGCGGCGGGATACAGCCACGTGCGGTAGACCTTCACTCCCTCGCGATCCTCGCGCACAAACCCGCGCCGCCAAGCCTCCCGATACCCTGCGTGCAGGACACCTTCCGGGTGATTGGGGAACCCGGTGAGCACCTTCACTTCCGCGCCGGAACGCGCCCACTCGCGTGTCAAGCCCTCCACGCGCGCTGCCGGAGCGCATGCTTCCGGCGGGTAATATTGCGAGATGTACAGGATCTGCATGAGGCGAGCCCTCTTTTCTCAGCGCAGCGGAATGATGCGGCCGTCGATCTCGATCGAATTTTCCTGCCAGCGCGCAGCGAGGCGCGGCATTGAAACTCCCGCCGGAGCGAAGGCATGAATCATCCCGGCGGGAATGTTCCCCTGCCATGTCCAGCGGAGCACGGCGCAGCTCCGGCGCTCGCCGAAGCGCTCCGCGTACCAGCCCTGCTCCAACTCGCATTGGCCGGGGCCGAAGGCGGCAAAAACATAGTGACCATGCGCCACGGCCAGCGCCCACCGGCGTCCGTACCCACCCGACACTCCAGGCTCTTCATGTGGCTCAAGGCGCACGCAAGGATGGAAGTGGAGGTATGACTCGACGCGATGTTCGCCGCGGCCCCGAAAGTGGTCGGCCACGATCCAGGTATCGGGCGGGTACAGAACAATGGTGCGGGCGTGCGTCACGCCCAGGCGGCGATAGGCATCGTGTTCACCGCTCACATAGCGGATGCCATCCCGGTGGCCGCTCTCGATCCGGCTCACTTGGGGACGCCGCCCCACGCGGAAGCTCGCCCAGACTTCCGCCTGTTCCTCACCGTCGATGCGCACCGTGTTGTGCGCGGCGGTGGACCGTTCGTAGCGGCGCTCCGGCCCGGCGTCATAGGTGCTCACGCCGGAGTCCACCACCACGCGTTGGCCGTCGAGGGAAAGTTCATAGCTCAGCACGTCGCAATGGCCGTGGCCGGGTTGGCAATCGGGGCCCAGCGGTCCGCAATCGAAGATCAGCGCGCTTTGCCTCGCGGGACTGCGCGTGACGGCGTAACCGGTCGCGGGGAAGATCGTCACCGAATCGTGGCATGGGCTTCCAGCCCATGAAGTCACGGGCTGGAAGCCCGTGCCACAAAGTTCATCCCGTGCCAGCAATTCCGCAGGCGCGCGCGCTCCTCCCAGAGCCGAATCGTTGAAAAGCGGAATCTCGCCGTCGGGGTGGAGAATCCCTCGCAGGAAGTGCGCCATGGCTTGAGTCTTTTGCGCCAGCAGCGCCGTGCACGCCAGTTCCCTTCCCGTGGCGGCGCACAGGGTTTGAATATCCAGCAGGTCCTCGAGCACCTGCGCGTGGTACATGGGCGAGCGCTCGCAGTGCCCGCCGTCGGCGAGAATCTGTTCCTCCAATTGGCCCGCCAGCAGTCGTTCTCCCTTGGCCCACCAGCGCGCGCTGTGCGGCGTCGCGAGCAGAGCGCCGGCGAAGAGCAGCGCCTTGAGGTTTTTGACGAGGTGGTTTCCCAGCAGGTCTTTTTCCAGGCGCCGTTCGAGCGTAGCCGCCTGGCCGCCCAGGCTCTGGAGCAGCGTCTCGACTTTGCTTGGGTCTTCCAGGGCCTCGAGCGCAGCCTCGTGCCGGGCCAGGAACTTCAGCCAGTTGACGATGCGCAGCGACAGCGGATAAGGCTCCCAACCTACTTCGTCTCCGCGCGGATTTTGCGCGCACCAGTCGAGCATGATGTCGGAAGCCGGCGCGAGCGCCGCAGCCTCCTCCGGATTGGCGAAGTCGACATTCAAGTAATCAAAGTAGTTCAAATGGTAGAGCCACAGCTTGGCGTGACGCCGGTCGTCCCAGGGGATCGAGCCGTTGCACGGCACGGTGCGATGGAGAAAAGTGAACTGCCGCGTCGCGATCATGGCGCGGGAATCTTCCGGCTGCCATTCCGGGAAGGGCCAGGGTCCGGCGATGCGGCGCAGGCTCACCGGCGCATTCATCCGGATGGGAGCACGGGAGCGCGGCAGCACTCGA
>DATKOS010000231.1:0-2996 GCA_035524535.1 Bryobacteraceae bacterium
TCCATGCTTTGCGCTCGCGTGATGCGCGGCATCAGCTCCATGGACAGGAAGTTGACGCCCGCGGAAGCAAGCTGGCGCGCGGCGTCCAGCGCCGTGAGGGGCTCCCCGAAGCCGATTACCGCCTGGCCGGACTGCAGCATCTGGAGATCCGCCGGACCGATATCCGGGTTGGCGCCGAGCGCGCGGACTTGCAGGAGGACCTCGGCTGCGGCGAACACCTCCGCACGGCCCGTGATCTTCACACCCTTTTCGGCGTACTCGGAATCCGGATAGCCGGCGCGCTCGCCCGCGCCGGTCTCCATCGTCAGCTCTATGCCGGTCTTATTTAGGACGGAGATCGCTCCCGGCGTGATGGCCACGCGCCGCTCTCCCGGCGCGGTCTCCGCGACGAATCCAACAGCAATGCCCATTAAACCCCCCCGAAGGTTCGGTGCAAACACCCGGGCCCGGAGCGCGTTCCCTCGCGGAGCGCCCGGACCAGCCCGGAATCGGTCTACAGCATGGCCTCACTACCGCCGCGCCCTTGCATTCGCGGCTCGGATTCGCGGCGCGCAATGGCTCCGCGGCTTGGAAACGATCTTACCTTATAACAGCTCGGAAGCGCTGAAGAAAAAGCCCAGCTCTGCGGCCGCCGTCTCCGGCGCATCGGAACCGTGCACGCAATTGCGCTCCACGTTGGCGGCGAAGCGCTTGCGGATGGTCCCCTCCGCCGCGTTGGCCGGATTGGTGGCGCCCATGGTTTCACGCCACTTGGCGATTGCGCCTTCGCGCTCCAGGGCCATCACGAAGATGGGTCCCTCGGTCATGAACTTCACAAGGCCGCCGAAGAAGGGCTTGGCGCTATGTACCGCGTAAAAGCCTTGCGCCTGCGCCTCGGTCAGGCGCGTCAGGCGCATGGCCAAAACCTTGAAACCGGCCTTCTCAACAGTGGCCAGGATTTCGCCGGCGTGGCCCTCGGCGACGGCATCGGGCTTAATGATGGCAAACGTTCTTTCAACGCTCAAGAAAGGAACTCCTCTAAGGATATGTGGGTGAACCCCTATTGTCGCACGCGTGCTTCAGGCGCCGGAATCCGACCTACATCTTTCCAGACCGGGGAACTAAGGGAAAGAAGGCAGGCTCAGGGTGACGTGCGGGCAGACACGGAGAAGGGGGTCCGCCCCAACTCCAGCGGGGAGGACGGAAGATGCCTACCCTACAGGCGCTTCTGCACCATTTCTCCGATTTCTGCTGGAGAACTGCACACCGCGATTCCGGCTTCCTGCATGGCTTTGATCTTGTCGGAGGCCTTTCCGGAACCGCCCGCGATGATGGCGCCGGCGTGGCCCATGCGGCGTCCTGGCGGCGCGGTCTGGCCTGCCACAAATCCGATGACGGGCTTCTTCACGTGGGCCTTTACGTAGGCCGCCGCGGTTTCCTCGGCGTTGCCGCCGATTTCGCCGATCATTACGATGGCCTCGGTCTCCGGGTCGGCGTTGAAGAGCGTCAATGCGTCCACGAAATTCGTTCCAATAATGGGGTCGCCGCCAATGCCGATGCACGTGGATTGTCCTATGCCCAGGCTGCTCAACTGGCCGACTGCCTCATAAGTCAGCGTGCCGGAGCGCGAGACCACGCCCACCGGGCCTTCTTTGTGGATGGCGCCGGGCATGATGCCGATCTTGCACTTGCCGGGGGAAATAATGCCTGGGCAGTTGGGACCGATCAGCCGCGTGGAGCGCCCGTTCAGAAAGCGCCAAACCCGCACCATATCAAGCGCCGGAATGCCTTCGGTGATGCAGACAGCCAGCGGAATTTCCGAGTCGGCTGCCTCCATGATGGCATCCGCGGCGAAAGGCGGCGGCACAAAAATGACGGTGGCGTTCGCGCCGGTCGCCTTCACGGCGTCGGCCACGGTGTTAAACACGGGCAGGTCCAGGTGCTTCGATCCGCCCTTGCCTGGCGAAACGCCGCCCACCACGGCCGTGCCATAGGCGATGGCCTGCTGGGCGTGAAAGGTTCCCTCTTTGCCGGTGAATCCCTGGACGATCAGGCGAGTGTTCTTGTCGACGAGTACGCTCATTCGGTTCCCTAGTTCACGTTCTCTTCCGGGACAAGGATCGGAATTCCGAGCCTGTCACGTCAGGCCGCCAGCTTTACTACCTTTTCCGCCGCGTCGCGCATGTTCAAGCCCACGGTGAAATTCAAGCCGGATTCCAGCAGGATCTTGCGGCCGAGTTCCACGTTTGTGCCTTCCATGCGCACCACGATGGGCGCCTGAATGTTAAGGTCGCGCGCCGCCGCCACCACGCCCGTGGCCAGCGTGTCACAGCGCAGGATGCCGCCGAAAATGTTGATCAGGACGGCCTTCACGTTCTTGTCTGAAAGCAGGATGCGGAACGCCTGCTTCACCTGCTCGGCGCTGGCGCCGCCGCCCACATCCAGAAAGTTCGCGGGGCTGCCGCCGCAGTACTTGATGATGTCCATGGTGGCCATGGCTAGGCCCGCGCCGTTCACCATGCAGCCGACCGAACCATCGAGCTTGATGTAGTTCAGGCCGTAGCGAGAAGCGTCCACTTCGAGCGGGTCCTCTTCGTTGAGATCGCGCAGGTCCAGCAGGTCCTTGTGGCGGTGCAGGGCATTGTCGTCGAAGTTGATCTTGGCGTCCAGCGCGTAGACCTTGCCGCCGGCGGTCAGAATGAACGGGTTGATTTCAGCGAGCGACGCGTCCGTGGCGGCGTAGGCCTTGGCCAGGGCCATCATGGCCGCCGCGGCAGCGGCAACGGCGGCCGCCGGGATGCCGATGCCGAACGCCAGCTTACGCGCCTGGAACGGCGCGAGGCCGAGCCCCGGATCGAACGCCTCCTTGAGGATGGCTTCGGGAGTCTTGGCGGCCACCTCTTCGATTTCCATGCCGCCCGCGGCGGATGCCATGAATACCGGCAATCCCTGCGCGCGGTCCAGCACGATGCCGAGGTAAAGTTCGCGCTCGATGGGCAGCGTTTCCTCAATCAGCA
>DATKOS010000232.1:0-6399 GCA_035524535.1 Bryobacteraceae bacterium
GAGACCACGATCATGAGCGGGTAAGAGATATTGGGCGTGAGGTGCATGAAGGCTTCGGCCTTTACCCGGAAAGGAAGTTTGGCCTTGAGAATGGAAGGCAGCAGCTTCAGCGCCGTCTGCGTGAGGCCCTTCGCCCAGCGCGATTGCTGCACCTGGAACCCGTGCATCTCCACCGGCAGCTCCGAGGGGCAGTCCAGGCCCGGCAGATATACGAACCGCCAGCCCTTGAGCTGCGCCCGGTAGCTCAGGTCGGAATCCTCGGTCAGCGTATCGTGCTGCCAGCCGCCCGCGTCGGCGATCATGTTTTTGCGCAGGATGCCCGCGGTGCCGTTGAAATTGAAGAAGTACCCCGCCCGCGACCGCGCCCCGTGCTCCAGGATGAAGTGCCCGTCCAGCAGCATGGACTCCACTTCCGTCAGGAAGTTGTAGTCGCGGTTCAGGTAGCTCCAGCGCGTCTGCACCACGCCCACCGCCGGATCGGCGAAGTAGTGTACCGTCCGCATCAGGAAGTCGGCCGGCGGGCAGAAATCGGCATCGAACACCGCCACGAACTCGCCAGTCGCCGTCTCCAACCCGGCCTGCAGCGCCCCGGCCTTGAAGCCGTGGCGGTTGGTGCGGTGATGGTATTCGATCGGATAGCCCAGCGCCCGGTAGCGTTCCACAAGCGCCTCGGCGAAGGGCGCGGTATCGTCGGTGGAATCGTCCAGCACCTGGATCTGCAGGAGCTCCTTGGGATACTCGACCTTGGTCACTTCGTCGATCAGCCGCTCCACCACGTACCGCTCGTTGTAGAGCGGAAGCTGAATGGTCACCGGCGGCAGCGTCTCGAAATGCTTCAACGGGTCGCCCGTGGCCTTCTTGCGGTGCTTGAAATACGTGCGGATGATGTCGTAGCGGTGGAGGCCGTAGACCGAGAGGATAATCAGAACGGCGAAGTAGGGGATCAGCATGGCCCAGTCGAACCAAGCCATCTGATGGATCCCGGAGAATGTATCGTCGAACATGCTGCGCATCAGCCGGTCGGTCGCCGAGGGAGCCACCAGCAGGAACGCCGCAAGAGAGCCAAACATATACACAGTGTGTCTTCGAGCGCCCGGTTTCGAGCGCCCGATCTTAGCCTAATCGCTACATAATATTAGCAGATTGCAAAGGGCATTTGGCTTGCCTAGACCATGGGTCGCGAGAGCGGCGGGGCGCCCCGGGTCATAGCCGCGCGTACGCGGGGGCGCCCCATAATGCTATCGTTTCTTCTTGGGCGGTTTCCCTTCGGGCGGCCGCATTCGCAAGAACTTTGGGGGTCTACGGATTGAAGCGGGATTTGGGAAAATCCGCCGCGGTTTGGGCCGGCGGCGGGCGATGGGCGATTTTGGCGTGCCTGGGCGGCGCTTTGCTGGCCCTCGCGCCATCTCTGTGCGCGCAGACGCCCGGCTACGTCATCACCACGGTTGCCGGCACCGGGCCGGTGAACAATCCAAAGAACAACGGCTTTTCGGGCGACGGCGGCCCGGCCACACAGGCCAAGCTGAACGCCCCCATCGGCGTGGCGCTCGATAACGCCAACACCCTCTACATCGCCGACCAGGTGAACAACCGCGTCCGCCAGGTGCCCGTGGCTGGAACCATCAATACGGTGGCCGGAGACGGTGTTACCGGCTATTCCGGCGACGGCGCCGCGGCCATTAACGCCGCGCTGGACGCTCCCTGCGGCGTGGTGGTGGACCCTTCCGGGCCGTTCTACATCGCCGATTACCAGAACGTCGTCCGCAAGGTGATTCCCGCCTCGGCCAATGAAATCGTAACCGTCGCCGGCACCGGCGCTTACGGCTTCGGCGGCGATGGCGGAATCGGCGTCCAGACCGGCCCGCCGGCGGCGCTTCTGGCGCATCCCTGCGGCATCTCCCTCGCCAAGAACGGCAACCTCTATATCGCGGATTCCGGCAACAACCGCATCCGCATGATCAACCCAACCGGCTACATCTCCACCGTGGCGGGCTCTCCGGTGCAAGGGTTTTTGGGAGACGGCGGCCTGGCCACCTACGCGCAGTTGAACACGCCGCAAGGCGTGGTGGCGGATTCGGCGGGCAATCTCTACTTTACCGACACCATGAACAACCGCATCCGCAAGGTGACCTTCCTTTCGCCTTGTAACGCCACCACGGGGAATTGTCCGGCCATTATCACTACCATTGCCGGCAGCAGTCCGCCCGGCGGCGATGGCGGCTTTTCCGGCGACGGCGGCCCGGCGGTCAACGCCCAACTGAACCGCCCCTTCGGACTCGCGCTCGATGCGGCCGGCAACATTTTTTTCACCGACAGCTATAACCAGCGCGTGCGCGAGATCAACATTTCCACGGGCATCATCACCACCATCGCCGGAAGCGGCGTCTCCGGGTTCTCCGGCGACGGCGGCCCGGCCCTCAGCGCCACCTTCGGCTTCCCCACCGGCATCGCCGTGGATACGGCGGGCAAGATCTACGTCGCCGATACCCAGAACAACGTGATCCGCATGATCACGCCCACCAGTTGCAGTTCGGCCTTCATCCTCGGCGCCGTGAGCGCCGGCGATTTTGGCGCGCTCAACACCCTGGCCCCGGGCTCGTGGATGGAAATCTACGGCTGCGACCTCACCAATACCGCCACGGCGTGGAATTACCAGGGCGCCAAGGCCCCTACCAATTTGAACGGCGTATCCGTGAGCGTGGGCGGCTTCTCGGCGAACCTCACCTACGTGAGCCCCACGCAGATCAACGCCCTGCTGCCCATGGAGTTGTTGACCGGGCCGCAGACCATCTACGTCTTCACCGCTACCGGCAGCAACGGCAATTTCGGATTCACCTCCACCAGCAACGGCTACGTCATCAACGTGGCGCAAACATCGCCGGCGCTATGGGCGCCGCCGGAGTTGAAGTTCGGCGGCAAGCAATATGTGGGGGCCCTTTTTAAGGACGGCTCCGGCCTGGTGCTTCCACCCGGCGCCGCGCTCACTGGCGATTTCGCCGGCATCCCCGCGCGCCCGGCGCAGCCGGGGGACGTGATTGTCCTTTACGGCACCGGCTTCGGGCCGGTGTGCATCACCTCGACGTCGGGATGCAATACCTTCGCCGATGGGCAAGTGATCACCCAGCCGAATACCCTGGAAACCACGCTCAGCCTGGCGTTCGGAGGCATCAACGGCACTCTGGCGGACCTCACCTACGCGGGGCTGGCCCTGGGCCAGGTGGGTCTCTATGAGTTAGACGTGGTGGTGCCGGAGGTGCCCGCCAGCAACGTCACCTCCCTGAGTTTCAGCCTGGGAAATTCCGGCCCCAGCACCCAAACGCTCTACATCGCCGTGGCGAACTAATTCGGAGGCCTGCCACACTGACGCGATTGCTCGAAGACGGCGAAATTGCCCTGCACCCCTTCGTTCTCGGCGAGATCGCCGCCGGCAACCTCAAGAATCGCGACCGCACCCTCAAAGCTCTCGAACTTCCGCCGCCGGCGCCGCTCGCGCGGGAAGCCGAGGTGCTTCATTTGCTCGAATCCCACGGCCTCTGGGAACGCGGCCCCGGATGGGTGGACCTGCACATCCTTGCGTCGGCCGCCGTGGCGGGCCTTGGCTTGCTAACCTCTGATCGAGCGTTGCGCGGCGCTGCTCGCCGGATCGGACTCGATAGCCGCTCCTAGCCCAGGCCTCTTACTTCTCCAGCGGGGCTCCGGATTCCTTCAGCGCCCGCCATCCGCCGTCCAGCGAAATGACGTTGGCGTACCCCATCTTCTGCAAGTTCTCCGCCGCCAGCGCCGAACGGAATCCGCCGCCGCAGTAGAGCACCAGCGTCGCCGATTTGTCCGGCGCCTTCTTCTCGATGTCGCGCTCAATCACGCCCTTGCTCAGGTGCACCGCGCCCGCAACATGGCCCGCGGCCCACTCGCTGTCCTCGCGTGTGTCGATCAGAATATGATCCTCGCCCGCCGCGCGCATGGCCATGTACTCGTTGATGTCAATCTGTTCGATGCGCGCCTTGGCGTCGTTCACCAATTTGAGAAATCCCGGACTGTGGGTCATCGCAACGTCACTCCACTCTTCGAATTCGAGCGCCCGCCTGGGCGAGTTTCGCCTCGATTTTCTCATAGCCGCGATCGATGTGGTAAACCCGGTCGATCACGGTTTCCCCGCGCGCGGCCAACGCGCCCAGCACCAGCGACGCACTCGCCCGCAAGTCCGAAGCGATCACGCCGGCCCCGGTGAGCTGCCTCGGCCCCGCCACCATGGCCTGTTTGCCGTCCAGCCGGATGTTCGCTCCCATGCGCGCAAGCTCCTGCGCGTGCATGAAGCGGTTCTCAAAAATGGTCTCCACAATAATGGCGATGCCTTCGGCTTGCGTCATCAGCGCCATGTACTGCGCCTGCAGATCCGTCGCGAAGCCGGGGTATTCCGCCGTGGCCATGTCCACGGAGCGTAGGCGCGCCGCGCCGCAGGCCCGCAGGGTGGATGCGTCCGGCTGCGTCACCTCGACGCCGGCCTGCTGCAGCTTGGCCACCAGCGCATCCACGTGATCCGGCGCGCAGCCGGTCACCGTCACGTCGCCGCCGGTGATCGCGCCCGCGATCAGGAACGTGCCCGCCTCTATGCGGTCGGGAATGATCTCATGCTCCGCGCCGCCCAGCTCCTTTACCCCTTGAATGCGGATGGTGGCCGTCCCCGCGCCTTCGATCTTCGCGCCCATGGCCGTCAGCAGCGCCGCCAGGTCCGCCACCTCCGGTTCGCGCGCGGCGTTGCGCAGAACGGTCTCGCCCTCGGCAAGCGTGGCCGCCATCATCAGGTCTTCCGTGCCCGTCACCGTGACGCGGTCAAAGTGGATCACCGCGCCCCGCAGCCCTTCCGGCGCCACGGCTTCGATGTAGCCGTGCGCTTGCTCAATGCGCGCTCCCAGCCGCTCCAGTCCGAAGATGTGCAGATTGATGGGCCGCGCGCCGATGGCGCACCCCCCGGGGAGCGAAACGCGCGCCCTCCCGCACCGCGCCACCAGCGGGCCAAGCGCCAGGCTGGATGCCCGCATGGTCTTTACCAGCTCGTAAGGCGCTTCCGGCGAGACGATCCGCGGCGTCTCCAGCCGCACCGTCTCGCCCTCGGTTTCCACCTTGGACCCGATGTCCACCAGCAGCCGCTGCATGGTGCGGATGTCGCGTACGCGCGGAATCCGCCGCAGCGTGACAGGCTCCGCCGTCAGCAGCGCCGCCGCCAGCGCCGGCAGCGCCGCATTCTTCGAGCCGCTGGTGGGAATTTCTCCCCGCAGCGGGGTCCCTCCGGTAATTACGAATTTATCCATTGTCTAAGAGAAGTCTTGCTTATCCGTGTGTCTGCCTGCGCATTTTCGTGTCAGCCCCGCCGCAGGGCTTCGGACAATCGCCCGCCTGCCCGCTCCAGCCGCCGCCGCGCCTCATCGCGCTCCATCCCGCCGGCCATCAAGATGGCGCATCGCACATTCCCTTCAGCAGCTTCCAGAAGCTCCGCCGCGCGTCCATGCGGCACGCCCGCCGCCCGCGCCACAATGCGCCTGGCCCGGTCCGCCAGCTTGGCGTTGGTCGGCTGTACATTCACCATCAGGTTGCCGTAGACATAGCCCATTCGGATGAACACCCCGGTGGAGAGCATGTTCAGTACCAGCTTCTGCGCGGTTCCGGCCTTCAGCCGCGTCGAGCCCGTGATCACCTCCGGCCCCACCAGCGGCGTGATCGCCATGGTCGCCGCGCGCGCCAGCTCGGAATCCGGCGTGCAGCTCAACCCTATGGTCGCCGCGCCCAGCCGGTTTGCCTCGGCCACCGCGCCCAGCACGTACGGCGTTCGCCCGCTCGCGGCAATGCCCACCAGCGCGTCTCCCGCGCCAAAGCCTCGCTCCGCCAGGTCGCGCGCCCCTGCCGCCGGATCGTCCTCGCTTCCCTCCGTGCTCCGGCGAAGCGCGCCCTCGCCGCCCGCGATGATGCCCTGCACCAGCTCCGGCGAAACGCCGAACGTTGGCGGGCATTCCGAAGCGTCCAGCACGCCCAGCCGTCCGCTGGTCCCCGCCCCGATGTAGAAGAGGCGCCCGCCCGCCCGCAGCCGCGCCACAATCGCCTCCACCGCGCGCGCAATGGCCGGAATCTCGCGCGCCACGGCTTCCGCCACCAGCCGGTCCTCCGCGTTGACCACGCGCAGCATCGCCTCGGTATCCAGCGCGTCAATGCCGGCCGAGGCGGGGTTTACCTGCTCCGTCAAGAGGTTCTCAAGCATTCGCGGTCGACTCTCTCAGGCTAGCACTCCGCTATAGTCGGAATAGTGCGCTACTTCCTTACCGGACGCCATCCCGAGCCCACGGCCATGCTCCTCGTGGAGAGCGGTTCCCGGGGCCTTCTGGAGGGTTTGTTGGGCGTTCTTCGGGC
>DATKOS010000233.1:0-9064 GCA_035524535.1 Bryobacteraceae bacterium
CTTCTTCCCTAGGGGCGCCGCGTAGAAATCAACGGCGCGGTGAAGCGGCGGGATGGCGATGGAACTCATCAATACCTCGATTGGGACGTGGCGCAGCTAGCACCCTGCGTGATTACACCCATTTGTTTGGGTAAAAAGAAGCCAAACTGGTGAATTACTCTACAACTAGTCAGTGTATCGTCGTTCGTGGAGCACGTGGGATTCCAAGGTTCGCGCGGATTGGAACCGCAAGGTTTGCTGGCTCAATCGGCTGGAAGCTCAGAAGCGCTGCCATGCCTCCGCGTAGGCTTTGTAGGCCGCGCTTCCGAATAAGACGAAGATGACTTTGTCGATCCGCGAATCCGGCCGGCGAAGTCCCGCGGCCACTTCGCCCAGCGCAACGGCCGCGGCTTCGCGCAAGGGATACCCGTAGACCCCAGCGCTGATGGCGGGAAATGCGATGGTGCGAACGCCTCGCCCGGCGGCGAGTTCCAGGCACTTCCGATAGCAGGAGGCCAGCAACTCGGGTTCGCCGTGCTTTCCGTCCCGATAGACCGGGCCGACCGCGTGGAAGACAAATTTGGCGGACAAGTTCCCGGCGCCGGTGACAACAGCGCTGCCGGTGGGGCAGCCGCGCTCGCGGGCGCGAATGAGATCGAGTTCCCGCATGATCTCCGGTCCGCCCGCGCGATGAATGGCGCCATCCACGCCGCCGCCGCCCGCCAGGGCCGAGTTGGCGGCATTCACAATGGCGTCCGCCGCCACGCGGGTGATATCTCCCTCGCGCAGTTCCATTCGATCTTTCGCATTTCCCGTTTGCATGCTATCCATTACAATCGCTTCAGTGGCGCAACGCCACCGTGCGAGGTGTTCCTCATGAATGAGAACGTGCTGAAGTGGGTCGGGGCGGGCGTGCTTGGCCTGCTGGCGGTGGTGGGCATCGTCGTCTTCATGCAGCGCGGGGCGCGTTTGGAGATGACGGGGCAAGTGCTGAAAGTGCGGACCGCGCCAATCACGGACACGTATGCGATCGCCGTGCTGGATTTCCGGGCCATGGACGTGTCGGACGTTCCGGCGGTGGTCCGCAACGTGACGGTTTATGAGGAGGACCAGAATGGCGTCCGCACCGCCGGTAAGACCATCTCCGAACCGGACGCCAAGCGCGTATTCGACGCGATTCCGCTGCTTGGCCCCAAGTACAACAAGTCTTTGGTGTATCGAGACCGGATACCGGAGCGCGGCAGTCTGGACCGGATGATCGCGGCCACATTCCAAACGCCGGCGGCCGCCTTGGACCAGCGGAAGCGGTTCGTCATCACGATTGAGGAAATCGACGGCGGGATCTTCGAGATCGACGAGAAGAAATAGACACGCCGCCTTTTTGGGACGAACCTTCGGGAGCAAGCGGCGCCTGGCCGCTAGCTATTGCCGGCGGGAATGGCCCGCGCCAATAGGTTCGCTTACTCCGGCTCCACGCCGTTGTCCGAGGGCGAGTAGTAGTCGGTGACCCCGCCGGCATCTTCCGCGTCGCCGGCGCCGGCAAGCACGAACTCGTCCGGATCTTGTTCTTCCGGCTTCGGCGGGCGGGGCTTCCGGCGGGCGGGCCCGTTGGGCGTCTGGCGATCCCTGTAGGAATCCGCGGCGCCGATGGGGTCCAACCGAAAGTCATCCATGGCTGACCTCCCTGCGCCGATTTGTATCCGAAGACGCGTAAGAAGTCAATAGGACCTTCCATACTGCCAATCTCCCCTTTCTCATATTCTTGAGAACTTCCTCCGGCCGCGGGCACTGACTATCTCTAGCACTCCAAAATCTTGTGGCTTGATAGTTGGGCGGCGGCCTGTCTGGCTCCGTTGGCGGCCTGGATTCTGCCAAGCGGGCTGGACGACCTATTCATAAGCGCTGCTTTTGTCATCTCCCGGCAGAAGGGATTTGCGTGGCCCTCGGCGAGCGACTTGGACGCCGCTCCTGAACGCCGTATCGCCATTCTTGTCCCCTTGTGGAAGGAGGCGGGCGTGATCGAGCGCATGCTCGAACGCAACCTGGCGGCGGTGCGCTACGGCGCGTATGAGATTTTCGCCGGCGTCTATCCCAACGACGCGGAGACGCTGGAGGCCGTCTACCGCGTGGCGCAGCGCCATCCACGCCTGCACATCGCGATGTGCTCGCGCGAGGGGCCCACTTCCAAGGGCGACTGCCTCAACCAGGCTTATCGCCGCATGTCCGAGTACGAAGCCGCACACGGTTTCCGCTTCGAAGTCGTCATGATGCACGACGCCGAGGACCTGATCCACGGCGAATCGCTCCGTCTGGTCAACTATCTCTCGCGGGAGTACGAAATGGTGCAAGTGCCAGTGCTGCCGCTGCCGCGCGGGTGGCGCGAGTTCACCTACGGTAATTACTGCGACGAGTTTGCGGAAACCCAGTCGAAGGACATCCCCGTGCGCCAGCGCCTGCGTGGATTTCTGCCTTCGTGCGGCGTGGGCACGGGCTTCGCGCGCGAGGCGCTGGAGCGCCTGGGGCGCGAGCGCGGCGGACTGATCTTCAACCCGGAAAGTCTCACAGAGGACTATGAGGCGGGACTCTGCTTGCACCAGATGGGCTGCCGCCAGGTATTCCTGCCCATCCGCATGGAATCCGCCGGTCCCGTGGCCACACGCGAGTACTTTCCGCACACCTTCCGGGCGGCGGTGCGGCAGCGCAGCCGCTGGGTGGCGGGGATAGCGCTTCAGGGATGGGAGCGCCACGGCTGGGGCACGGAATGGCGCCAGCGCTACTGGCTATGGCGCGACCGCAAGGGCCTGGCCGGAAATCTGCTCACTCCCGCGGCCAACCTGCTGTTCTTGTACGGCTGCTGGAGTTACCTGGCGGCCGCCGCCGCAGGCCGTCCGTGGGAATTGGGCGCGCGAATTCCCGCCGGTCTGGCGGCGGCTTACTCCGTGGCGCTCTCGAGTTCCGCTTTGCAGGTGGCCATGAAGATGCGCTGGACGGCGCGCGTCTACGGGTGGCGTTTCGCCCTGGGCGCGCCGCTGCGCATGCCGTGGGCGAATGCCGTGAATTGCGCCGCTACCGTCGCGGCCCTCTTGCAGTTCGCCGGCGCCCGCTTCACGCGCCGGGCCCTGGTGTGGCGCAAGACGGAACACGTCTACCCCGGAGCGGGCGTGCCGGATTACCTGGCGTAACGCTTTCCCCGGCGTCCGGCCGCGCCGTGGCGCGCGAGCGCGGGCGCTTCGCGCGCTTACTTGCGCGAGCCGCGTCCGGGGTTCTTCAGCTTGGTCTGCCGGGCCTTGGTCTTCTTCCGTTTCGGCTTGGTGATAATAAAGGTACCGCTGCCGGCATACTCGGCCTTATAGAGCTTGTCGTCCGCCAAAGGGAATCTCCTGCGTTGGAAATGCGTTTGATCCTTCATTGTAGCGCGCATTATGCTGGAAGAGAGCATGCGTACAACCGTTCCGGCCGCTGCCCTGGCGGCGATCTTCTGGTTTGCCGCTTCCGCCACGGCGCAGGGCAGCCAGGACGCGAAGTCCGTCTGCGGCGAAGCTGGAACAATCGCCGAGGAACTGACCAAGATCTCCGGGCTCTCCCTCCTGCACCCGGTGCCTTGCGATTTCATCAGCAAGGAGAAGGTCAACGAGTTCCTCAAGAAGCGCCTCAAGGATGGGGCCAGCCCGGAAGAACTGCGCGCGCAGGAATTGGTTCTGCGCAAGTTCGGGTTCATCCCGAAGGACTTCGACCTGGCCAAGGCCACCATCGATCTGCTCACCGAGCAGGCGGCCGCCTACTACGATTACAACCGCCGCAAACTCTTCATCATCGAATCCACTCCCTCGGATAACCAGGAGCCGGTGCTGGCGCATGAACTTTCGCACGCGCTTGCGGACCAGCATTTTCACCTCGCCAAGTACATTCGCAAGGGCAACGACAACGATGACGAGGCCAACGCCCGCATGGCAGTAATGGAAGGGCAGGCCACCTGGCTCATGTCCGAATACATTGCGCGCCGCATGGGGCGGACCCTTAAGGACTCTCCGGATCTGGTCGCGATGATGAGTTCTCCCAACGCCGGAGCGGACGGGCAGTACCCGGTCCTGGACCGCTCCCCGCTTTACGTGCGCCTCTCCCTGATGTTTCCCTATACCAAGGGCATGCTGTTCCAGAATGCGCTGGTGCAGCGGGACGGCGAGCAGGCCTTTGCCCAGCCGTTTCTGCACCCGCCCGCTTCGACCCAGCAGATTCTGCATCCGGACGCCTACTTCAATTCCGTGCAGCCCACCAAGCCGGCGCTGCCCAAGGAGGCGCTGCCACGGGGATACAAGGGGCTGGTGAGCGGCACGATGGGGGAGGACGACTACGCCATCCTGATGGAACAATACGCGGGCAAGAGCGAGGCGGCCGAGATCGCGCCGCATTGGCGCGGATCCGATTTCGAAATTCGCGAGAATAAGAAGGCCGGCCGGGATGTGCTGTTCTATTCGGTGGAATGGGACAGTGAGGAGATGGCCAGCCGCTACTTCGATTTCTACAAGCAGGCCTTGCGCAAGAAATGGCAAACCATGACGCTGACGGAAGACACCGCGGATGCCGCCGCCGGAACGGGCGATGACGGCCGCTTCGAGTTACGGCGCAACGGAGCTATAGTAACCAGCGTGGAGGGACTGCCGCCCGGCAAGTGAACTCGCCTATGAATCGCTTTCCCGTCAGAAAGCTCGCGGCCTGCGCCGCTCTCTTAATCGCCCTCGCCGCTTCGCTCGCCGCCGCGAACATTCCGCGCAAGGCCCCCAGCTTCACCATTGCGCTCACGGATGGCAAGCAGGTCTCGCTTGCGCAGTTCCAAGGTAAGGTGGTTGCGCTGGCGTTCATCCTGACCACGTGCCCGCACTGCCAGGCGGCGGTGAAATGCCTTTCGGGGCTGCAAGGCGAGTTCGGCCCGCGCGGATTCCAGGCGCTGGCCTCCGCCGTGGAAGACACCGCCAAGGCCGATGTGCCGGGATTCCTCAAGCAATTCCAGCCGCCATTCCCGGTTGGGTACAGCCCGCTGCGCCCCGTCCTCGACTTCATGCAGCATCCGCCGATGGTGGGGCCGAAGATGCCCCTGATCGCATTCATCGACCGTCAGGGAGTGATTCAGGCGCAGTACGAAGGATACGAGCCGTTCCTGGAGCAGGACCGCATGGCGGCGAACATTCGCGCCAAGGTGATGGACTTGCTCGGAATCAAGGATTCCGCGGTGAAGAAGAGTGGCGCCCGCAAGGCGTCCGGAACCGCTTCCCCGGAAAAGAAGTAACCCGGTGAGCCGGGGCAGGCGTTCGGTTCGCGCGGCGTCTTGACTCGAACGCGGAGCGAACCGCGCCAGGCAGACGTCCGCTAAGCTACGGCTTCGGTCCTGATCGGCAGCGCCGTGGCCGCGGCGGTGTTCTTGTTCTTGCTCCCGGGCGGCCTTCCGCGGCGTCGCGGAGCGGTCGCGGCCGGGGGCGCCGACGACATCCATGCGGGCGGCCTTCCCCTACGCTTCCCGCGTCCCAGCGCCAGGCGTTCCAGGCTGACGATAGCCTCTTCGATCTGCTGCCTCTCGGATTTCAGTTCCGCCAGGATCTTGCTGACATCCATCGCTTAAGAGCTCCCGGTCTTGAGCGAAACGCCGCAAAATTATTTCCTTATGCGCCTCGCTTTTCTTTATTTAATTATCCCCCTAAAAATCAATAATTTCAAGATGCGATTTCCATTTTAGACGAACTAGTACGCATGGTCCACGGCTACGCAATTCGCCTTTTTTTCCAATAAAAATAAAAGGGAAGTCCGGCGGCAATCAGGGCAATTCCCATGGCCGATTCGCGCGGGCGCTCCACCGCCGTGGTCACGATCAAGACCGCCGCGGCGAAGACGAAGAGGGCTGGAACCGCCGGGTATCCCATGGTGCGGTAGGGGCGGGGCAGATCGGGGCGCTGGCGGCGCAGCACGAATACGGCCGCCGCCGTCATCCCGTAGAGGATCCAGCTGGCGAAGATCACGAGATTAAAGAGGTCGTCGTACTTTCCCGAAAGCGTCAAGACCGCGGCCCATCCGCACAGGGCCAGGATGGAAACTCCCGGCGTCCGGAAGTGCGGCTGCACGCGGCCGATGGCGGCGAAGAAATAGCCTCCCCGCGCCGCGGCGTAGGGGACGCGCGCGCCGGAGAGAATCGAACCGTTCAACGCGGCAAAAATGCTGATCATCGCCGCCACGGACACTCCCGCCGCGCCCCACTCGCCGAAAACGCGCCGCATCATCTCCGCCGCCACGCGCAGGCTGGCGCCTACCTCCGCCGCGGAGAGCACGTGAAAATAGGCCGCGTTCGCCAGCAGGTAGATCCCGATCACCGAGGCTGTCCCCCAGATCAGGGCGCGCGGCAGGTTGCGCTGGGGGTCGCGCACCTCGGACGAGACCATGCTCACGTTGTTCCAGCCGTCGTAGGCCCATAGGGCCGCTACCAGGGCGGCGATAAAACCCTGAAATGTCAGCGCCGCCGCCGGACCCGCGCCGGAGGCGGCCGCTACCGCGCGGCCATAGGTGAGGCCCGCGAGAATCACGAACGCGATGAGCGCCACCTTCAGGATGGTGACCGCGACCTGTATGCCGCCCCCCACCCGCACGCCGGTGTAGTTCAGTCCGCCCAGCGCCAGAATGAGGACAATCGCGAAAAGCTGCCCGTAGCGCACCTCCAGCGGCCCACCATGCGGCCCAAGCGGCAGTGGGGCCGTGTAGCAGACGCGGTCCAGCAGCGGAAAGAAGTTCGCCAGGTAGACGAAGAAGCCGGTGGCCAGCGCCGCGATGGAGCCGCTCTTGGCCACCCAGAGCTGCGTCCAGCTATACAAGAAGCCCCACAGCGGACCGTAGGCCTCGCGCAGGTAAGCGTACTCTCCGCCGGCTTCCGGAATCGCCGCCGCCAGTTCGGCATAGCTCAGCGCTCCAGCCAGGGAAAGCAGCCCTCCCACCACCCAGACGGCGGCCACCATCCACGCCGAGCCGACGGCCTGGATCATGGTCTTCGGCACCAGGAAAATGCCACTGCCGATCATGGTGCCCACCACAATGGACGCCGCCGCCCACTGGCCGAGATCTCGTTTCAGTTCGATGGCTTTGGAATCCGGCATGATCCTATTCTTCTTCCGGCATTGCGCGTCGCGACGGGAGGTGCGGCGTCCCGCCCACCGGCTGTCTCACTCCGGCCGTCTCGGGAGGCTCGGCTGCCGGCGGCGCCTCGAAGCACGCGGCCGCCAGCCCCGCCGCGAACGTCGCCGTGGTCCCGATGGGCACGTACCAGGTAAAGGCGATGGGCGTTTTCCACCATACGAAAAGAATGACGCAGAGGCCGGCCGAGGCGCCTGCAATCGCCGCCCCCTGGCGCGGCTTCTTCGTCAGGACGCCGAGGAGGAAGATGCCGAGCAGCATGCCGGAGGGAATGGCGGCGATGGTGAGGCCGGTTTCCAGCACGGATTGCGATTGGCTGGCGCGAATGGCGATGGGCAGCATGGCGGCCGCCCATACCGCCGTGGCCAGCCGCGCCAGCTTAACTGGATCTTGGCGCGCGCGGCCCGGCAGGAAATCCACTACGGTGGTGGACGCCAGCGAATTCAGCGCCGCGCTCAGATTCGCCATGGCCGCAGCCAGGATGGCCGCCACGGAAAGGCCGGCCGCGCCCGGCGGCAGGCGGTTCCACAGGAATAGCGGATAGAGACTGTCGAGCCTCCGCGGCGCGGCGATGCCCTGGTCTCTATAAAGTACGTACAGACTCACGCCGATCAACAGAAAGAGCGTGAACTGGAGGAAGATGACAGCCCAGCTTGCCAGCAGCGCGGTACGGCTCTCGCGTTCATTCCGGGCGGCAAGAAGCCGCTGAACCATAAGCTGATCCGTGCCATGGCTCGCGGTGGTGAGAAAGCAGCCGCCCAGGATTCCCGCCCAAAAGGAATACTTCCGGGTGAAGAACTCCAGGCTGGGGGCGAAGCGAAAATCGAATACGGAGAGCTTGTGGGCTCCGGCGGCCACGGCCGCCACGTGCGCCCAGCCGCCGGGAATCTGGTGCAGAATCATTCCGAAACTGAAGGCCGCCCCGAAGATGTACAGGCACATTTGGATCACGTCAGTCCAGATAACGGCGGTCATGCCGCCCTCAAACGTGTAGAACAAGGTCAGCGCCACGATCAGGACAATGGCGGCCGTCTGACCCACGCCGAGCGCGACGGACACGACAATAGCCACGGCGGCGACCCGGACGCCTTCGGCCAAGGTTCGCGTCACCAGGAAGATAGAAGCAGTCAGCTTGCGGATGCCCTCGCCGAACCGGCGCCGCATCAGTTCGTAGGCGGTGTACATCTCACCGCGAAAGTAGTGGGGCAGGAAGAGGACGGATATGACAAGGCGCGCCAGGAGGTATCCGAGAACCAGTTGTAGAAATTCCAGGTTGCCCCCGAAGCCCAGCGCCGGAGTGCTGATGATGGTCAGGGTGCTGGTCTCGGCCGAGACGATGGATAGGGCGATTGCCCACCATGGGGCGGTGCGGCCCCCGAGAAAATAGTCGCGCAGGTTTCTCTGGCTGCGGCGAAAATGGGCGCCGAACCAGGTGATGCCCGCCAGATAGGCCAATATTACGCCCAAATCAAGGATTCTCATGGGCAAAGAGTCTTCCAGCATACCGCCGATCTGTTATGATTTGTGGTTCGGAACCAAGCGAAGTAAAGCGGTGTCAAACTGGCATGGGGCGGCCACGTTGCGCCCAAAAATCGATTCGGTTATACTCCGCTCAGGCGGCCCGGGGTTCGCACGGGGCCGCTGACTACGCCGTGGTTCAGAGGAAGCGGACCATACCTAAGGAAAAGGCAGGAGGCGCAAGTGCACAGTCTTATTAAATTGTCGGCCGGTATCGCGGCGACGGCCGCGTTGAGCGCCGTTCTCATCGTCGGGAGTGCGGGAGTCGCCAGCGCGCAGGCTGCTCCGGCCGGCCAGCCGGCGGCGAAGCAGAAACAGGCGAAGGACCAGGGCGAGTACGACCTTGCCAATGGTGTCGTCATCGACATGAGCGGCAGCAACTGGCAGAAGACCATCGCCG
>DATKOS010000234.1:0-5710 GCA_035524535.1 Bryobacteraceae bacterium
CTGGATGCTGCCATTCTCCAGCAGGAGCCCGCCGATGATTCCCGAAAGCGCCAGCCCAATCCCGGCCAGCGTCGAAATGTCGATCCGGCTCCCTCCCTTGGAGGGCGGCCGGGCCGCCGGCTTCGGAACCGGTTTGGGGGCCGTTTCAGGCACCGCGGATTGCCTCTTCCCCGAGATTTTCTCTTGAGATGCTTCCGCCATGGAGCGTCAGACCCGGTCCTGCGGTTCGCTTACCATCTCTTCTAGTTCCGGGGGCCGCGGCTCGAAGCGTGGCTTGCGGAGCCGCTCCTCCGGCCCGTATATCCGTCTGCGATATTCCACAATGCGCTCCACTACTTCATCGGCGCTCTCCCTCACGCGCAGAATTTGCCCGCCGGTGAGCGTGATCACCGTATCCGGGGTGACGTCTATGTGCTCAATCAGGTCCGAGTTCAATACCATCGGCACGCGATTCAGCCTGGTCAACCGGATCATGCACGCTCTCCGTGATTCCTTATCGGCGGTTTTGCCGAAGGCTGTAGGTCCCACGACCCTCAGTCGGGTAAGATGGGGAGGACTGGAGGGCTCCATGTCGTCCATCGCTTTTGACGCCGCAACCTTCGGCCTCTCCCAAATCGGGCAAATCGCGCTCACCGCCAACGATTTGAACCGCTCCATCGCCTTCTACCGCGATTCGCTGGGCATGAACCTGCTCTTCGAAGCGCCCAACCTCGCTTTCTTCGATTGCGGCGGCATCCGTTTGATGCTTTCTACCGCCGAACCCGCCGAGCAGACGGACGCCTTCGCGGTCTACTTCAAGGTCCTCGACATTCAAGGCGCCCACCGCGAGTTGGCCCGCCGTGGCGTCGTCTTCGAACGCGAGCCCCACCTGGTGGCACGCATGCCCGACCACGACCTCTGGATGGCCTTTTTCCGCGACCCCGACCGCAACCTGCTCGCCATGATGGGCGAAGAGGCCAGGGGCTAGCGCGGCCGCCATCCCCCGGCCGCCGCCGTTCCGTCACCGGCCCTCGCGCCCCGGCCCCGCGCGGCCGCAACCGCCCATGCGGTTTCGCCGGAGGCTCGCGCTACCATGGTGCTAGACACCCCTCACCATGCCATCCAACCGCCTCGCCCTTGAGAAGAGTCCCTATCTGCTGCAGCACGCCCATAACCCCGTGGACTGGTTCCCCTGGGGGCCTGAGGCGTTCGAAAAAGCGCGCGCCGAAAACAAACCCATCTTTCTTTCCATCGGCTATTCCACGTGCCATTGGTGCCACGTGATGGAGCGCGAGTCTTTCGAAAGCCAGGCCATCGCGGACCTCCTCAACCGCCACTACATTCCGGTCAAGGTGGACCGCGAGGAGCGCCCGGACGTGGACCGCATCTACATGCACTTCGTGCAGGCCACCACCGGCAGCGGCGGCTGGCCCATGTCCGTGTGGCTCACACCCGACTTGCAGCCCTTCTTCGGCGGCACTTACTTTCCGCCCGACGCGCGCTACGGCCAGCCCGGCTTCACCTCGATCCTCACGCAAATCGCTTCCGCCTGGACCACAAACCGCGCCGAGGTCGTGGAATCGGCCCGCGACATCGTCGAGCAGCTCCAGCGGCAGGCCGCCTTTGACCCGCTGCGCGCCGGGCCGCCGCCCCTGGACGCCTCGCTTCTCGATAGCGGCTTCTATCTCTTCCGGCGCTCCTTCGATGCGCGGCTCGGCGGCTTCGGCGGCGCCCCCAAGTTCCCCCGGCCCTCCGTCTTCAACTTCCTGCTCCGCCATTACGCCGGAACCGGGAACCAGGAAGCTCTGGACATGGTCCTCTTCACCCTCCGCGAAATGGCCAAGGGCGGCATGCATGACCAGCTTGGCGGCGGCTTCCACCGCTACTCCGTGGACGACCGCTGGTTCGTGCCTCACTTCGAAAAGATGCTCTACGACCAGGGCCAACTGGCCGTCTCCTATCTCGAGGCCTTTCAGATCACCGGCGACGCCCTGTTCGCCGAAACCGCCCGGCGCACCCTGGACTACGTGCTCCGCGATATGAGCGCCGGCGCCTTCCACTCCGCCGAGGACGCCGATAGCGCCGCTGATCCCGCGCACCCGCAACACAAGAGCGAGGGCGCGTTCTATATCTGGACGGCCGCCGAGATCCGCGCTCTGATCGGCCAGCCCGCGGCCGAGTGGTTCGCCTACCGCTACGGCGTCCAGGAGCGCGGCAACGTTGACCACGATCCCCACAACGAATTCGCGGGCCGCAATATTCTCTTCCGCGCCCACACCCTCCAGGAGACCACCGCCCGCTTCGGGCTGCCGGAGCCGGAGGTCCGCCACGCTCTCGAGCGAGCCGAAACGGCGCTGCTGGAGGCGCGCGGCCGCCGTCCGCGCCCCCACCTGGACGACAAAATCCTCACCGCCTGGAATGGGTTGATGATCTCCGCCTTCGCCAAGGCCGGCACCGTCCTCGGCGACGCGCGTTACGCGCAAGCCGCGCGCGCCGCCGCGGATTTCCTCCTGGAGAACATGTACGATCCGGCCGCGGGCTTGCTTCTGCGCCGTTACCGCGCCGGAGACGCCGCCGTCGCGGGCTTCCTGGAAGATTACGCCCTCTTTGCCCAAGGCCTGCTGGATCTGTATGAGGCGCAGTTCGAGTTCCGCGACCTGGAGACCGCCGCGCGCCTCACCGAAAAGATGATCGAGCTCTTCGAAGATCGCGAGCGCGGCGGCTTCTTCGGCGCCGCGGCCGGCCCGGACCTGATTGTGCGCGTGAAGGAGGATTACGACGGCGCCGAGCCTTCCGGCAATTCCGTGGCCGTCATGAACCTGCTGCGCCTGGCGCGCTTGTGGAATCGCGCGGATTTTCGCGAGTCCGCCGAGCGCACCTTGTCCGCCTTCGCCACCCGCCTTTCCGCCGCCTCCTTTGCCCTGCCGCAAATGCTGGCGGCCTGCGAACTTCTGCTGCGCGCGCCGCGCGAGGTGGTCATCGCCGGGGAGCGCGGGGCCGCGGATACCGAGGCTCTTTTGCGCACGCTCCACAGCCGCTTCAGCCCCTTCCGCGTCACCCTGCTGGTGGATTCGGAAGCCACGCGCGCCAGCCTCGCGGCGGGCAACCCCGCCATCCAGGCCATGGGCAAGGTGGAGGGGCGCGCCGCCGCGTACGTCTGCGCCAATTTCGCCTGCCAGTTGCCGGTTTCCGAGCCGGGCCGCTTGGAGGCATTGATACAATAAATGCTTGCTGAAAATGTGAAGAGGCGGCGGACCGGCCGGCCCCTGTGCGCCACGGTCTGGGTTTCGGCGGACATGAGTCTGGCCCCCTTTTCAATCACTCATATTGGAGGAGCAATGGAAAGACCAGCAGCTACCACTCTGAAAGGCAATCCTCTCACGTTGATCGGGCCGGAATTGAAGCCCGGAGACGCGGCGCCGGATTTCAGCCTCGTCGATAAGGGCCTCAAGAGCGTCACCCTCAAGGACACCGGCAACAACGTCCGCATCTTCAGCGTCGTGCCTTCGCTCGATACGCCCGTTTGCGACGCCCAAACCAAGAAGTTCAACGAAGCCGCGGCCCAGCTCCCCGGCGTGGATATCTACACCGTGAGCATGGACCTGCCCTTCGCGCAATCGCGCTGGTGCGGGGCCTTCGCCGTGGACCGCGTGAAGATGCTCTCGGATCATCGCGAAGGTTCCTTCGGCGCCAACTACGGCACGCTCATCAAGGAACTTCGCATTGAGAGCCGCGCCATTTTCGTGGTGGATCCGGAAAACCGCATTCGCCACGCCGAGTACGTCAAGGAAGTCGCCGACTTTCCGAACTACGAAGCGGCCTTGGCGGCCGCCAAGGCCTGATGGCGCCGTAGCGCGGGGCCGCCGGTGCGCCGCAATCGGCAGTTCCCGGCCCCTTCGAGGTTACGCTGGATTCCACTGAACCATCTTCCGCGCCGGCCGCGACGGGCGTTCTAGCGCGCCTGGGCGGCAATCATCTGGTGCGCGGCGGCGCGGTGCTGGTGGGCGGCGTCCTCACCGGCAATGTGCTGGGTTTTGTCCGCGTGGCGCTTACGGCCTACCTGCTCGGCACCCATAGCCTGGCGGATTCCCTGGCCGTGGCCATGGGTCCTCTGGACACGCTCAATTCCGTAATCGTCAACGGCATCCTGTTCGCCTTCGTGCCCATGCTCACCGCGCGCGCGGCCGCGGAGCGCACGGCCCTCTTCCTTAAGCTCAGCCGCTGTTTCACCTGGGCCCTGGCAGCCTTTTCCGCGGCGGTCATTCTGGCGGCGCCATGGCTCATGCGGGCCCTGGCCCCCGGCATCGATCCGCGCTATTTTCCGGCCGCCGTGCTCAACCTCCGCATCATGATGTTCTCCACGCTTCCGGCCGGCGTGGCGGCCGTGCACTTCGCGGAGCTCTACACGGACCGCCGCTTCGCCCCGGCCGCCTTCTACCAGGCACTGCTCAACATCGGCACCGTCGGCGGCGCCCTCCTGCTGTGGAAACCCCTGGGCGTGTACGCCTTCGCGCTCGGTTACGCGGCGGGAGCCTGGGCCCAACTGGGAATCGCGTGGTTCGCCGTGCGTTCCCGCATGCGCGGAACCGCGGCCCCCTGCCCCGAATCCTGGCGCGAGATCCTGGCCAAGCCCGGGTTCTACGGTTTCTACGCCGTGGGCGTCGGCCTCAACCTGATTTTCACCCGCGCCTGGGCCACCCACACCGGCCCTGGAATGGCCGCCGCCCTCGACTATTGCATGCGCGGCGTTTCCGTCCCCCTGGCGCTTCTCGTCACGCCCATCGCCAATTCCCTCCTCCCGGAGATTGCGCGCCTGCGCAGCGCCGCCCGCGTCAGCGACGCCCTGCGCCTCATCGACCGCACCGTCGGGCTCACCGCCATGGCCGGCTTGGCCGGCTGCGTCCTCGGCATGGCATTCCGCCATCCCGTGATCGCGCTCCTGTTCCAACGCGGCAGCTTCACCTCGCAATCCACGGTCCTGGTATCGGCCGTCTTTCTGGGTCTCTGCCCCAGCCTCATCGGATGGAGCCTGGTCGAAGTGGTCTCCCGCTCCATGTTCGCCATGGAGCATCCCTGGCCTCCCGCCATCGCGGCCTTCCTTCCGCTCCTGCTGAACGTGGCCATCACCGTGAAGTTCCACATCACCAGCCCGGAGTGGCTCGGCCTCGGAGCCACCATAGGCTTCCTGGCCGGCGCCGCCGCCCTCTTCCTAATGGCCCACATCAGCCGGCAGCGCTGGTCCTCGGGGCTTTAAGGAATCCCCCAGAACCCCTCCCCCCAGATTATCTAGGGAACCTTTCGCCGCCCTCTCCCGTAGATCGTCATAGGAAGCGATCGAAATGCCGAAACCCGATGTCCCCAACCTCCTCCAGGGCACCCTGGACCTTCTCATTCTTCACTCAATAAGCCGCGGCCCCCTCCACGGCTACGCCATCGCGCAGACCATCCACCTGCTTTCGGACCAGGTCCTCAAAGTCGAGGAGGGCTCGCTCTACCCCGCCCTCTACCGGCTGGAACTCGAAGGCGCCATCGCCGCCCGCTGGGGCCTCTCCGAAAACAATCGAAAAGCCAAGTACTACGAAATCACCAGGAAGGGCCGCAAAACCATCGCCGTGGAGCAGGAGACCTGGGAGCGGCTCTCCGGCGCCGTGGACCGCGTGCTGGCGAGGCAACCCCGATGATGGGCCGTTTCGTGCTCAAGCTGCTCCGCCGCCGCCGTCTTCACCAGGAC
>DATKOS010000235.1:0-6718 GCA_035524535.1 Bryobacteraceae bacterium
GCACGGGTACATCAGCGAGACCATGACCTTCTTGCGCACTGCTAGCGAGGTTTTCTGGTAGCCGATATAGCGGTCCAGCACTTCTGTGAGGCTGCCGCTCTTTTCGCCGGCCAGCACGGAGGTGGCGTAGATGCGCGGGAAAACGCTCTGCTGGCGGAACGCATCGGAGAGCAGCGCGCCGTTGCGGACTTCCTCGCGCACGGCCTTGATGTAGGGCCCGAGTTTGGGATCGGTGAGACGGTCCGCCAGCAGGTCCAGGGATTTCAGAATGGGCAAGCCGGCCCGGATCAGCGTGACGAACTGCTGGTTGAAGATGAGGAACTTCTCCAGGTTGACCTTTTTGCGCCCTCCACCCGACGCATCGCCCGTGCGGGCGTCGATGGAGTAGATCAGGAAGCCCTGCTGGGAGAAGCGCTCGCGCAACTCCTTCTCGGAGCCCGCCGTGGCCACCTGCTGGTGGATCTGCCCCCTTCCGTCGGCGTACTTGAGTACGAACTCGGCCACGCCCTATTGCTCCTCGTCTACCACTTCGACGCCGGGAGGCGCTTTGTACTCGAACAATTTGTCGTCGAGAGAGGGGTTGAGGGTTTCGCCTTGAAAATGGAAGTCGAGGATGGAATCATCGAAGCCGGTCACCTTCACTTCGCGGATCTGCGAATCCGGCGAAACCACGAACTCCACGGCGGTGTAGGGCAGGTTATCCGTCTTGGGCTGGGCGGTAACGCGGGTCAAGCCGCCTTCCTGGCTGCCCTTGAGGTTCTGAAAATCCTTATCGAATTTCAAGCGCCCCAATAGAAATGCCAGGGGAGCATGCATGTCTTCGCTGTCCTTCAACGGCATGCGCTCGGCACGGTTGGCGTCCGGCGTGTACAGCCAAAGGGACTTGCCATCGGAGACGAAGAGTTTGCCCTTGGGTTGGGAATATTCCCAGCGCATGCGGCCCGGTTTGCGCAGCATTAGCAGGCCACCCTCCGCGCGCGGAGCCTTCCCCTTTGGCGTATATGCCTCATTAAAAGACACTTGCAAGGTCTTGGCCTTATTGTAGCGATTCTCCACGCTCTTCAGGAGCTTGTCGAGCGAGGGGTCCGCCGCAAAAGCGGACACGGCGAGCAAACCAATCCACAGCCGATGCGCACTCACAAACTGATTGACGCGAAGGGGGGCGAAAACGTGGAAAAGAAAACACCGATTCTTCCGGCCTAACCTGTAGAGCGGCAACGCCATTGCGAACCGGACGGGGATTTCAAATCCGGCGCGGCGGCGGGGCCAGCATCTCCGCGCAGAGAACCACCAGGGAAATCCACAGCAGGTCGGCCAATAGAAGGTGCAGAAGCTGGGACCATAGCGGCGCCAGGAGCGCCAGGTTCATAAGGCCCGCCGCAAGCTGCAGCCCCACCATGGCCATGAGGATGCCGGAGGCCAATTGCACATCCCGCCTCCGCCATACGCAAAAGACGCCGTAGAACCCCATCCAGAGCCCCACCACGGCGGCCAATACCGGGTGCCAGAGGCGCAGGCGGACGAAAATACTGGCGGCGGGGTTGAAATCCTGAGCGAAACCCTCAGAGAGGCTATGCGCCGGGAAGAGCGTATCGCCCAGCGCGGCGATGGCCCCGCTGACCCCCAAGGCCAGAAAGGCCACCAGGGTGATGCCCGCCAGCCAGGCTTCCCTGCCCCGCAGACGCGGCGCGGGCTTGCCACCGGCCAGCCAAGCCGTCATGGTGAGGCACGCCAGCAGCGTCATGGTGTTGATGAGGTGCGCGGAAAGCGAATACGCGCGGTTCGCCGAAGCATTGTTGGCCACGTGATTCAGCAGGACCAGAGCGGCGCCCAGCAGGGCCTCCGTCACCAGAAACACGGCGGAGAGCGCGGCCGCAAACCGCACCGGACTGCGCTTGGGGAACGCGCGGAAGGCCCAGATCACGAGCCATGCGATGACGGCGACATCCAGGGCAGTCATGGCGCGATGGGTGAATTCGATGATGGTGGCCGTGGCGGGCGATTGCGATTCCACGCCGTTGCACAGCGGCCAGCGATTGCCGCAGCCGGCGCCCGATCCGGTGGCGCGCACATAGGCGCCCCAGAGGATCACGGTGACGTTATAGGCGAGCGCCATCCACGCGTAACCTGCGAAACGCGCCGGAGCCGCCGAGGCGGCTTGTTCCCGAACTTCAGCTTTGACCATCGACGCTTCCCATTGTAGTGCCGCGAAGCCGCCGGAGGTTCGCGGCCGCTTCGAGCCTTCTTATCGGATGGTCTCCGAGAGCACCGCGTACGTGCCGCGTTCGGCATCGTCCTCGGCGGGAAGCAGGCTTGCTTTCGGCATTGCCTTGCCGGGCTCGGGAGACAAGAGCAGTTCGCGGGCGGCGAGGCGCCGCTTGGTGAGCAGCCAGCCGGTGAGGCGCGCCGTGCCCGGCGCGGCGGGAATCCGCATGGTCAGCTCCACGGCGTGCGCGCCGGGCGGCAGATTCGCGTGGAACCAGCACCAGGCGCCGCGATCCTGCTGCCCGGTCTCCACGGCCATGGCGAGGGGCCTTCCGCCGTCGAGGGCGTCCACCGTCACGCCGCGGATCTCCTTGTCGGGTTCCAACAGGAAAGCCAGGTTGGCTTGCGGATAATCTGCGGGAACATCCAGGGCGACGCTCACGTGCACCGTGCGCGCCGCGCCCGGGGCGCCTTCCACCCGCACCGTTCCAGTTTTGACTTGGATTTCATCAGGGGATGCCGGCGCCCACAGGCGCACGGTGGAACCTTCCACGCTGAAGCGGCCCTCCACGCGGGCCTGGTTGTCCGGCCGCAATTCGAAGAGCAGCTCTTCGTATGCGCCCAGGTTGAAGCTCACCGTATCTCCGTAGCTCACGGTTCGCATCACTTTGCGGTACGGGTATTCGACCTCCAGTGCGCGCGGACCTTCAAATTTCTGAAAGCCGCCGGCCTCGTCGATCTTCAGACTCATGCTCCGAGGCGCGACGAACGGGTTTCGCAGCGTCACAATCGAGCGTTCGGCCGAGGAGTGCACGTACCCGTAGGGCTCGCGCTTGGCCGGATCGCCGCCCGCCATGGTCGAATTGTCGAGCAGTGGATGCGCGTTGGCCTCGGCCCATTTGGTGGTATTCCCGATGGCGGCCATCTCCGCCGGCGAGAGGAGATCCGGCGAAATGTACAGTTCGTACATCATGTTGCCCACGCTGAAATAGTGCACCACTTCGTCGCGAAAATCGTCGATCGATTCCCGCTCCCCGCCGAGCATGTTGTAGTTGCCCTTAATGATGCCGTGGGTCATGAGGGACGAGACGGGGAACTGCGAGGCGTGCGTTACGAAATCGTCGTAGAGGACCGAATCCTTGTAGCTGACGGCGCTCTGCCGCGGCGCCAGCGCCGGCACGGACGGCAGGTAGCCGGAATCGTTTCCGCCCATCCACACCGTGTCCGCATAGCGCAGCCACCAGGGGCTGAGCCAGATGCCGGTAGTGATGTTGAAGAACACGCCGGGGTCCTGCGCGCGCACCCGCTGGAGCATGCCGATCAGCGCGCGCGCCGAGGCTTCGCTTGAGTAGACGCCCACCGGATGGCCGTGATTCGGGTCGTTACAGCCGAACGCCGTGCCGTCGATCTTGAAATAGTTGGTCGCGTAGTCGCTCTGGTATTTCGCCAGCGTGTCCGAGAGGAATCGGCTGTAATTCTTCCCCGCGATGCACAGGTATTGCCCATGGCTGTTGACCTCCATCCCCTGCGCCTTGCCGGCCGCCACTCGCGCGCTTCGCTGGTCATAACCGCCGATGGGACCGAGCCACAAGCCGAGCGAGCTGCCGATGCCTTTCAACGCCGCGTTGAGGTCCGTGAAGCCGTTGGGAAAACGCTGCCCATCGATCTGCCAGAGGCTGTTCATGTTGTCCCAGCCGTCATCCAGCACGAAGGAATCCAGATGCAGCGCATACTTGGAAAGCAGCAGCCTCTGCAAGTCCGCGACGCGCGCCAAGGTGTTGTCGTGGTTCATCGCCAGGCGCTGGAGGTCGTACCAGGAGTTGTAAAGCAGAAAGGGACGCACCGGCGCCGCGCGCATGCGGTTCACGTAGTCGAGGAACTGGCGGTGGACCGCGCCGGCCTGGGCCACGCCCATCACCGCCGGCTCACTGGTATAGCCGCGCGCCGGAATGTCCACGCCCACGTAGCCGCCCAGGGAAACATCCTCACCCGCGGCCGAATTGCGCGCGGTGGGGTATTCGAGACCCAGGAAGATGTCGTCGCCGAAGAGCGGCTGGCCGAAGCCTCCGAGGGTGAAATGGGCTCCGGACCACCGGTTCTCCGCCGGGGCGGCCCAATCGACAAAAGCAGTCAGCCTGGGAATGCGCACCCACTGGCGCATGAAGAAATCGTCCGGCGCGAGCTCGTAGATCAAGTCCACCGCCGTTCCGCGGTCCGCGGCCATATGGAGCGTGAGGCGTTTGCCCCCGCCGGCGGCGCCGGCCACCTGATGGCTGGTCACGCGGCCGCGAACGGCTGTAAATACGCGCGGGTTCTCGGCGCCGAACGTGTAGCCAACTTGCTCCATGCTGAGGCGAAGCTCATACTCAGCGCCGCCCAGCGCGTAGGCGCGGCCCGTGATCTTGTTGATGAACTCGCGCGTGCCCACGTCCCCAGGCGCGATGGAAATGGTCCGCTCCAGAAAGTCGTTCCCGATGACGATGCTCTCCGCCGATTCGCGCACGTACACCGGGCCGGCCGCGCGGCAGGCCGCCGCGCACAGCAGAACCACGGAGAGGACGCGCCAGAGCATAAGCTCCATTGTGGCGCCGCAACCAGCGCAAAGTCCGCCGCGGCCGCCCGGACCGGACTGGCGCCAGCCTCGCCCGGTATCGCCGGCGCGGGCAGGCACCGGCAATCGGCTCATTTCGTGGTTCAATGGCGGAATGTCTTCCGTCCCTTCGGGCATCGCTCACGTATCCGATACGGCCCTCATGGTTGCGGCCGCGCGAGCCGTGGAAACAGGGCTTGCCGATGGATTCGCGCGCGACCCATTCGCCGCCCGCCTGGCCGGCGAGCGCGGCATGGCCATCTACAACGCCCTGCCGCACCGCGAGCTGCTGTGCTTTGGGATGGGGCTCCGCACCCGGTTTCTGGATGAGCTTCTGATGGAGGCGCTGGCTGCAGCGAAAATCGCCACGGTGGTGTGCGCCGGCGCCGGGTTGGACACGCGGCCCTGGAGGCTGGATCTTCCACCGCAACTCCGCTGGATCGAGGTGGACTTCCCGGCCATGTTGGATTACAAGGATGCCCTCATGGCCGCCGAAACGCCCCGCTGCCGCCGCGAGCGCGTAACCGCCGACCTGAACCAGGCCGGCGAGAGGCGCGCCCTCTTCGCCGCCGTGGGCGAGGCCCCGGCGCTCCTCATCACCGAGGGCCTGCTGATGTATCTACCCGCCGCCACGGTGGACGCGCTGGCCGCCGAATCCGCGCACGAAACCGGCATCGCGCAGTGGATCAGCGACATCACCACCGCAGCGTTCTCCAAGGCGCTGGACGGGGGCCGGCCCGACCCCTTGAACCACGTGCGCGCGGGCGACGCCCTCGACGGCGACCGGATTTTGGAAGTGGCCGCCCGCCACGGCTGGACTACTTCCGCCCGGCGCAGTTACCTGACCGACCTGGGCTTCGCAGCCGCGCGCGCGGCGCGTATGATGGCCAACCGGCCGCCGGACGCGCCGCGGCCTTCCTTCCCGCCGGGCGACGTCACGGGCGTGCACCGCCTGGCGCGCGCCGCCTAGACCTGAACCTCCGCCGGAACGCCCCGCTGCTCCATGGGCACGAAGTCCCGCACCTCATGGCCGGTATAAATCTGGCGCGGCCGCGCGATTTTCTGCTCGGGATCCTGCATCAGCTCCTGCCATTGCGCCAGCCACCCGGCCGTGCGCGGAATGGCGAACAGCACGGTGAAGATCTCCGGATGGAAGCCCATGGCCTGGTACATGACGCCCGAATAGAAATCCACGTTGGGGTAGAGCTTGCGCTTGATGAAATAGTCGTCCTCGAGCGCGATGCGCTCCAGCTCCTTGGCTATATCCAGCTTGGGGTTCGGCCCGGTGACTTCGAACACCGAGTCCGCGGCGCGCTTGATGATGCTGGCGCGCGGGTCGTAGTTCTTGTAAACGCGGTGCCCAAAGCCCATCAGCTTCACCTCTCCGGCCTTCACTTTGCGGATATAGCTGGGGATGTTGTCCTTGCTGCCGATCACATCGAGCATGCGCAGCACCTCTTCGTTGGCGCCGCCGTGCAGGGGACCGGAAAGCGCCGCCGCGGCCGCCGAGATGGCCAGAAACGGGTCGGCCTGCGAACTGCCCACGGCGCGCATGGCGTTGGCGCTGCAGTTCTGCTCGTGATCCGCGTGCAGGATGAAGAGAATATCCAGCGCGTGGGCGATGACGGGGTTGGCCTGGTATTTCGGCTCCATCATCCGCCACAGCATGTTCATGAAGTTCTCGGTATAGCTCAGGTCGTTGTCCGGATAAACGTAGGGGAAGCCGTGCGTGTGCCGGTAGGTGTAGGCGGCGATGGTGGGCATTTTGGCGATGAGGCGGAGAATCTGCCGCTGCCGCACTTCGGCGTCGAGCACGTTCTTGGCGTCCGGATAGACCGTGGAAAGCGCGGCCACGGTGCTCACCAGCATGCCCATAGGATGCGCGTTCCAGCGGAAGCCTTCAAGAAACCGCTTTGTGGTCTC
>DATKOS010000236.1:0-3323 GCA_035524535.1 Bryobacteraceae bacterium
CGATCGTTTTACGGGAGCTCGGAACCCGGCACGCCTCCCCACCACGATTCGATCCCGTCGAATCCGTTGCGCCCCCACATCGGAGCTGGCGGGTAGCCGTCTTTATCTTACCACCGCGGGTCTATAATCGGACTATGCGCAAAGGCGGCCTCCGTTTTCTCTTCTTGCCGGTCTTGCTGTGCGCCGCCGCTTTAGGCGACACGCCCATGACCAAGATCCTCATCAAGATCGAGACCCAAACCGGCCGTCCCATTGAAGGCGCCGAAGTCGTGGTTCACTTCAGCGAAGGCCGCTCCGGCCTGCGCCTCGGCAAGAACGTGATCATCGATTTCGACCTCCATACCGACGCCAAGGGTCAAGCCAATATTCCCGCCATCCCTCAAGGCAAAATCAAGTTCCTCGTCAGCGCCGAAGGCTACCAGACCTTCGGCCAGTATCTGGACATCAATGAGGAACAGAAGACCGTCGAAATCAAGCTGAATCCGCCACAGCCCCAGTACTCTGCCCATTGACCGCTCGGCGCCGGCGCCAGCCCCAGTTCGAAGCAAGCCGCCCGCCGCGCGCGCCTCCTTGCCCTGCATTCGCCCTCCAGATGCGCCGCCTCAATCTTCCGCGTCCGCGCCGCCGCCGCTCCTCCGCCCCAATTTTGCGCTACCAATAGAGATGATGAAAGCCCCGGAGTCCCGCACCCCCTGTATCCTCATCGCGGATGATCAGGCCGATGTCCTCGAAGCCCTGCGCTTCCTGGTCAAGGCTGAGGGTTATCGCTCGGAAGCGGCCAATTCACCCGCCGCCGTTCTGGACGCCGTGGAATCGCGCGATTTCGACGCCGTCCTCATGGACCTCAACTACGCCCGCGATACCACTTCCGGCCAGGAAGGCCTGGACCTCCTGCACCGCATCCAGGCCCTCGATTCTACCTTGCCGGTCGTCGTGATGACCGCCTGGGGCTCCGTGGAACTCGCCGTGGAAGCCATGCGCGCCGGCGCCCGCGATTTCATCCAGAAGCCCTGGGACAACGCCCGCCTCTCCGCCATTCTCAAAACCCAGATCGAGCTCGGCCGCGCCCTCCGCCAGGGCCAGCGCCTGGAAGCCGAGAACCGCGCCCTCCGCGCCGGCCGCTTCCCGCAATTGATCGCCCGCTCCGCCGCCATGCGCCCCGTGCTCGACGTCATCTCGCGCGTCGGCCCGTCGGACGCCAACGTCCTCATCACCGGCGAAAACGGCTCCGGCAAGGGCCTCGTCGCCCAAACCCTCCATTCCGCCTCGTTGCGCGCCGTCCGCCCGCTGGTCACGGTCAATACCGGCGGCCTCGCCGAAGGCGTGTTCGAAAGCGAATTGTTCGGCCACGTCAAGGGCGCCTTCACGGACGCCAAGTCGGACCGCGTCGGCCGCTTTGAAATGGCCGACGGCGGCACGCTCTTCCTGGATGAAATCGCCAACCTCTCGCCCGCCCTCCAGGCCAAGCTCCTCCGCACCGTGGAGACCGGCGAGTTCGAACGCGTCGGCTCCTCCAAAACGCGCCGCGTGGACGTCCGCATTCTCTCCGCCACCAACGCCGACCTGCACTCTGAAGTCGCCGCCGGCCGCTTCCGCCAGGACCTGCTCTTCCGCCTCAACACCATCGAGCTCCGCCTGCCGCCCCTCCGCGACCGCCGCGAGGATATCCCCCTCCTCGCCGCGCATTTCCTCCAGCAGCACGCTGAGCGCTACCGCAAGTCGATCGCCGGCTTCGATGAAAGCGCCGTGAAAGCCCTCCTGGAACACGCCTGGCCCGGCAACGTCCGCGAGCTCGACCACGCCGTGGAGCGCGCCGCCCTCATGGCTGAAGCCAGCCTCATCCGCGCCGCAGACCTCGGCCTCCGCCAGGGCCGCGAGGGCCCGCCCCGCCTGGAGGAAATGAGCCTCGAAGACGTCGAGGCCCTCCTCATCAAGAAAGCCCTCGCGCGCTTCCACGGCAACGTGAGCCACGCCGCGGACGCCCTCGGCTTGAGCCGCAGCGCCCTCTACCGCCGCCTGCAGAGGTACGGAATATGAGCCCCGTCGGATTCGCCCCCGCGCTCAGAGCCGCAAACGCGTGCGCATACCGCGTAAGTGCGCGCTATGCCAAGTCGGCCGCCACATCCATCTCATCCGCCACCGCCCAGCCCGCGCCCGGCAAGCAGCGCCGTCCATCTGCCTCTCCACACGCCTATGAGCCGTCTTAGCCACGAAGGGCGTGTCGTCCTCCTCGCCATCCTCTGCGGCCTCCCCGGTTCGGCCACCGCACTCGCCATCCTCTGGGCCGGCGACTTCAGCGCCCAAACAAAATGGACCCTTACCGTTCTCATCGTTGGCGCCTGGATCGGCTTCGCCATGGCCGCCCGGGAACGCGTCGTCTTCCCGCTGCAAACTCTCTCCAACCTCCTCGCCGCACTCCGCGAAGGCGATTTCTCCGTGCGCGGCCGCTCCTCCCGCCCGGATGACGCCCTCGGCGAAGTCATCCGCGAAGTCAATACCCTCGGTGGCGCCCTCCGCGAACAGCGCCTCGGCGCCTTGGAAGCCACCACGCTCCTCCGCACCGTGATGAGTGAAATCGACGTGGCCGTCATGGCATTCGACGAAGGCCAGCGCCTCCGCCTTGTCAACCGCGCCGGAGAGCACCTCCTCGCCGCGCCCTCGGACCGCCTCCTTGGCCGCACCGCCGCCGAACTGCGCCTGGATGGCTGCCTCAACGGTCCCGCCCGCGGCACTCTGCAAGCATCCTTCCCCGGTGGCGCCGGCCGCTGGGGCGTCCGCCGCACGCGCATCCGCGAGAAAGGACTGCCGCTGGATCTCCTGGTCATAGCCGACCTCACCCAGGCCCTCAGCGAGCAGGAATTGCAGGCCTGGCAACGACTCGTCCGCGTACTCGGCCACGAGCTCAACAATTCGCTCACCCCCATCAAGTCCATCGCGGGCAGCCTGGAAAGCATCGTCGCCCGCGACCCCATGCCCGAGGATTGGCGCGACGATATGCGCCGCGGCCTGAGCGTCATCACCTCCCGCGCCGAAAGCCTTAGCCGCTTCATCGGCGCGTATGCGCGCCTCGCCAAGCTCCCGCGCCCGCGGTCCCAGCCCCTCAACCTGGCCGAATGTGTCCGCCGCGCCGCCAGTTTTGAAACGCGCCTGCACGTCCGTGTGGAATCCGGCCCCCAAGTCAACCTCTACGGTGACCCGGACCAGATCGAGCAGGCCCTCATTAACCTGCTGCGCAACGCCGCCGACGCATCAATCGCCACCGGCGGAGCCGTCTGCGCCGGCTGGCGCCGCGATGGCGCCATGATCGAGATTTGGGTCACTGA
>DATKOS010000237.1:0-11881 GCA_035524535.1 Bryobacteraceae bacterium
CGTCAAGGCCCGCCTCAACGTGCTGATTTCTGGCGGCACCGGCTCCGGCAAGACCACGCTGCTCAACGCTCTCTCCTCGTACATTCCGGAGGACGAGCGCATCGTGACCATCGAGGACGCGGCGGAACTGCGGCTCCAGCAGACCCACGTGGCGCGCATGGAAACGCGCCCGCCCAACGTGGAAGGCGTGGGCGCCATCCACATCCGCCAATTGGTCATCAACGCCCTCCGTATGCGCCCGGACCGCATCATCGTCGGTGAGGTCCGCGCGGAGGAAGCGCTGGACATGCTCCAGGCCATGAACACCGGTCACGACGGATCCCTCACCACCATCCACGCCAACTCGCCGCGCGATGGACTGGGCCGCCTGGAAGTGATGGTCGGCATGGCCAACGCCAACATGGGCGTGCGTTCCATCCGCCAGCAGATTGCTTCCGCCGTGCACCTCTTCGTGCAGACCGCGCGCTTTAGCGACGGCGCGCGCCGCGTCACGCACGTGACCGAAGTGGTCGGCATGGAGCAGGACGTCATCACGCTGCAGGATATCTTCCTGTTTGAAAAAACCGGCATCACGGAGAGCGGACGCGTCACCGGCCGCTTCCGCGCGCTGGGCGTGCGCCCGCGCTGTTATGAGCGCTTGCAATCCGCCGGCATCGTCCTGCCCATGCAGACGTTCCAGACGGTGGTGGAGGTCAACTAAATGGCGGCAGGCGTCCTCATTACGTTCGTTGTGGTCTTCGCGCTGGTGCTGTGCGCCGTCAGCGTGGGGATGAAGTTCTTCGAACAGAAGAGGAAGGCGCGCGTCGAGGGCATGCTCAGCACCGCCTCCGGCGAGCGTAACGCCAGCATTTCCACGCTCCTCAAGGAAGTGGAATCCGACAAGCCCGGCGGATGGCAAGGGCTGCTGGCCCGCTTGCAGTTCTCGCGGAAGGCCCAGACGCAAATCTCCGAAGCCGGCATGAGCTGGACGCCGGGCCGTCTGATGACCGCCATGGGAGTGATGGCGCTCCCCGGCCTCGTGGCCGGAGTGCTGTTCCCCATCCTGCTCAACGGCTTCATCACCGCCTTGATTTTCGGGGCGTGCTGCGGCTACCTCCCCTACCTCTATGTGAGCGCCAAACGCAAGAAGCGCATCGCGCGCATGGAAGACCAGTTCCCGGACGCGCTGGATTTCCTGGCGCGCTCCATGCGCGCCGGCCACGCTTTCTCGGCCAGCCTGGAAATGCTGGGCGGCGAACTGGAAGATCCTCTCGGGCAGGAAGTCCGCGCGCTCTTCAACGAGCAGAATCTCGGGGCGCCCATAGACGTGGCGCTTCGCAATTTCGCCATCCGCGTCCCGCTCCTGGACGCCCGTTTCTTCACCACCTCCGTGCTGCTGCAGAAGCAGACCGGCGGCAACCTGAGCGAAATTCTCACGCGCCTGGCGTACATCATCCGCGAACGCTTCCGCCTGCGCGGCCAGGTGAAGGCCGCCAGCTCGCACGGACGCTTTACCGCCACCATCTTGAGCCTGCTGCCGGTGGCTACCGGCATCTGCCTGGCCGTGGTGGCGCCGGCTTACATGAAAGTCCTGACGGACGACCCCAATGGCAAGAAGCTGATCTGCGCGGCGATCGTCGCCCAGCTCATGGGTAAGTTCGTCATCGGCAAGATTGTGGGGATCAAGGTCTAGTCATGGAACATCCTCTGCTCTTAGCCATCTGCACATTCATGCTGGTCCTGGTGGCCATCAGCGGCGCCGCCTACCGGCTGGTCTACCGGCGTGGAAGGCTGTTGCGCCAACTCGGGACGCCGGTCATCGCGGAGGCGGTGGGCCGCCGCTCCGTGGAGACGCCCGTGGAGGCCAACGGCAGCGCGGTGCTTACGGTGCTCCATCAGCTCGGCTCGCGGATGCCCTCCTCGGATGCGGATCTGGCCGCGCTGCGCGGCCAGTTGATCCGCGGCGGCTTCCGCTCGGACAACGCCAGCCCCATCTTCTACGGGATGCGCCTGGTGGCCACGGCGGTCATGCTGGCGGGCGCGCTCCTGCTGGAAGGGCAGTTGCCGCCAAACCCGCCCATGCGCATGGCCTTCATCGGCATCTCCCTCGCCAGCGGCTGGATTTTGCCGCGCTTCCTGTTGGAGAAAAAGGTCGCCAAGCGGCAGGAGACGTTGCGCCTCTCGCTCGCCGACGCCCTGGACCTCCTGGTGGTGGCCGTCGAGGCCGGCCTCGGTTTGGATCAGGCCATGCAGTACGTGGCCAAGGAGCTGCAGTGGAGCCACCCCGTGTTGAGCGAGGAACTCTCCCTGGTGCAGCTCGAAATGCGCGCTGGAAAGCGCCGCGCGGACGCCCTGCGAAACCTCGCGGAGCGCACCGGCGAACCGGAATTAAAGAAGTTGGTGGCCATCCTGATTCAGAACGACCGATTCGGGACGAGCATGGGGGATTCGCTCCGCAACCACTCGGACTTCCTCCGCACCAAACGGCGCCAGGACGCCGAGGAGCGCGCCGGCAAGGTCGGCGTCAAGCTCGTGTTCCCCATCTTCTTTTTCGTCTTGCCGTCCATGCTTATCGTGGCGGTCGGCCCTGGAGTACTCCAGATCTTTACCCAGCTTCTCCCCATGATGGACAACCTGGGAAAGGCGCATTGAACTTGAAAGGAGCAAACGACGATGACGACAGTTGTTCAGTATGGTATCTGGCTGGCCGCGGGCGCGGTCCTGCTGGTTTTCCTGAAGCGTCGCCGGACCCGGAAGAGCGTCTAACGTCTCGCCGGCCGCTAACTGTGTGGAGGCCGGGAGCCCCCGGCCTGCGCGCTTGACTCTTAACAGCCGGCGGCGCGCGCTTCGGCTCGCGCCGCGGCATAACCAACCATGCGCGGAACCTGTCCGCGCGGGAGAGGAGATTAACTACCTTGGGCATTGCCCTGCAAGCGGTCGCGTGGTTTGGCGCGGGCGTGACGTTAGTCATGCTGATTTCGCGCCGCCGCAGACGAATGATGCTGCGTTAGCCGCGCGGCCGCTTGAATTCCCCAGCCGGTGGATATTCCGGCAAATCGCTTTATGTCCATAGAGTCGCTCAAACAGAGGCAGAACCCCGACGGCGGCTGGCCTTACCGGCGCGGCGCTTCCTGGACCGAGCCCTCGGCCTACGCGGTCCTGGCTCTGCTGGCGGCCGGAGAGAACGGCGCCGCCGCGCGCGGCGCTGCGTGGTTGCGCGCCGAACAGCGCTCCGATGGCGGATTTCCGCCCCAGCCCGGCGTCCAGATCAGCGGATGGACCACGGCGCTGGCCGCGCTGCTCCCGCCCGATCTGCTGGGACGCGAATCTCATGCGCGCGCCATCGAGTGGCTGCTGCAGTCCAGCGGAAAAGAGTCTACCTGGAGCTATCGCGTCCGCGCGTGGCTGTTGGGAGGTTCCACGGATTCCGATTCGGGCTGGGCCTGGGCGCCCAACGCCGCGGCCTGGGTTGGCCCGACGGCGCTGGCGGTTGTCTCCTTGCAAAAGGAAGCCGAACGGCGGACCTCGCCGCGCCTCCGCGAACGCATCGCCCTTGGCCAGCGGTTCCTGATGGACCGCATGTGCAGCGGCGGTGGATGGAATTACGGAAACTCGCGCGTCCTGGACGAGGACTTGCGCCCTTACCCGGAGACCACCGGCATGGCGCTGGCCGCGCTGCGCGGCGAAACTTCGCCCCGCCTGGCGCAAGCCGTGGGCGTGGCCGCCAAATTCCTGGCGGAGTGCCGCTCCGCCGATGCCTGGAACTGGCTGCGCCTGGGCTTGCACGGCCATGCCGGCCTGCCCGCCGAGTGCCTCCGAACTGCCCGTTTCGAAAGCCGCACCACGCCTGAGGCCGCGCTGGACCTGTTGGCCGCCAATCCCCAGTCCTTCTTCGGAGATTCCCATGCCGCATAAAGCGTCCGGCGAACTCACGCGCCGCCAGTTCGTCACCGGCGCCGCCGCGGCGGCCGGAACCGCCGCGCTCACCGGCTGCGGCGCGCCGCGCATCGCGGAGCCTTCGCTGGTCTCCATCGCGCGCGCTCCGCAATACGGCCAGGAAATCTACCAGACCGTGCGCGGCTTGCTGGCGCGCCACGGCCTCAACGTCCGCGGGCGCAACGTTCTGCTCAAGCCAAACCTCGTGGAATTTGAGCCGGAAAGCTCCATCAACACCAATCCCCTGCTGGTCCACGCCGTCTATGAGGGCTTCCGCGAACTCGGCGCCAACGTGCGCATCGCCGAAGGCCCCGGCCACCGGCGCAACACCTTCGATCTTGCGGACGCCGCCGGCTACTTCAACGTGGTGCCGCAATTCGAGGACGTGTTCGTGGATCTGAACCTGGATGACGTCAGCCGCGTGCGCCCCGCCCGCCAGGTCTCCACGCTATCGGCCTGGTACCTGCCGAATACAGCGCTTGGCGCGGACCTGCTCGTCTCCATTCCGAAAATGAAAACTCACCACTGGGTGGGCGCTACGCTTTCCGCGAAGAACCTCTTCGGCCTGATCCCCGGCGCCGTCTACGGCTGGCCCAAGAACCCCCTTCATTGGGCCGGCATTGACGAGTCCATCGCCGACCTGCACAACCTCTTCCCGCGCCAATTCGCCATCGTGGACGGCATCGTCGGAATGGAAGGCAACGGGCCCATCCAAGGCAAGCCGAAGCCCGCTGGCGTGCTGGTGGCCGGCCGGGACCGCATGGCCGTGGACGCCACCTGCTGCCGCATCATGGGCATAGACCCGCTTAAGGTCCGCTACTTGAACCTGGCGGCCGGCGGCGATGCGCCGATTCAGGAGCGCAACATCCGCCAGGATGGCGAGAGTATCGCTTCCGTGGCTACCAACTTCGCCCTGCTTCCGCAGTTCCAACACCTGCGTCTGGGAAGTGGCGCCTAATGTCGCGCGGGGCCAAAGCGCGCGCCTTGCGGTTCGCCGCGTATCCGGCGATCTCCGCTCTCCTGCTGGCCCCCTGCTACTGGCAGCCGCGCATTCAGGCGGGCGACCTTTCCAGCCACATCTATAATTCCTGGCTGGCGCAGTTGGCCGAAAGCGGCCGCGCGCCGGGGCTGGCGGTGGTGCGCCAATCCACCAACGTCCTCTTCGACCTCATCCTCGGCGGCCTCTTCCGCCTGTTCGGCGCCGGCCCGGCGCAGCGCCTGGGCGCCGGTTTGGCGGTGCTGGTCTTCATCTGGGGCGCCTTCGCGCTGGCCGCCGCAATATCCGGACGCCGCCCGTGGAACCTGCTTCCATCCATCGCGGTCCTGGCCTACGGCTGGGTGTTCCACATGGGCTTCTTCAATTTCTACCTGGCGCTGGGCCTGTGCTTCTGGGCATTGGCGCTGGCCTGGTCGCCTTCGCCCCGGCGCCTGGCCGCGGCGGCGGCCATTCTGGCGGCCGCATGGCTGGCCCACGCCCTCCCGGTTGCCTGGTGCGTCGGTCTGCTGGCCTACCTTGCGGCCGCGCGCGGCAGGACGCCGCGCGTTCGCGGCCTCCTCACGCTGGCGGCTCTGGCGGCGATCACCCTGGCCCGCTTGACGCTGGCGCACGCCTTTCCCACCACCTGGAGCGCATCGCAAATTGTGGGCATCACCGGCGCGGACCAGACCCTGCTCTTCGGTCCACGCTACCTCGCCGCCATGGCGGGCCTGCTGGTGGTATGGGGCGCCCTTTTCGTCACCCTCGCCGCCCAGCGCGGCGCGGCCGCCGTATTCGGAAGCCTCCCGTTTCAACTGGCGGTCTTGAGCGCCGGTGCGGTCTTCCTCCTGCCTTCGGCCGTCCTGTTCCCGGAATACGCTAATTCCCTGCTCTATATCGCCGAACGCATGTCCCTGGCGGTGGGGGTTGCCGTTTGCGCCTTCCTGGCTTTGGCGCGGCCCAGACCCGTGGATTTCGCCGTCTCCGCCGCCGTGGCCGCTCTGTTCTTCGTCTTCCTCCACGGCGACGAAAGCGCGCTCAACACCGTGGAAGACCGCCTGGCCGCCGCCGTGGCTACCGTGCCGCCCGGCGACCGCGTCGTCACCCTGATGGGGAATCCGGGCAGCCGGGTCAATGCCCTCACCCACATGATCGACCGCGATTGCATCGGCCGCTGCTACAGCTTCGCCAATTATGAACCTTCCACGCGCCAGTTCCGGATCCGGGCCGCGGTGGGCAACCCTTTTGTCGTCAGCACTTATAAGGATTCCGTGGCGCTCCAGTGCGGGTTTTACCGGGTGAAGCCCGAAGACCTGCCCATGGACGCTATCGAAATGGACGGCCAGGGGCACATGCTGGTCCGCCGTCTGGAAGCGGGAGATCTCTGCGGGAGCACTCGTTCGGCTGCGTTGGCACACCGGCCTGCCGGAATGCGGATTCAGGGGGATCGTTAATGCTCGCGAATAACCTACCCAAGTACGTGGCGGAAGCGGCTCTGCTCTTAGGTTTGCTGCTTACTTCGTCCTGGCTCGTCTGCCGTTAGGCGCCCAGGTGGCCCGGAGCGGACAGGATCACAATTAGGTTCCACACCACCAGAGCGCCGTACCAATACGTAGCCCAGCGGATCAGGTGGTGCTTCTTCCAGTAAACGCATACGGCGGCGAAACCGAGCGCCAGAAGCTTGGAGGCTGCCACCCCGGCCACCGGTCCGGCGTGCATCAGGAGGCGGATAAACGGGCTGGCCTCCGAGGCGCCCATCTTGAAGCCGATCAAGGTCGTGATGAGGTCCAGAACCTGCAAGTAAACGAACATCTGAATGATGACCATTGTTTTCAGTCCCTAACCGCTCTATCGTCTTTATCTGCATCTCATTGTAGGGCAATCGAAATAATATTCCTCGGCCCAGGCGTACCGTACCGGTTTTGCAACCCCGGAACCGCCAATCTCAAACGAAACTGCTAGTACAAAACTCCGCATTTCGGGGGTAGCATAGGACTATGGCCAAGGGAATGTTCGAGGTTGCCTGCCCCTGCTGCGATGCCGTGCTGACCATCGACCCGGAAACCCGCGCGGTAATCGCACACACCGTTCCCGAAAAACCCAAGCCCATTGAGGACCTCGCGGCGGAGGTGGCCAAGCTGAAAGGCGCCGGCGCGCGGCGCGAAGAGCAGTTTCAAAAGCACTTCGAAGCCGAGAAGAGCCACGGCAAGGTGCTCGAAAAGAAGTTCGACGAGCTCTTCAAAAGGGCCAAGGAAAACCCCGATACCACCGCACCCATGCGGGATATCGATTTGGATTGAAGGTCCCGGCGGCGCCTGCGGCTAACCGCTTCTTCTACAAATACTTTACGAACATCGCTGCGTTGCCCTTTTGGTTGTAGGCCAGCTCATCCACCAGGCTGCGGGAGATCATGATGCCGAAGCCTCCCGGGCGCTGTCCGGCCTGGTCCCGGATCTCCAAATGCCGTGTGGGCGAATCATCCGGGTTGGAGATGGCCGCGTGCGGCACGCGTCCAACCGAGAAACCCTTGCCCGGGTCTTGGATAAAGCCGGATACCGAGCGCCTCCCAATTACCAGCGACACCCGCACGCGCTTGCGCGGGTCCAGCTTGCCACCGTGCTCCACGGCGTTGAAGAGTAGTTCGCGAAAGGCCGCCGCCACATCCTCCGCGGCGGCTTCCGGCAAGCCCGCCACAATGGCGCGCGCGAACTGCACGGCCCGCTCCGCGGCCTCCACCTTAGCGCGTACCTCAAAGCCGATCCAGCATGGGTCCGCCGAAGCGATGCGGATATCGTCCGCCCAGGAGTGGGATTCCAACGCCAGCTCGGCCATATCGCCCAGATGCAGCCGCGAGACCGGCTCCGGAAAGTAGGCGTAGGCGTGGGCGCGCATGGCCGCCACCACAGCCGCGGCGCCTCCTGGACCGGTGAGAATCACCCTGGCGCCGGGTTGCAGCGCATGCAGCCGCCGCAGAAGCCGTAAGCCGCCGGAGGAGTCCACATCCTGGCAGGCCGCCACCAGCTCGCATGGCTCCGCCTGGGCGCACTCCAGGGCTTCTTCCAGGCTGGAAGCGCAGCGGATGGAGCGGTCCTCCCGCTGCAGCGCGTTGGTGAAAAACGTGCGCGTCCTGACGCTGGCGCTCGCCAGGAGCAACCTATGCGGCTTCAAGGCCCCCACCCGATTACCCAGAATTGACAGCCGAGAACAGCATATCACGTAACCAACCGGCCTCTCCCGGCATCTCACCGGTTGATGGCCTACGCTGAGTTTGCCGGAGGTTTGTCTCGGCTCTCGGGATGCTTGGTTCTGCTGCTGGCGGCCGCTACGGCCGGCGCGCAAATCTACCCGGGAGGCGGTTATCCCTACCCCGGTGGCGGCTACCCGTATCCCGGCGGCGGCTACCCCTACCCGGGAACCGGGTCCCCATATCCGGGTGGCACGCCTTACCCCGGCACGGGCTATCCGGGAACCACGGGAACCACCCAATCGCCGGCGGGCCGCAACCCCCAGGGCACGGCCAGCAAGTCCGCGCCACTGCCCAGCTTCCGTGGAAGAATCCGGGTCATCGATTCCAAGACCCTCACGCTCGGGCTGGACGACGACCGCGCCATCACCTTCAAGGTGACCGATAAAACCCGCTTCTACAAGAACGGCGCGACCCTGAAAACGCCCACCGATTTTAAGCCGGGTGACCAGGTATCCGTGGAAGGCCCGGAAGACATGGCCGGCAACATGACCGCCGTGAACGTTTATTGGGAACGCTCAGCCGCGGACGCCGGCGCCGATTCCACCGCATCCAAGGGCGACAGCGTACCCGACACGTGGGCCAACAACACGCCCCAACAGCCCTCGAACAATTCCGGCACGGAGGTGGCGCCGCCGCCCGCCAAACAGGCCGACGACGACCCCGGCCGCCCCATTCTTCGCCGCCATGGCCCGGCGGACCCCAGTCGCGAGCAATCCGCGCCGGTCCCCAGCGATGCCGCCGCGCCGCAGACTTCGCCCGCGTCCGCCGCCGCGCCAGCTCAGAGCGCTTCGGTCGCGCCGGCCTCCCAGGCTTCCCTGTCTCCCACCGCGCCTCCCTTGAACCGCGCTCCGGATGCCGCCGGCGGCGTTTCCTCCAGCCCCGACCGCGAACTCACCTTCGGCGCATACCAGAAGGACCCGCTCATCCGCAAAGCGGCCGACGCCGCCATGGACTTCACCGATAGCCTGCCGAACTACGTGTGCCAGGAGATGGTCACCCGCTATACCAGCGATTCGACGCCCGCCAACTGGCAGGCGCAGGACATCGTAACCACCGAGGTGGTCTACGAGAACGGGCAGGAACAATACAAGAACATCACCGTGGGCGGCAAGCCCTTCAAGGGCAGCATGGACGATACCGGCGGCGCGTGGTCTACCGGCGAGTTCGGAACGATTCTGGTGAACCTGTTCAATCCCGGCACGGCGGCGCAATTCCGCTACGCGGGAGACTCCCGGGCAGGCCACGTCCTGGCCAAGAAGTACGATTTCTCTGTCGCGCACGAGAATTCCCATTGGACGGTGAACGTCGCGTCGCAACAGTATGTCCCCGGCTATACCGGCAGCGTGTGGATTGACCCGGCTACGGGCCGCGTCCTCCGCCTGGAGATGGCCGCTCATGGCTTCCCGCAGGGCTTCCCCACGGACCACGTGGAATCGGCCACGGATTACGATTACGTGCGCCTGGGCGGCGTCCAACAGTTCCTGCTCCCGGTGCACTCGGAAACGCTGACCTGCGAAACCGGCTCCAACCAGTGCGACCGCAACGCCATTGACTTCCGCAACTACCGGAAGTTCGAAGGCGATTCCACCATCACCTTCGGCGACGCCAAGTAGAGCTTCGTTATAATCGAGTCCTGGGACGTCCTCAACCCACAATCCCCTCCCCTCCATCCACGTGGATCGTGTTGCCGGTGATCCAGTAGGTGGCCGGGTGGGTTAAGGCCGCAATAGCCCGGGCTACGTCTTCGGGGACCGTCAGGCGCTGGTGCGGGTTGCGCAGCCGCGCGATCTCAATCAGCTTCTCATGCCCCGGAATCAGGCGCAGCGCAGGCGTATCCGTCACACCCGCCAGAATGGCGTTAGCCGTAATGCCCTGCGGCGCCAACTCCAGCGCAAGCTGGCGGATGTGCGCTTCCAGGATCGCCTTGGCCGCGCTCACCGGGCCGTAGTTGGGAATCGCCCGCGTGCTTCCCGTGCTGGTCATGGCGAAGATGCGCGCGCCGCGCTCCATCAGTCCCGCGGCCAGGCAATCGCGCACCCAGTAGACCAGCGAGTGCCCCATGGTGTCCGCGGTAATCTCCATCTGTTTCTTGGAGACCGTCGGCTCCGCGCCCACCAGCGGCTTCACCGCGCCCCAGGCCAGCGAGTGCATCAGGACGCGCAGCGTGCCGGACTGCTGCGCCAGGCGCAGCGTGATCTTCTCCAGAACATCCGCGCGCATTTCGTCATCCGACGCATTGCAGTTGAAGTACTCGGCCTCGGGGCCCAGGGCGCGGATCTTGGCCTGGATTTCCTCCACGTGCGGCAGCTTGTCGCGGCGGTCCAGGTGCACGCCGAAAATGTTCATGCCGGCGCGCGCCAGCTCAATGGCCGTGGCTTCCCCGAAGCCGCTGCTCGCTCCCAGAATCAACGCCCATGGTTGCTTGCTCATGCCTGCGGGATCACCTCGATTTGCCTTTCGTCATTGTCCAGCGCGCGGATGCCGATTTCGGTCCGCTGCGCCGGCATCAGCTTGGGAAAACGCTCGCCCCACTCAATCAGCACCAGTCCGGATTCCACCAGGTCGTCCAGCCCCAGAGCTTCCACCTGGCTCGCCTCTTCCAGGCGGTAGAGGTCCACATGGTACACGCGCCCGCCGCCGTATTCGTGGATCAGGGTGAAGGTCGGGCTGGTGACATCGTCCGGCGAGCCCGCGCCCAGGCCGCTCACAATGCCCTTGGCGAGCGTGGTCTTGCCCGCGCCGAGGTTGCCGATCAGCAGCGCCACGCCGCGCCGCGGCAGGTCCATCGAAAGGCGTTCCCCCAGCGCAATGGTCTCTTCTGGTGATGACGTTCGGTAGATTGGCATGGGTTGCAACGTGGGGCGGATCTCCTAGCTTGCCCGCGTACCAAATGGGGTCTGCCTTCCGCCGGGCAGGCTGGCCGCGTGTCCGAGCATGGCCTGGAATCTTGCGGCGCCTAGTCGATGTCCTCCCCGATTTCCTCCATCGCATCCGGCAGATATTCCAGGATATCCGTTGCGAGGAGGCATTTTTCGCCCATGGCCCGCGCGCCAATCTCCGCCGCCTTGCCGTGCAGGTACGCCGCGGCCGCCACCGCTTGATCCGGCGCGCCGGGAAACTGCGCCAGCAGGCCCGCGATAAGCCCGGTGAGCACATCGCCGGAGCCGCCCGTGCCCATGGCCGGCGTGCCGGTCGGGTTGATCCACGCGCGCCCATCCGGAAATGCGATGACGGTCCGCTGGCCCTTCAAGACCAAAGTGACCGCGTACTCCGTGGCGAAGGCCCGCGCCGCGCCCACCCGGTCGCTTTGGAGCTCCGCCGTGGACTTGCCTGTGAGGCGCGACATTTCGCCCGGATGCGGCGTCAGCACCAGCGTGCCGCCCTGTCTTTCGGCGGCCCTGAGCTGCAGGCACGACGGCAGCGCCGCGCCGCTCAACGCGTCCGCATCCAGAACCAGGGGCGCCCGCAGGCCCAGCGCGCGCTGCACCAGTTCTTCGACGTCCATGTGCCGGCCCAGTCCGGGCCCCATCGCGATCACCGTCTTGCCTTCCGCCAGCGCGGAGAGATTCACCCCGGAAGCGATCGTACCTGCATCGTTCTCCGCCAGCGGCGCGGTCATCAATTCGGGCGCATGCGCGGCGATCACCGGCGCGGCGCCGGCCGCCGAGGCCACCGTCACCAGGCCCGCGCCGGCGCGCAACGCGCCGATCCCCGTCATGGCGGCTGCGCCGGTCTTGCCGGAA
>DATKOS010000238.1:0-16076 GCA_035524535.1 Bryobacteraceae bacterium
TCTTCCTCGTCCTCTTCCTCGTCCTCGTAGTCGTCGAGCCTGGAAGTCTCCACAGGCTCCGTGTCTTCGTAGTCCGGGAAGTCCTCCATGTCCTCGTCTTCGGGGGGACCGAACTTCAGGCTATCGAACATTCAACAAGCCTCCTGTACTGTGGCGCAATCACACATAGAATACCCCTTTTTCACGGGGAGACAATAGGGAAAAGATTCTTGCGGAGGAAATTTCTGGGGCTTCTAGCGCGTTCCGGCGCGCGCCAAAATCACGGGAGCCTTGCCGGAGCGTTTCGCCGCGGAAGCGGAGTTCTTGGCGGCGGGCGCCTTCGAACCGGTCTTGGAGGCGACGGTTGAATTCCGGGAAGCGGGACTCTTGGCCGCGCGGCGGGTGGCGGACTTACTGGACGCGGCCTTAGCCACGGCAGCCCGGCGCGCCGGCGCCACCGGGCGAGGCATGGCCGGGATCAGGAGCCGGTCGCCCTCGGCCGCTTCCGGAGCCTTGAGCCCGTTGGCGGCTACGATGCTGGCCGCAGTTACGCCGTAGTCCCGGCCGATGGAAGCCAGGGTCTCTCCGGCCCCTACCTGCCGCATGCGCCAGGAATCGCGGTGCTCTTCGGGCACCTGCTGAAGAGCCGCCATCAACTGGCTACCGACCCCCTTGGGCACGTGCAGCGAATATCCAACCGGCGCGACGTTCTTCAGGATCGCCGGGTTCAGGGCGTCGATTTCGGTTTCGGGGGTATCGGTGAGGTCAGCTATCAATCCCAGGCTGGTGGGCGCGGAAACCTCCACCGTGTCGTACTCCAGCGGGCCATCGAGAGACACGCCCTGGAGCCCGTACTCAGCCGCATTCTTCTCCATGATGGTCATGGCCAGAATGATGGGGACGTAGTTCGTGGTTTCCGCCGGCAGAACGCCCAGGCGGCGCAGCTCCCAAAAATCCGCGTACCCGGTGCGCTCGACGGCTTTTTCCACGGTCACCGGACCGCAGTTGTAGGCCGCCATAGCCAAGTACCAATCGCCGAACTCCTGGTAGAGGTCGTGCAAGTGGTGCGCGGCGGCGCGGGTGGCCTTTTCGGGGTCCATACGCTCATCCTCGAAGGCATTGCGTACCAAGCCGTACTGCGCGCCGCGCTCTGCGAGGAACTGCCACATGCCGCCGGCTGCCTTGCGGGACATGGCGCGCGGGATAAAGCCGGATTCCGCCTGCGCCAGGTGGATCAGTTCCGGCGGCAGGCCGGCTTCATCCAGGACGCGGGCGATCATGGGCTGGTAGCGCCCGGAGCGCTCCAGGCCGAAAATGAGGCTCTTGCGGCCGCGGTTGCTGAAGTACTCGATATAACCAAGAACGGCGTCATTCACCGTTAGGGGCAACTGCGAACTGGTGGCCGCCACCTGGTCCCGGACCCGGTCCTTGAGCTTCGGGTCAACGGGAAAGGTCATTTCCAGGATGTCTTCGAGCGGCGCTTTCTCAAAGCGATTCTCTTCGGGAAGCGCGGCCGCGCCCATGCCCGCCAGATCGAAGCGGTGGATGGAGTCCACCATGTTGTCCAGCAGGCCCTGATACGTGGTTCGGCCGTCCGGATAGGTGGCGTTGGCGGACAGGAGCAGGTCCACGGCGGCATCGAACTCCGCGCGCGCCTGGGGGATGTTCTTCGCCTGGTAATCACGCTGCCCGCGCCGGTAGCGTTGGTTGGCCTCGCGCGCCAGCTCATCGGCCTGAAGCTTGCGCGGCGAAGCCGCGGGTGAGCTGGGGAGCACGGCGGGGACGACAGCAAGGCCGGAATCAGGCAATTCCGAGGAGGACAGCGCGGCAACCTGGACGGGGGCTGCAACAGGGGGAGGAGAGGGAAGGAAGGCCGACTGGAACGCGGTAGGCTGCGGGGAGAAACCGCAGCCGCCAGCGGCGACCGCCGCGGCAAGCGCGAAAAGGAGCAGGGCTTTCGTCCGAACTTCCATTCCACCTCGAAGAGGGGAAGTGCGGACCTTCCCCTGTGCGGTTTCTCGCGGAATCAACAGATTACAATATGCGCAAAACGTAACGCAACTGCAAAGGAGCGCCGAGAGAACAAAAATTACTCTTCTTCTTCCTCTTCGCCCGTCTTGGCGGCCTTTGCAGCGGAAATGATCTTCTCCGCCTGCAACTGAGGCACAAAATCGTAGTGGTCGAACTCCATGGTGAAGGACGCACGGCCCTGCGTCATGGCTGTAAGATCACTTTGGTAGTTTAACATTTCAGCCATGGGGACCTGGGCACGGATAAACTGACTACTACCTTTAGTTTCCATGCCGGATATGCGGCCCCGGCGCCCGTTCAAGTCGCCCATGAGGTCTCCCGCATATTCCACCGGCGCCTGGATTTCCACATTCATGACCGGCTCCAGGAGAGCAGGCTTAGCCTGCTCCATGGCCGCCTTAAAAGCCTTTCGCGCCGCCAACTTAAAGGCCAATTCCGAGGAATCCACGTCGTGGTAGGACCCGTCATAGACGGTGACCTTGAAATCCACCATAGGGTATCCGGCCAGGAAGCCCTTCTCGGCGGCTTCGACGATGCCTTTTTCCACGGCCGGAATGAAGTTTTTGGGAATGGCGCCGCCGAAGATCTCATTGGCGAATTCGAATTGGGCGCCGCGCGCCAACGGGGCCATCTTAATCCAGCAATCGCCGAACTGGCCGTGGCCGCCGGTCTGCTTCTTGTGGCGGCCCTGCACGTCCGCCGTTCCGCGGATGGTTTCGCGGTAGGGAATCTTGGGCGCCTTCAGCGTTACTTCCACGCCGTAGCGCTTCTTAAGGCGGCTGACCACGATTTCCACATGCTGCTGCCCCGCCCCGGCCAGCAGGAATTCGCGCGTCTGCGGGTCCCGGTAGAAGCGCAGAGACTGGTCTTCCTCCAGAATGCGGTGGACGGCGTTGCCCATGCGGTCTTCGTCGTTTCGGGAATTGGCCTGGATGGCGAAGGCAATCGACGGCTCGGGCAGCTTCACGGGCGGGTAGACGACATTCACGCCCTTGTCAGCCAGCGTATCGCCCGTTAGGGTCTCCTTTAGCTTGGCCACGGCGCCGATATCCCCCGCGTGCACATCCGTGACCGGCTGGAGGGTCTTGCCTTGCGGGCTGGAAATGTGCGAAAGGCGCTCGGGCACGCCGCGCGTGAGGTTCTGGAGATTGGCGTCGTTCTTGACGACTCCGGTGACCACTTTGAAATACGTAATACGCCCGGCGAAAGGGTCGGCGGTGGTCTTGAAGACGAACAGCGAGGGCCCTTCGCTCTCCGAGTACTTGCGCACGGTCTCCTGGCCATTCACCGTTGCGGGGACGCCTTCACGGTCCATGGGCGAAGGCAGGTTTTCGACAATAAAGTCCAGGATTGGGCCGGTCCCAATGTTGTGGAGGCTGGAGGCGCACAGCACCGGGAAAATGCGCATTTCGCGCGTACCCTGGCGGACCCCTTCCACGATCTGTTCGGGTGCGAGGGAGCCCTTTTCGAAGAACTCCTCCATCATCTTGTCGTTGCCCTCGGCGATCATTTCGACCAAAGCTTCGTGCGCTGCCTGGGCCGCCTCCGCCATATTGGCGGGGATTTCGCCTTCCGCGCCCTTACCGTCGCCATCGGCGGCAAAAGTGTAGGCCTTCATGCGGATCAGATCAATGACGCCCTTGAAATCGCGTTCGGATCCGATGGGAATCTGGATGGGAACGGCGGTGCGGCCGAAGTTCTCCTGAACGCTCTCCAGGGCGCGGCCAAAATCGGCGCGCTCCCGGTCCAGCTTGTTGATCACCACGGCGCGGGGCAGCTTATAGTCGTTGGCGAAGCCCCAAACCTTCTCGGTCTGCACTTCGACGCCGGCGACGGCGTCCACCACGACGACCGCGGCGTCGGCGGCTGCCAGGGCCGCACGCGCATCATTAATAAATATGTTGTAGCCGGGGGTATCAAGGACGTTGATCTTGCACTTTTTCCACTCCGCAACGGCGACGGCCGTGGAAATCGTGATCTTTCTCTGGATTTCGTCGTCATCGAAATGGGTAATCGTATTGCCTTCATCCACGCGCAGCAGGCGGTTGGTCGCCCCGGCGGTGAACAGCAACCCGGCGGTGAGCGATGTCTTGCCGGAATCGCCGTGGCCCACCACACCGACGTTCCGGATTTCCCTGCCTTCGTAGACTTTCAAGAGATTTTCCTCCTGATTCCCATCGGACCTGGAATAAAACGGAATGGTAACACGCGTGGGAACGGGCGGGCGGGGAACGGCGGCCGAAGGTCGAGCGAGGGCCGGCTTCGCGGCTTAACAGCGTAGCTTAACAGCGTGGCTTAACAACAATGACCGGTGCGGAAGAACCCGATCCCGCCGGCTTTGGCGAATCGCCCAGCCGCGAGGTCACCGAACTGTCATATTCTGGCGGCTCGCGGAGGGTGGAGGCAATCCTGGGGCGACGCCCTTAGCGCTCGAAGGGCGAGGCAGCGTATGGCGAAAGCCGCGGCGGGCGAAAATCCGGCTCTAGCAGGAGCGGCGTCCGCTCGGGGTAATAGCGCAATAATTCCTGGTCCTTCTCCGCACCCAGATCTCGCGCCCATACGACGCGGGCGCCGTCGATATCCGCCGCGTTGTAGACCCACTCATCCTGGAAAACATGCTGCGGGTAGTAGCGCACAAAGACGAGCAACTTGCCAGGAACCCGATCGAGTTCGCGCTTCACGAAGAGGCGGCGCTCGGGATTGGCGTGGTTGATGCTGTCCCAGGTTTCGAAGGACTGGGCTGTGGCGGATACGCCGCCCGCGTCAAACACGTGCATCCCGTACCAGAAGAGGAATTGCGCCCCGCAGAGCATGAGGAGCAGAGCCGCGCACTGCGCCCCCACGGGCGCGCCGCGAACCGTCAGGCGGCTCATGCCCTCCAGGCCGGCCACGCTCATCAGCACAAACAGGCAGGTGGCTCCGGCTACGTAGTGGAGTTGAAACGAGGGAAAAAAGTTGATGCCCAGAGCGAGCAGCAGCGCCGCCAGCGCCACCCATAACAGGCGCGGCTCGCGGAGCCGCATCAGGAAGAACGGAAGCGCCAGATACAGCGGCGCGTAGAAGAAGAAGCGGTAGTACCGCACGCGGTATTCCAAGCGTTCCAGAAAAGCCGGCAGCGATTCCGGACCATTGCGGAAGGAAAGCTCCATCTTGTAGGCCATGGCCTGCTGCGGCGTCAGCGCGTGGTGCGGCTCGGCGGGGGCCTGAAATGTGAACGTGCCCGGCAACCCGTACTGATATTGGTAGGCCATCTCGGGCAAGGTGGTCCAACTTCCCGTCACTTGCTTGTTCTGCAACAGCGTGATACCGAGCGCGGGCGCGACGGCCAGAGCCACCGCGGGCGCGATCCGCGCCAAGGCGCGCCACTCCGCGGGTTTCCGCAAGGCGAGAGCGAAATAGAGCGCCACGGCGACCGCCAGGAAGACTGTCTCATAGGGCCGGGAGAGGAGGTGCAGCGAGAGTCCCAGTCCGAGGAGAATAGCGTCACGCCGCCTTCCTCCGGCGCGCAGGCGCGGCAAGGCCCCGAATATCAGGCAGCCCGCGATGGCGGGGACGAAGCCGCCCCAGTAAGAGTTGGTCCAGCGGCTCAGGGGGCCGAATTCGCAGACCGCCACGCAGCCGCCGGCGAGGGCCCAGCCGGGCGTGGTCCAACCGCGCAGCATCCAAAAGCAGAGGCCGCAGAATGCCGCCAGACTCAGCAGCACCCCGGCCCAAGGATGGCCGAACAGCGTCCATCCGATGGCCAGCGCGGCGCCCTGCCCCATGGGATAGATCGAACTATAGGACGGCTCCTGCAGCGCGAAGTAAGTCTCGAAGAATTCGCGCATGGGATGCATCGGGTTGGCGAAGCGGAAGTGGCGCAGGGTGTCGGCTTCCAGCAAGTGGCCGAACTCGTCGTAGACATCCGGGAACGGGACCGGATGATGCCAGAGCAGCAGCAGGCGCAGCGCTACCGGCAGGAGGGCCAGCGCGGCCATGCACCACAGCGTCCGGCGCGCCAGGCGCGCGCCGAGCGTCTCTATCCAGGGCCGGAGAAACGTCAGCGCGCCGAGCAGGAGCGCCATCGACAGGAGAAGGAAATCGGCTACGCCGAATCCGATGGTGTTGCGCAAGGGCAGGAACGAGCGGAAGATTTCGAAAAGGTACATCGAGCCCTCAGCGGCCGGGCGGCATCACGAAGGAAGCTGGGAGACATTCCACCCGCCGCCCAGCGCCTTGATGAGCAGGACGCAAGCCTCCATGCGCCTCCGTTGCAGATCCACCTCGACGCGCTCATTGGCCAGCGCCGTGCTCTGCGTGACCACCACTTCCAGGTACGTGACCAGGCCGCCCTGATAGCGGTTGTTGGAAAGCGCGAGGGACCGCTCGGCGGCTTCCACGGCTACGCGCTGCGCACCGGCTTCGGTTTCGAGCACGCGCAGTGCGGACAAACTGTCTTCCACCTCGCGAAACGCGTCAATGGCGGCCTGGCGGTAATTCGCCACCGCTTCATCATACGCGGCCTGCGCGGCTTGCGCCGCGGCGCGCCGGCGGCCCGCGTCGAAAAGCGTCTCGAACGCGCTCGGCCCCAGCGCCCAGAAGCGGCTGGGCCAGTTGAACCAGTCCACGATGGAGCCGGATTGGAAGCCGCCCGCGGCGGTGATCTGCAAGATCGGGTAGAACGCGGCTTGCGCGATGCCAATTTGCTGGTTGGCCGCGGCCATGCGGCGCTCCGCCGCGGCTATATCCGGGCGCCGTTCCAGAAGCTGCGACGGAATTCCCGTGGGAACCGGAGGCGGCGTGGCTTCCAGCGGGTTCCTCTCCAGGTGAAAGGATTCCGGACTACGCCCGGCCAGAGCGGCTATGGCGTGCTCATATTGGGCGCGCGCTTCATCCACATCCACGCTTTGCGCGCGGGTGCTTTCCACTTGCGTGCGCGCCTGAGCCACATCCGCGCCGGACGCCAGGCCGCCGTCAAAGCGATTCTGGTTCACATCGAGCGCTTTCTGGTAAGCCGTCAGCGTGCTTTCCAGCAGCCGCTTCTGCGCGTCCAGACTGCGAAGCTCGAAATAGTCGAGCGCCATTTCGGCGTGCATGCTGAGCCGTACGGCCGCCAGATCCGCGGCGCTGGCCTGCATGCCGGCGCGTGCCGCCGCCACCGAACGGTGAATGCGGCCCCAGGCGTCCAACTCGTAGCTTAGATCGAACGGCAACTCCAGGTTGCTGTATTCGCCGACGGTTTGCGAAGAGAACGGCGTGGTGTGGGAGTTTCTATTGGTGCTGATGCTGGGATTCGTGGAAAGGGTGGGAGAGAGGCCCGCGCGGACTTCGGCCACCAGCGCGCGCGCCTGCCGGAACTGCGCGTCGGCCGCCTGGATGCTCTGGTTGGAAACATCCATTTGCGCCTCGAGCGCATCCAACTCCGCAATCCCGAAGATCTTCCACCAATCCTCCGGGAGGCTTTGGCCGGCCGGCTGGGCTTGCTTCCAGCCGTTGGACTCCGTGTACTGGGCAGGCAGTTGGCCGTTATCGGCGGGCGCGGTGAACGCGGCGGGCTTGCTGTAGTTCGGAACCTTCAAGCAGGCGGCCATCAGCAGCGCCGCGGCCGCCGCGCAGACGGACGCCGCCACCGGCTTCACTGCGCCACCCGCACGGGCGCGCCGGAGGTGAGGGAATCGGAAGGATTGTCAATCACCGCATCCCTTGTTGTAACTCCGGCCAGCACTTCCATGGAAGTGCCGAAATCGCGGCCCGGCGTAATGGGCACCAGTTCCGCCTTACCATCGCGCACCACGGCGACGCGCAGGCCTTCCGAGCGGAAGATCAAGGTATCGGCCGGAATCACCACGGTCGGCGCGCCGGCGCCCAAATGGAAGTGCACGGAAACGTACGCGCCGGGCAGGAGCTCGCCCGAGGGGTTGTCTACATCCACCTCGGTCAGCAGCGTTCGGGAGAGCGGGTCAATGGCGTCCGCCGTGCGCGCAATCTTGCCGCGGAAATGGCGCCCCGGCATCTCGGCTAGCGTCAAGTCCGCTTCGCGGCCAGGCAAGGCTTCGCGGGAATAGATCTGCGGAACGTTGACGTAGACGCGCAGCTTATCGGTAGCGGCGAGGTCGAAGAGCTCCTTGCCCGGGGAGTTGGCGCCGGCGTCGATCAGCGCGCCGATATCGACGTTGCGGGCCGTAATCACGCCCGCGAAGGGCGCGTAGACCTTTTGAAATCCCTGGGTTTCTTCCAGCCGTTTGACGTTGGACGTAGCCGAATCCACAATGGCGCGCTTGGCCTTGAGGTCTCCGGCCTTGTCATCCACGTCCTGCCGGGCCACCGACTCTGAGGCCAGGAGCGCCTGATAGCGCGCGGCCGTGGTTTCGGCGAGTTGCATGTTGGCCTGGGCGGTGGCCAAGTCCGCGCGCGCCTGGTCAAGCTGCCGGTCGATTTCAGGAGTTTCGATATCCGCAAGCAGGTCTCCGGCCTTCACATGCGCTCCGATATCGAAGTACCACTTCTTCAAATACCCGTTGGTGCGCGCATAAATCGGAGTGGCGACGAAGGCCTGCATATTGCCGGGAAGCACGAGTTCCTCGGCGGCATCGCCGGGCTTGGGATGCGTCACGTCCACGGTGGAGACGATGGCGTCGCGAGTCTGTTGCGCGAGGGCGGCGTCCGCGCGCACCCGGGAAGCGAGGCCGGCGCGGATCCCCAACGTCAGCGCCACGGCGATGGTGAGCACGCAAGCGAGAATCGTGAGGCGCGCGGCGGCGCCGAGGCGCTGGACCTTCGCTGGTCCTTCCATCATTGCGCCCTCCGCCGGCGATGCAACAGGCTGAACACTACCGGCACGAACGTGAGCGTGGCCACGGTTGCCACCATCAATCCTCCAATTACCGCGCGCCCCAAGGGCGCATTCTGCTCGCCGCCCTCACCGAGGCCGAGCGCCATGGGAATCATACCGATGATCATGGCCAGCGCGGTCATCAGCACGGGGCGGAAGCGCGTTTCGCCCGCCGCCAGCGCGGCCTGCACCGGATCGCCGGTCTGCTCCAGCACATCCTTGGCGAAGCTGATGACCAGGATGCTGTTGGCGGTGGCGACGCCCATGCACATAATGGCGCCCATCATGGCCGGCACGCTGAGCGTGGTGTGGGTAAAGAAAAGGATAAGCACGATGCCCGCCAGCGCGGCAGGCAGCGCCGTGATGATAATGAACGGATCGAGCCACGACTGGAAATTCACCACAATCAACAGGTATACCAGTACGATGGCGAAGAGCAGTCCCTCGGCCAGTCCCTGGAACGATTCCCGCATGGTTTGCACCTGGCCGCGAATGGCCAACTGCGACCCGCGCGGCAGTTCGGAACGATGGCGGTCCACCACCTTTTCGACCTCGGCGCCGACGCCGCCCAAATCGCGTCCGTCCACCGCGGCGTAAATATCGACCACGCGCTGGATGTCGTAATGGTTGACCACGGCCATGCCGCCGCCGCGCTCAATCGAAGTCACGTCGTTCAAGATCTCCGGCGCTCCACCGCTGCGCCGCGTGGAGAGCGGGATGTTGCGCAGGTCCTGCAGGGACTCGGCGTCGTACTGCGGCGTTTGCGTCACCACGTTGTAGCTGACCCCATTATCCGGACTCAGCCAGAAGGTAGGCTGGGTCTGGAAGCTGCCGCTGAGCGAAACCAGCAGGCTGCCCGCCACATCGGCCTGAGTGTAGCCGCTCTGCGCGGCCTTGGTGCGGTCCGTCAAAATATGCAGCTTGGGCTGGTCGAAAAGCTGCTGTATCCGCAGATCCACCACTCCCGGAATCCGCCGCATGTCGTTCATGATGCGGTCCGCCACCTCATGGTTGGCGTCGATCTTGGCGCCGATGACTTGCACGTCGATGGGCGCGGGCAGGCCGAAATTCAGGATCTGGCTGACGATGTCGTCGGGGAGGAAATAGAAATCGGTTCCGGGGAACGCTCGCGGCAAAACCCGGCGCAGCGCGCCCACGTAGTCCTCCGTGGGGTGATGCGGCTCGCGAAGCTGGACGAAGATATCGGCGTCCGCCGGACCCACCGGCGCGGAATTGCTGTAAATGGTGTTGATGCTGCTGTAGGGCAGGCCGATTTCGTCGGTGATCCCCACCAATTCCTGATGCGGAATGCGATCCCGGATGGCCTGTTCCACCTGGTCGCAGACGTTGGCGGTTTCCTCAATGCGGGTGCCCGTCTTCACGCGCATGTGCAGCTTGAACTGCCCGGCGTCCGACGTCGGAAAGAAGTCCTGGCCAAGGCGCGGATAGAGCAGAAACGCGGCAAGACAGGTGAGCAACGCCACCGGAGCGAAGACCCAGCGCGCCCGGAGAAGCAGCGCGAGCGTGGCCACGTAGGTAGACCGCAGGCCCTGAAAACCGCGGTCGAACGCCCGCTGGAATATGAGGAAGGGGTTGCGCGTCCGCCCGTGCGTTTTGACGCGCAGCAGATACATGGCCAGCGTGGGAACCAGGGTGCGCGAAAGGACGTACGACGCGAGCATGGCGAACACCACGGCTTCCGCCAGAGGCACGAACAAGTAGCGCGCCACGCCGCTCAGCAGGAACATAGGCAGAAACACGATGCAGATGCAGAGCGTGGAAACCAGCGCCGGAACCGCGATCTGCGCGGCGCCTTCCATGATGGATTGATGCAGCTCGCGCCCTTCCTCGAGGAAGCGCTCAATGTTCTCAATGGTCACCGTGGCGTCATCCACCAGAATGCCCACGGCGAGCGCCAACCCGCCCAGAGTCATGATGTTGATGGTCTGGTGGAGCAGGCTCAGGGTGATGACCGACGTCAGAATGGAAAGCGGTATGGAGATGGCGATGATCAGCGTGCTGCGCCAGCTTCCGAGGAACAGGAGGATCATCAGGCCGGTGAGGCAGGCGGCGATAATCGCTTCGCGAATCACGCCATTCACCGAGGCGCGCACGAAGATCGATTGGTCGTCGAGCGGCTGCATCTTGAGCTGCGGGGGCAGCGTGGCCGCCACCGCGGGCAGCAGCTTGCGCACCCCTTCCACCACGGCCAGCGTGGAAGCATCGCCCTGCTTGAGAATCGTCATGAGCGAGGCGCGGTGGCCGTCCTGCCTCACAATGTTCGTCTGCGGCGCGAACCCGTCGCGCACGTGGGCGACGTCGCGCAGGTAGATAGGCGTGCCGTTCACCACCTTGACGGGGAAGGTATTGAACCCTTCCACGGTGGAGGGGCTGCCGTTGAGGTCTACGTCGTACTCGAACTTGCCGATTTTCGACGTGCCGGCCGGCACGATCAGGTTCTGCGCGTTCACGGCGCTGACCACGTCGGTCGGCGAAATCCCGTGAGCCTGCATTTCCTCCGGGTTCAGGTCCACCATGATCTGGCGCTGTTTGCCGCCATAAGGATAGGGAATGGCGCAGCCGGGAACCGTCACCAGACGGGTGCGGATGAAGTTCGAGCCGTAGTCGAAGAGCTGCTGCTCCGAAAGGCCCTGGCCGGAAAGCCCGATCTGCAGGATGGGCACGCTGGATGCGTTGTAGGCGACCAGAAAGGGAGGCAGGGTACCGGACGGCAACTGGCGCAGCACGGCCTGTGAGATGGCGGTGACCTGGGCGGTGGCCGAATTGACGTCAGCGGTTGGCTGGAAGAACACCTTGATGATCGAGCGGCCGTCGATGGATTGCGATTCCAGGTGTTCGATGTCGCCCACGGTGGTGGTGAGCGACCGCTCGTAGATGGAGGTGATGCGCTCTTCGATCTCCTGCGCGCTTAGGCCGTTGTAATTGAAGGACGCCGCAACCACCGGGATGTCGATACTCGGGAAAATGTCGATAGGAGTCCGCGAAATCACCACCGGGCTGAGGATCAGGATCATCAGCGCGAACACAATGAAAGTGTATGGGCGCTCCAGGGCTATGCGGACAATCCACATGTTTCAGGCAGGTTTCTATACCGGGGTACAACCGCTAACTCAGATTGTCGCATGAGGAGCCGGAAGCCCGCCTAGCCCCTACGAGCTGTTGACAACGGCGAGGTGGTGCTGGGGGCTAAGCTTCTTCGGACGCTCTTCCCAGGCCAAGCGCGGCCCGCCTAGCCGGCCCGATTCCGGCTAATGGCCCTGTTAACCCCCTTCGCAAACGCGCGTATCTACCGGTTGAGAGGAACGTGCGGATATGCGGAATACGGGATTGCGGCGATACCTGATGGGCGGACTTCTGATCGTGCTCTGCGGCGCCGCGAGTTGGGGACAAACCAGGCCGATGGCGGCCTTCCCCACGGCGGGCAGGACGGTGGAACCGCCGGACTCAGAGCGCGCCAGGCAGGATCTTTCGAATATTCTGGAACACTACCCGCCCGAGTTGCGGCGGGTGCTGCAGCTTGACCCCGGGCTGCTGCAAAACGGCTCCTACCTGGGGTCCTATCCTTCGCTGGCGGCCTTCCTGAGCCAACATCCGGAAGTGGCTCGCAATCCGGTTTACTACGTCGGGTCTCCCGGCCAGCCACGGAACACCAGCCAGGAAATGTGGGAGAACGTGCTTGCCGGACTGGCGGTGTTCCTCGGCTTCGCCATGGCGTTTGGCTTGCTCACCTGGCTGGTCCGTACCTGGATCGATTACCGGCGCTGGAGCCGCCTATACAAGGTGCAGACCGAGGTCCACACCAAGATCCTGGACCGGTTCGCGGGCAATGAAGAGTTGCTGTCTTATATCCAAACGCCCGCGGGTTCGAAATTCCTGGAATCGGCGCCAATCTCGCTGGAAGCGGGGCCCCGTAGCGTGGCCGCGCCCATGGGGCGCATTCTCTGGTCCGTGCAGGCCGGCGTGGTGCTGGCGGCCGCGGGGATCGGCCTGAAGCTCATCGGCATGCAGATCCGGGGCGATGCCTCTCAGCCATTCGGCGCCATGGGTCTTCTGGCCATGGCTCTGGGACTGGGCTTCGCGCTTTCCGCGATAATCTCTTATGTGATCTCGCGGCGGCTCGGGCTGATTGAGCACGCGCTCCCGCGGGCGGAGCGGCCGAACGGCCAAGCCTGACCTATGTTTCGCGACGCGACTTACAACGATGTCACCCGAACGGAAGCCATCCAGGAGGCGGCGGCCTTCGTGATGGACGAGGAGACATTCCGCGCGTTTTACGATCGCACGTCGCGGGGCGTCTGGGCGTACCTCGCACGCATCACTGGCGACCGCCAACTGGCCGACGATCTGCTTCAGGAAACCTACTACCGGTTTCTGCGGGCCTCGGCGGCCTACGAGACCGAGGCGCATCGCCGCAACTCGCTGTTCCGCATCGCCACCAACGTGGCGCGGGACGTCCGGCGCCGCCAGTTGCTGCGCCCCATGGCGGCGGTGGCGGGCGACGAGATTGAACGAGTCGCCGGCGGAGACCAAGCCGGCGCGGCCGAGCGCCATACGGATTTCGAGCGCGCCATGTCCCGCCTGAAGCCCCGCGAGCGCGCCATGCTGTGGCTGGCTTACGCCGAGGGCGCTTCGCACCATGAGATCGCCGAGACGCTCGGCCTGCGCACGTCCAGCCTTAAAGTTCTGTTGTTTCGCGCCCGCCGTAAGCTGGCGAGCCTGCTACGCCACACCGCGGCGCCTCGCGGCAAGGAGGCGAACGATGCCGCGCTTTGAGTGCGAGTTTGAAGCTGAAGTGCTGGCCGCCGTTTCGCAATCCCGCTGGCCGGAGCGAGTCGAGGCGGCGCTACGCGCCCATGCCGTCGCTTGCCCGGTCTGTGCGGACGTTGCGGCGGTCGCAATCGCGGTTGACGCCTCCAATCAGGAGATGCGCGCGGCCATCGCGACGCCGGACTCCGGCCTGGTCTGGTGGCGGGCGCAGCGCCGCGCCAAGCGCGAGGCGGCCAAGGCGGCCGGGCGGCCCATCACGGCCATCCAGGTATTGGCTCTGGCATGTTCCGCGGGCCTCCTGGGGGCGTGCTTCGGCGCCACCTCGGGGCTTTTTCAAGCCGCTTTGCGGTGGGTCCAAGCGAGCATCGGGGCGGTCAACTGGAAGGCGCTCCTGGCTTCCGCCGGCGCGCTGATGGGATCGCACGCCGCGCTGGGCATCGGCATGGCAATCGTGCTCCTGCTGACGCCGGCGGCGGCGTATCTCATGCGAAAGGATTAGAACCGGCGGCCAAGCGGCTGCCCCGTCCGCCCTCGCCGCAGGAACAGAGGCGCGGCGCTCGGAGGCCGCGGCGGTTCGGAAGCGCAAACGTGGAGGAGCAGCTTCGCCAAGCGAAGCCGCTAGTTCGGCACCTATTCAGAATGGCGATTATTCCTGGGCCCGCGGGGCAGGATTGGCTACCCCACGTGGCTTCGCAATGGTCTTCGGGAACTCAGACGCGGACCGCTAGTCCCCTGAAACCGTTTCGTACTCGGCTTCGGCCGGCTTGGACGCCGCCAGGGCATCCAGCGTCACGTGGATGCGCGGCATCGCTCCCGTCTCGAAGGCTTCGGACATGGCGTCCAGCTTCTCGCGCAGAGCCTCCCGGCGCAAACGCGCTTCGAACTCGCGCAACTGGTCCTCGATGGTCCCCGCCTTCTGCTTGTTGCGGACCATGTCCTCGCGGTACCGCTTCAGGAAGTAGCCGATTGTCTCCACGCGAATCTTGATGGACCCGGTAGGCTTGTTTTCGTCGATATCCTTGAAGCAGAAATAGGGCGTACCGGAGTGCTCCACGATCTCTTCGACCACCGTGTAGATGGGCGCGTCATGGCCGCACTTGAAGCTCGATAGCTCCAGCGCCACAAGGTTTGGATGCCGCGCCACGTACTTGGCGGCCCAGACCTTGCGCGAAGTGTTCTCGCTGTAGGAATTCTTCCAAACGTCCACGATGGACATGGGGTGGGGAATCTCGCCGGCGCGCACTTCGTCACCGAACAGCCGCCAGATGATGTCGTCGTCGATCGGCAAGCAGTCCTCGGTGAAGACCGGATAGCCGATCTTCTGGAACTCCTCCATGATTTCGTGGTTTACGCCGGGGTCGTTGTGATAGGGCCGGCCCAGAAGCACCACGCCCAGGCGGTCTTCGCGCTCCAACTCTTCCAGCGTCTCGCGAGCCGCGCCGCGCATCAACGCGTTGTTGTAGTAGTCGAGCGCCCGGTAGCCTTCCTGCACGGCCCGCTTGTTCTCTTCCGGCGAGAGGCCGAAGACGTCCTTGAAGGCCTCATACATCTGGCGCTCGAACAGGTCGGGCTTGGAAATGTTGACAAACGTGTCCAGGAACAGCACGCCCTTCTCTTTGAAGAGGTCGCCTTCCTTGGTGAACGCCGCCTTCACCGCTTCCGGCGTAGCCGCCACGGTCGGGCACGAACGGCTGGCCTGCGAGCCGTAAATTTCGCTCGTGAGGCAGTCGATCATCGGAAAGAAAATGATGTCGAGCGGCTTCTTGGCATGCGCCTTATAAAGCAGGTTGTGGACGTGCGGAATGCCGAGCTTCGAGGGGAAGCACGGGTCGATGGCTCCGCGCTTCGCGCCTTCCTTATACAACTCTTCGCTCGTGTACTCCGAGAAGATCATGTTCTCGGCCTTGATGCCGAGAGACGCCAGATAGCCCGTAAACACCGGGGCCTGCGAGTACATGTTGAGCACGCGAGGCATGCCTATGCGAACTTCCGAGCGCTTCTTCATCAGCGCGGCGCGGCGCTTCTGCGCGGCGGTGAACTGGAACTTCGGCGGCGCATCGGCCACGTCCGGCGAATCCTGCACGCGGAACACCGCCTTGGCGGACATCTCCACGAAATTCGGATTGGCCTTCTTGATCTTGTCCAGGCTGCCCTTGATCTGGCGCATATCGTCGATGTTCTCGACGGTGCCCTTTTCGCAAGTGGCGATAATCAACCGCTGCGCGCCCGCTTCCAGAGGAACCTTGGTCTTCGCCGGCGGACGATATTCCGGATTCAGGACCGTGGTCTTCACGTCGATGAACGTGCGCAGACACTTGTTCTTGCAGAAGTAACAGCGCGTGGCTTCATTGCGCGTCGTCTTGTACTGGATATGCCGGCAAGCCTCGAGGCCGATAAACGTGCTCTGGCGGCCGTTATCCCACAGCCGGCCGGCTTCAAGCGCGCCGCCGATGGCGCCGGCTTCGCC
>DATKOS010000239.1:0-2344 GCA_035524535.1 Bryobacteraceae bacterium
GCTCCCCACACCATCTGGCTGGCGATGGCCAAAAGTCCGGAAGTGGCGAAGCCCCGTCCAGGCGCGCCGGCAAGCTCACCGGCGACGGAGGGACGGCCGTTGACGTTGTCCAGAAGCATGGGAAGCAGTGCGATTGCGCCGCATCGGCGCCCTGCCGCTAAGAAGCGCCGTCGCCGCGGATAATCGCCGGCAAGGTACCCAGCAGGATTTTGAAATCCAGCCAGAGAGACCATTTGTCGATGTACTGCAAGTCCAGCTCAATCCAGCGTTCGAACGGCGTATTGCTGCGCCCGGAAATCTGCCACAGGCAACTGATGCCGGGCCGTACGCTGAAACGCCGCATCAGCCAGGCGTCGCCGAAGCGGGAGACATCGCGCTCCGGAAGAGGGCGGGGTCCCACCAGGGACATTTCGCCCTTCAGCACATTGAGAAACTGCGGCAGCTCATCGAGCGAGGTCCGCCGGAGGATGCGCCCAATGGCGGTGATGCGCGGATCATTGCGAATCTTGAATACCGGCCCGGAAACTTCATTTGACGCTTCCAGCTCGGCCTGGCGCTTTTCCGCGTCTACCAGCATGGTGCGGAACTTGTACATGCGGAAACGGCGCTTGCGCAGCCCGTAGCGCTCCTGCGCGAAGATGGCCGGGCCGGGACTGGTCAGGCGAATGGCGGCAGCGATGGCCAGCATCAGAGGACCCAGCGCGACGATGCCGCACAGAGCGCCGGCGATGTCCACGGCGCGCTTCATCACCAGGCGGTAGTCGTCATGCACCACTTCCAAGGAGACGAGCGGCGCCGAATCGTGAGTCTCCAGTTTGGGGCGCGCGAGGGAAAGCTGGAATACGTCCGGCAGGTACTTGGCCTCCACGCCGACGCGTTCGCAGGTCTGGATGGCGGTCTGAATCTGGTCGTAGCAGGACTTGACCGGCAGCGCGATCACCACTTCATCCACCGCGCGATGCACCAGGATGGACTCCAGGTCCTCAAGACGGCCCAGTAGGTTGCCGGCAATCCCCGGCGGCGCGCTGTGCCCGTTGGCCGAATCGAGAAACCCGAGAATGTGCGCGTAGCCTTCCTGCTGGAAGCGCTCATGCACGGCCCAGGCGCGCGGACCGCTGCCCACGATGATCACCTCACGCCGCCCGCTGAGCGCGCGGGCCATGCGGTCCGCTGCCGCGCTGGCCAGGCCCCTGCCGCACAGCGATGTCACGATCGCGGCGGGCAGGTAGTAGAGCACGATTCTGCCGGGGAACGCGCCGCTGATGGACGTCAGCGGGAACAGCAGCGCCAGCAGGGAGGCCACCAGGCAGGCGCCCGACACTCGCGGAATCTCCTTCCAGAACGGTTCGCCGCGCAAGGGCCTGGAAAGTCCAAAAGCCAGGAAGCCCATCATGCAGCCGAACAGAAACACCGCGCCCACCAGCAGGTTCTTCACTGTGATGCGGATGGCCAGGAAGCCCGCCCACCCGTCCGGCATGCGATGCCAGTTCGCGGCCACGAACACGGCCACCAACGTGAGCAGCGCGAAGGCTGCGTTCACGATGGCATGCACGCGGGCCTCAATCGGTTTGGAAGCGCGGAACATCTGGCTAGGGGATCGGGTTCCAGTAGAGGCCGATGTTGGTGAAGCGTACGAAACGCTCAATCTTGCTGATTCGGTTCTGCGGCACCACCAGCAGGTCACCCGAACGCAACTCTTCCAGCGGCTTCTTGGAGGAAGCGCTGGCGGCGGCCTTCAGATCCAGCAGCTCGGTCTGCGCCAGGTCGGAACCTGCCCGGCGGAAGAGAATCACCTGGGAGTGCTTGGCGTCGGCGTGCTTGAAACCGCCGGCCATCGCGATGGCTTCCAGCGCGGTGACGCGTCCCCGCATCTCAAAGCGGCCGGGACTCGCCACCTCGCCGCCCACCACGAAATAAGGCCGCTGAAAGTCCTTGACCACCACGGTCACTTCCGGCTCGCGGAGGCGCAGGCGCGCTTTATCCAGGATCGCGGCCTGCACTTCATCCGAAGTCAGGCCCGCGGCGCGAATGTCGCCGACGATCTGCAGGTTCACAAAGCCGTCGGGCTGGATCGTTACCGTCTGGTCGTATTCCGGCGTGTAGCGGTAATGCACTTCCAGGGCATCCAGAACTTGCAGCCGGTAACGCGATTCCCCGGTTTGGGCGAACGCGAGGGCGGTCACAAGCGGAAGCAGAATGGCAAACGGGAGTCGCATGAAAGTCGTTTCCTCCATCTCAGGCCGGCGGCGCCTGGGGCCGTCTTTCGCCGCGGGCGCGCGCTCTGTACTCCGCACCCAAGCCGGCGGCCAGGCCCGCCAGGCAGGCGAACACCCCGCCAAGCGCC
>DATKOS010000240.1:0-14712 GCA_035524535.1 Bryobacteraceae bacterium
TGCGGCGGCGCATGCCAGGCCGCGATTTCCTCTACCTGGGCGATACCGCGCGCGTCCCGTATGGGCGCAAGCCGCCCGAGATGGTGGTGGAGTTCGCCGCGGGAATCGCGGATTTTCTTTGCGGGCTGGGTGTGGAGGGCCTGGTGGTGGCGTGCAATACCGCGTCCGCCGTGGCGATGCCCACGCTGCTAGCGCGCTGCCCGGCGCCGGCCTGGGGCGTGATTGAACCCGGCGTGGAAGCTGCCGCGCGCGCCACGCGCACAGGAAGCGTGGGAGTGATCGGCACCAAGGGAACCATTGCAAGCCGGGCCTACCAACGCCGCCTGGAGGAACGCGGGATGCGCGTGTGGGCGCGCGCCTGCCCCATGCTGGTGCACGTGGTGGAGGAGGGGCTGGTGGATTCCGAGGAGGCCCGCCTGCTGGTGGACCAGTATCTGAAAGGGCGGCCGGAGATTGACACGCTGATTCTAGGGTGCACGCACTATCCGCTGCTCAAAGGGATTCTGGCCGAAACCGTGGGACCGGGCGTGACGCTGGTGGATAGCGCCGAAGCCACGGCGGATGTGGTGAGCGCGGCCTTTGCGGGGGAGCCGGTGCGGGAGGGCTTCGGGCGTGTGGTCCACTTTGTGACCGGCGATCCGGTGGCGTTCGCTCACACCGCGCAAGTGATTGGCGGGGTGGCGGGCGAAATTGTGCCGCTGCCGGTCACGGAGCTATCTGGAAAGCTCCAGCCCGTGGAAGAGCGCCCGTAGCCGGTGCGGCGCCGGAGTGGGCGCGGCAGTTACCCCCCCCCGGGCAGCGCTGCGCGGCTCAGGTTCAGGCGGTTCACATCCTCTGACAGGGGCGCGGCCGCTCGGCCGCGATTGCCCGCCGCCGGCGTGTTCCCGGCCAGGCGGGCGGTTTATTGAAAAGGCGCGGCGCCCTTAGTTGAGCAGGCGCCCCTGGGTCAGGTAGGCCGGGGTATCGACCAGATCGTCGAGGTCAATGGGCGCGTCCGCTTCCGGAAGTTCCGCGGCCAGCATCGGATCGGGCTCCACTTCGGCCCGGGGCTCGGGCGGGGCGTCCGCCGCGGGCGGCGCGGCCTCGGAGGCGCTTTCGGCCGCCGCCGGTACGGCATAGTGCGGCACGGACGCGGCGTCGGCCGCCACTCCGGTAGCGATCACTGTGACCTTCACGGAATCCCCCATGGATTCGTCCAGAATCACGCCGAAGGTCAGATGCGCTTCGTCGGACTGCGCGGCCTCGCGCACCAGGGCGCAAGCCTCATTGACCTCATGGAAGCTCAACTGCCTCGACCCGGTGAGGTTAATCAGGATTCGCGCGGCTCCGGCGATCCGCGTATCTTCCAGCAGGGGGCAACTGATGGCCTGCCGCGCGGCTTCCACAGCGGCGTTGGCGCCGCGCGCCAGGGCGGTGCCCATCATGGCGTAGCCGGCGCCGGCCATCACGGCGCGGATGTCGGAGAAGTCGCGGTCAATCACGCCGGTGGTGTTGATGATGTCGCTGATGCCCTGTACGGCCTGGTAGAGCATGTCATCGGCGAGCTTGAAGGCATCCAGGAAGCTGACGCCGCGCGGCGCCAGCGCCAGGAGCCGCTCGTTGGGGATGGTGATGACTGTATCGACGCAAGAGAGCAATCCGCGCCGCCCTTCCTCGGCCAGGCGCATGCGCTTGGGGCCTTCGAAGGAGAACGGCTTGGTGACCACGGCCACCGTGAGGGCGTCCAGTTCCTTGGCCAGCGACGCCACCACTCCGGCCGCGCCCGTGCCCGTGCCGCCCCCCAGGCTGGCAGCCACGAAGACCATGTCCGCGCCCTGCAGCAGTTCCACAATGTCGTCGGTATTTTCGAGCGCCGCCTGGCGGCCCGTTTCGGCGTTGGATCCGGCGCCCAAGCCCTTGGTAAGGCGCGCGCCAAGCTGCAGCTTGTGGGGCGCATCGCAAGCGCTCAGAGCCTGAAGGTCCGTATCCATGGCGTGGAATTCCACGCCGCCAAGGCCTTCGCGAACCAGACGCGAGACCGCGTTGCATCCGCCGCCGCCGATGCCGATCACCTTGATGCGGGTGCCGGAGCGGGTTTCTTCCTGGATCTCGTATTTGAGGTTGTCGATTTCGTTGTCGATGGTCGCCATTTCTTCACCTCGCTGCAAATAGGGGCCCCTGACCGGAGTTGCGCGCGCTTCCTAGCGCAGAATTTTCCCCAGCCAGCCTTCGGAATCTTCTTCTTTCTTGGCCTGCGTCCTTAGTCGCGCCGAATACATCGCCAGCCCGGCGGCCACGCACCATTCCGGACCGCTGAGCGATTCCGGCCAATCCTGCAGGCCGACGGGCAATCCGTAGCGCGTTTGGCACTGCAGGACGCGCGCGCCCACATCGAGCAGCCCCGGCAGGCGCGCGGCGGACCCGGTGAGGAACACGCCGCCGAGGAGCGCGTTCTCCATGGCCACGCGCGCCAGTTCACCGCGCACAAACTCGAAGAGATTCTCCGCGCGCGCCTCCAGAACGCGATTGACGGCCATCTCCGTGGCTTCCCGCCGGTCCTGATTGTCCGCCGTGGGCAGTTCCACGTACGAGTTCGCCGGGCAGAGCTCCGGCAGCGTGCCGCCGAACTCCAGCTTCACCGTTTCGGCGTCGTCGAAATTCAGGACCAGGGCGTGCGCCAGATCGGAAGAGAAATGGTCGCCGCAAACAGGCTTGGTGGAAGCCAGGTACAGGCCATCGCCGTAGTAAGCCACCATATCGGTGGAATGCGCGCCGATATCCACCAGGGCGATGCCCTGGCGGCGCTCTTGCGGCAGCACGGCGGCGTAACTGGCGGCCAGCGCCTCAAACACAGTCTCTTCCACCAGCAAATGCGCCTGATTGATGGCGCCCACCAGCGAGGTGTGCTCCTGATCCGAGGCCGTAATCAAGTGGACGTTCGCTTCGAGCGTGGAGCCCACCATGCCGCGCGGGTCGCGGAACCCGGGCTGCCCGTCCACCACGAAATCCTGCGGGAACTTGTGCAGCAGCATGCGGTCCGCCAGCATTTGGACCTTGGAAGCGCGCTCCATCACGCGGTTGACGTCTTCCTGCTCCACCACCCGCTCATAACCCAGTTCGAGCGCGCCGCGCGCGTTGTGCCCGCGCACGCCCACGCCGCCGATGCCGGCCACCACCGAACCGAGCGCCACGCCGGAGGCGGATTCCGCTTCGCGCAACGCCGCAACAATGGATTTGGCCACGGCCTTCTGATCGCGAATGGCCCCCTTCACCCAGCCCTGGGAGTCCGCGCAGCCGCTGCCCAGATAGCGGAGCCGCCCCTTGTCCAGGGCGCAAATCACGAGGCGGACGGCGCGGCTTCCCACGTCCAACCCGGCGGCGATCATTCTCTTCTCCGGCATTCCCTATTTCCTTGCGGTGATGCGGTCGTCCAGGCGAAGGTCAAAGGTGGAAGCGCCGGGAGACTCTTTCTCAATTTCGTCGTAGTGGCCCACGAAGTTCTGGTAGCGCGAAGCGAAATCTCCGTCTCCAAGGATCAGCGCGACGGTGTGGTTCTCCACGCGCGCCACAATCTGTAGGTCGCCCGGATCGGAAACATCCACCTCGGAAATGTCCTTGGAAAGGTAGCCCATCTCCTGCTGCAGGCGCAGGAAGGCGGCCACGGCGGCGCGGCGCTGCGCGGGGGACTGGTCCGCGCGAAGGCCGTCCAGCACGGGGAAGGTGAAGCGCGTCCGCGGCGGAATGCCCAGCAGCTCCCCGGCGGAATCGATCAGTTCCACGCCCGAAGGCAGCGCGGCGAAGGCCACCGGCTTGCGCTCGCGGATGCGCACAATCAGATGGTTCGGCCAGACGCGGGACACCGTGGCATCGGCCACCCAATCGATGGCCAGCAAACGGCGGCGGCGCTCGGCCAGCGGCGCGGTTAAGGCGCCCCGGCCGAAATCGGGCGCGAACACGGCCATAATGCGCGCGCGATCCGCGTACGCCACACCCTGGATGGTGAGCGCGTCGCCGGGTTCCATGGGAAGCGTGAAGCGCGGGTCGGCGGCGACGTAGGCGATGGCCTTGAGCGCGCCCACGGCGGAGGATACCGAGACCAGCGCGCCCAGCGCCAGGCCGAGCCACAGGCGCCAGCGGACAGGAGTCTTACGGGCTTCGCGCGGCATCACGCTCCTCCTTTCAATCTGGAAAGAATCTTCTCCCCGGCTTGCGAGACGCTGCCGGCGCCCAAGGTGACCACCAGGTCTCCGTCGGCCGCGGCGGCCACAACGGCGTCGATGCCGCGGTCCATCGTGCCCACGTACTCCGCGCCACGGTGCCCAAATTGCCGGATGCGATCCACCAGGGCCTCCGCGGAGACGCCTTCAATGGGCTTCTCCGAAGCGGCGTAGATATCCATGACGAAAACCGTATCGGCCTGATGAAACGCCCGCCCGAATTCGTCCATGAGAAGCTGCGTGCGCGTGTAGCGGTGCGGCTGGAAGAGCACGTGAACGCGCCGGAAGCCGCACTGGCGCGCGCCTTCCAGGGTGGCGCGGATTTCCGTGGGATGGTGGCCGTAGTCGTCCACCACCGTGACGCCGCGCTCCTTGCCGCGGATCTGGAAGCGCCGGTCCACGCCGGTGAATCCGGCCAGGGCTTCGCGCGCCACATCCGGCTTCACGTCCAGTTCCAGGGCGACGGCGATGGCCGCGGTGGCGTTGAGCACACAGTGCCGCCCCGGCAGCTTCAGGTGGAAGGAGCCGAGATCGGCGGCGCCGCGCCGGAGCCGGAACTCCGTGGAGAACGGGCCGCAGGAAATGGAGCCGGCTTCCATGGACGCCTGCGCGGTAGTCCCGTAGGTAATGGTGCGGCGCGTGATGGAAGGCAGGATGGCCTGGACATTGGGATCGTCCAGGCAGACGATGGCGGCGCCGTAGAACGGCACCTTATTCACAAACTCCGCGAAGGCGGCGCGGGAAGCTTCAATGGTCGGATAGTGGTCCACGTGCTCGCGGTCGATGTTGGTCACCACCGCGATGATGGGCGCCAGCTTGAGGAACGAGCCGTCGCTTTCGTCCGATTCCACCAGCAGAAAGTCGCTGCGCCCCAGGCGGGCGTTGGAACCCGCGGTAGCGGCGGTGCGCCCGCCCACCACTACCGTCGGGTCCAGGCCGGCGTGATTGAGAATGGCCGCGGCCATGGAGGTGGTGGTGGTCTTCCCGTGGCTTCCGGCCACGGCGATGCCGTATTTCAAGCGCATCAGCTCCGCCAGCAGCTCGCCGCGTGGGATCACCGGAATCTGCCGCCGGCGCGCCTCGCGCACCTCGGGATTCTGTTCATTGACAGCGGAGCTCACGACAATGGCGCGCGCGTCGCCCACGTGGGCCGCATCGTGCCCTTCGTAGATGAGCGCTCCCATGGCCGAGAGCCGCTCGGTGATGGGGGAGAGCTTGAGGTCCGAACCGCTGATCCGGTAGCCGAGATTGAGCAGAACCTCGGCGATGCCGCTCATGCCGATGCCGCCGATGCCGATGAAATGCAGGTGCTGGGGACGAAAAAACATTTCCTTACCGTATTGTTTCGGGTCGAGGCGCCGCTGTCAACCGAAAATGCGCGGTTTCCTCCAGAATCACGGCTGCCCGGGCAGCCGCGCCGGGCCGCGCCAGCCTGCGCGCCGCGTGGCTCATGGCCGCCAGCGTTTCCGGCGCGGCCGTGAGTTCGGATACAACAGCGAAGAGCCGCTGGCCTGTCATTTCAGAATCCTTCACCAGGCGCGCCGCGCCGGCGCGCTCCATAGCCTCCGCATTGCGGGTCTGGTGGTCGTCCGCCGCAAAGGGAAACGGAACCAGCACGGCGGGCTTGCCGGCCGCGGCCAGCTCGGAGACGGCGCCCGCGCCGGAGCGGCACACGATGAGGTCCGCCGCCGCGAAGACCGCCGGCATGGCGGCGATGAAGGGGACCACCTCGCCCTCCAGGCCCGTCCCGGCGAACTCCGCGCGCAAGGCTTCGCAGGCCTCCGGGCCGGTCTGGTGGATAATTCGTACCGGCAGGCCGGCGCGCTGGAAGAGCGGCCAGCTCTCCTTCACGGCGCGATTGAGAGTGCGCGAGCCTTGGCTGCCGCCGGTCACCAATACCGTGAACGGGCCGCCCGGCGCTTTCGGAGGGACCTGGAAGAACTCCTCGCGCACCGGGAGGCCGGTGAGTTCCGCCCGGCCGGCGGCGAAAAAGCGAGCCGTCTCCGGAAAGGAAACCAGCGCGCGGCGCACGAAACGGCCGATCACGCGGTTGGTGAATCCGGGCACGGCGTTGGGCTCCATGACGATCACGGGAGTGCGCCGCAACAAGGCCGCCATTACCGGGGGCCCGGCGGCGTACCCGCCGATGCTGAACACGGCGTCGACGCCGCGCAACAGGCCCAGGCACTTCGCCGTGGCGAAAGGGAGCGCCGCTAGAGTGGCCAGCTTACGTCCCAGCCCGACTCGATTGAGCCCGCCGACGGAGATGAGTTTAAGATGGAAGCCCTCCGCCGGAACCAGCTTGTTCTCCAGTCCCCGGGAGGTGCCCACGAAGAACAGCGAATGCCCGCGGCGGCGCAATTCCCGTGCGACGGCAAGCAGCGGAATGACGTGCCCTCCCGAGCCGCCGCCGGCCAGCAGAAATCTCGCCCCTTCGCCCGTTGGTTTAGCCGGCATGCTCCGCCACGTTCATCAGGATCCCCAGCAGCGCCAGGGTGCTCAGCAGCGAACTGCCGCCGTAACTGACCATGGGCAGCGGGATTCCCTTGGTCGGCATCATCCCCAGCACCACGCTCATATTCATCAGCGCCTGAACCACGACGATCACCGTTGCGCCCAGCGCCAGATAGCGGCCGAAATCGTCGCCCATGCGATAGGTAGCGCGCAGGCCGCGCCAGAAGATGACTCCAAAGCCGAACAGGAGGCCCACGGTGCCCACCAGCCCGAGTTCCTCCCCCACCACGGCGTAGATGAAATCGGTATGGGCCTCGGGCAGGTACAGCAGTTTCTGCCGGCCGTTCATGAGTCCCAAACCCAGCGCCCCGCCGGAACCGATGGCGATCTTCGATTGATCGGATTGATAGTTGGTGTCGTGCGTGGCGAGCGACTTGTTGATGTGCGATTCGATATAGTGCTTCAGCCGGCCGCCCGGATCCACCTTTTCGAGATGCGTGTAGTCCGGATCGAAGAACCGCACAACGCGGCCCAACCGGTACGGCTCTACGCAGACAAAGGCGATCACGCCCGCCAGGCCGATCACGCCGGCCAGCACGCTCGGCTTCCAACCCACGCCGGCCACAAAGAACACCGAAGCCACCGCAACGCCCAGCACCACGGCGGTGCCCAGGTCCGCCACCGCCACGCCGAAGATCACCAGGCCCGTGGCGATGGCGGCGGGCCAAAGCGTGTAGCGGGCGTTGTTGATGGCGGGGGCTCGCCAGGAGATGAAGAAGGCCAGAAAGATGACGAGCGCGGGCTTGGCCAATTCGGAAGGCTGCACGCCGATGGGACCGCCCAAACGCAGCCAGCGGTGGTGCGCGGAATCCAGGAAATAGACCGCGGCGAGCATGGCGAGAATCACGCCGATAAGCCCGAAAGCCACGGAGCGCTGGCGGAACTTGCGGTAGGAAGTCCGCTTGAGCGTCATCATCACCACGGCGGAAACCGCCGCCCAGCACAATTGCAGCGCCAGGAAATGCCACCCGGAATGGATGTCCTTGTTCTCGCTGGCGTTCACCGAGGAGGCGCTATAGAGCATGAGCAGGCCGAAGAAGACGATAGAGACTACCGCCATGAAGAGAGTCCAGTCTGTCTTGAGTCGTTGCGACATTAGTTTCTTGGCTCCAGCGCGTTGATGATTTGCTTGAAGACTTCCCCGCGGTGCTCGAAGCTGCGGAATTGGTCGAAGCTGGCGCAAGCGGGGGCGAGAAGAACCGTGTCCCCTTCCTCCGCGCGGGCATAGGCGTGGGCGATGGCGGCGTCCAGCGTCCCGGACTCCACCAGCGGGACGGCGCCGTTCAGCGCCTGGGAAATTTTCCCGGCGGCCGCGCCGATGAGCAGCGCCGCGCGCGCCTTGGCCGCCAGCGGCTCCCGCAGCACGGTGTAATCGAGGCCCTTGTCCTTGCCGCCGAGGATCACCCACAGGCCGCCATCAAATGCGCTGAGGGCCTTGAGCGTGGCGTCCACGCTGGTGGCCTTCGAATCGTTGTAGAAGGCGACGCCGGAAACCGTGCGGACGAATTCGAGGCGATGCTCGACGGCGTGGAACGTGCGGATGGCAGCGGCGATGTCGCGGGCCGGCACGCCCGCGCGCTTGGCGGCTATGGCAGCGGCGAGCGCGTTCTCCAGGTTGTGGCGGCCGCGAATGGGCACGTCCGCGGCCGGCATCAGGATTTCCTGATCGAGCACCAGATTGCCGTTCGCCAGGTACCCGCCCGGCCCCACCTCGTGCAGTCCGCTGAACCAGCGCACCTCGCCGGCGCTGCGGGCGGCGTAGGAGACGCACATCGGGTCTTCCGCGTTCAGCACGGCGCAATCTCCAGGCTGCTGCGTATCGAAGAGGCGCCCTTTGGCGGCGGCGTACTTCTGGAACGTGTGATGGCGGTCCAGGTGATTCTGCGTGACGTTGAGCGCCAGCCCGATGTCCGCGCGAAACGTGACAATGGTTTCGAGCTGAAAGCTGGAGAGCTCCAGCACGTTCCAGCCATCGTCCCGCGAGGATTCCACCATGGCCGCCACGGCCTTGCCGATGTTGCCGCCCACCTGGACGGGCACGCCGGCGGATTGCAGAATGTGGCCGGTGAGGCTGGTGGTGGTAGTCTTGCCGTTCGATCCGGTGATGCCGATGGTGCGGCCCTTGAGGAACGGCGCCGCCAATTCCAGATCGCCGATGACGCGCACGCCGCGCCGGCGAGCTTCCTGAAGGCCGGGAAGATCGGCTGGCACATCGGGAGACGTAACAATCAGGTCGCAGTCCAGGAACGCTTCGGGCGTTTGCAGCTCAAACGCGATGCCCAGGCGGCCGAGCAGCTCCGCCGCGCCGGGTAGCGCCTCCAGGGGCTTCAGATCCGTGGCCCGCACGGCTGCGCCCTCGCGCGTAAGCAGCTCGACGGCCGCCATGCCGGAGAGTTTCAGACCTACCACCAGCGCCTTGGTTCCTCGGTAGTTCATCGCAGTTTCAATGTTGTCAGCGCGAACAGCGCCAGCACCAGGCCGGCAATCCAGAAGCGCGCAATTACCTTCGACTCCTGCCAGCCGATCTGCTCAAAGTGATGATGAATCGGCGCCATCTTGAAAATCCGTTTGCCGTGGCGCAGCTTGTAGCTGCCCACCTGGAGGATCACCGACACCGCCTCTATCATGAACACGCCGCCGATGAACAGCAGCAGCACTTCCTGCTTAATGAGGATGGCCACCACGGCCATCGCGCCGCCCAGCGAAAGCGACCCGACGTCGCCCATGAAGATTTCCGCCGGATGCGCGTTGTACCACAGGAAGCCGAGGCTGGCCCCGGTCATCGAGCCGCAGAAGATGGTCAGCTCCGAGGTGTGCGGATTGCGGGCGAGCTGCAGGTACTCGGCCAGGCGGACGTCCCCGCCGGCGTAAGCCAGAATGGTAAGCGCGCCGGCCGCAATCACCATCAGCCCGATAGCCAGCCCGTCAAGCCCGTCGGTGAGGTTGACGGCGTTCGAGGTGAACACCACCACCAGGGCGATAAACAGGCAGAACGGCGCCACGCCGAACACGTAGGTCCAGGGATTGTGCATCCACGGGGCAATCAGCAGGGTTGGCTTAAATTGTTTGATGAAGGGGAAGTTCATGGCCGTGGAGTAGTCGCCCCATGAGCGCATGAACAGCAGCACGGCGGCGCAGGCGAATCCCAGCGCGAACTGGTAAATCAGCTTCTGCGTGCCGGTGAGGCCCAGGTTGCGGCGTCCGGAGATCTTGGCGTAGTCGTCCATGAAGCCAATCCAGCCGAAGCCCAGCAGCGCCGCCACGGAAATCCACACATAGCGATTGTTCAGGTCCGCCCACAGCAGCGTAGGCACCACGATGGAAACGATGATGAGGACGCCGCCCATGGTGGGCGTGCCGGCCTTCTTCTGGTGCGATTGCGGGCCGTCTTCGCGAATGTACTGGCCGATCTGAAACTCCCGCAGCTTGCCGATGAGCCAGGGCCCCAGCGCGATGCACAGGAACAGCGCCGTGAGGCTGGCCATGGCCGTACGCACCGTGACGTAGCGGAAGACGTTGAAGGCCTTCTGGTAGCGCAGGAGCTGCTCGTAGAAGAGGTAGTAGAACATAATGAAGCCGCTGGCCGTCAGCGCTCGGCTAAGAACCTTTCCAGGGCCAGCTCCATGCGGACGCCGCGGCTGCCTTTGAATAGAATCGCGTCGCCGGCTCGCGCCATATTGCGGGCTCGCTCGCCGGCTAGCTTCGGATCTTCCACAAACTCGGCGGGCAGCCCTTCGGCCGCCGCGGCCTCCACCATGGCGCGCGCCGCGCCGCGAACGCCGATCAGCAGATCCACGCCGCCGCGCGCGGCATGGCGCCCCACGCGCCGGTGCAAGTCCCCCGAGGCTTCGCCCAGTTCCAGCATTTCACCCAATACGGCGATGCGATGCGCCGCGCGCGTTTCGCGCAGCACATCCAGCATGGACTCAGCGGCCTCCGGATTCGAGTTATAGCAATCGTCCCAAACCACGATGCCGTTATGTTCCAGGCGCTGCCCGCGCATCTTGCCCGGCGCGAACGAGCGCACGGCCTCGCGCAGGCCTTCCGGCGCAACCTCGAACACGCGAGCCACCGCCAGCGCGGCCAGCAGGTTCATAACGCCGTGGCGCCCGGGAACGGAGGATTCAAACTCCACCCCGAGAGCGCGGAAGCGCGAACCGGCCGGCAAGAGATCCACGTTCTCCGCGCGCACTTCCGCCTGTTCCGAAAATCCAAAGGTGACGCTTCTGCCCGGATGATTCCGCTGAAATGCCGCCACCCGTGCATCGTCCGCATTCAGCACGGCCACGCCCGCCCGCGGCAGGGACTCCACCAGCTCCCGCTTGGCCGCCGCCACGCCGTCAATGGAATCGAAAAACTCCACGTGCGCATAGCCCACGTTGGTGACCACGGCGATGTCCGGCCGCGCGATGGCGCCCAGAGCGCGGAGTTCGCCCGCGTGGTTCATGCCCATTTCCAGCACGGCGGCGCGTGCGTCCGCCGGCAGGCGCAGTATGGAGAGCGGCACGCCGATGTGGTTATTCAGATTGCCGTTGGTCTTGCCGATGGGAAAGGCCACGGACAAAAGATGCGCAATGGCGTCCTTCGCGGTGGTCTTGCCCGCGCTGCCCGTCACGCCCACCACCGTGCCGCCCCAATTCTGGCGCGCCCACGCGGCCAGATTCTGCAGCGCGTGCAGCGAATCCGGAACCAGCAGCACGTTGCCCCCGGACGTCTCCGGCAGTTTCTCCACCACGGCGCCGGCCGCGCCCTGGCGCAGCGCGGCGTTCACGTAGCTGTGGCCGTCGTGGTTCGGGCCGCGTAGCGCAAAGTAGAGATCGCCGGGCTGCTGTGTGCGCGTGTCCACGCTCCATCCCGTGGCGGACACGGCGGGCCAGTCTCCGGGCACGCCCAGAACACCCGCAATCCGCTGCAAAGCCAGGTTCATGCTTCGTTTATCCCCCGGTACCCGTAACCATGAAGCACTTCTCTGGCCACCGCGCGATCGTCAAACGGGACGGTGCGGTCCTTCAGCACCTGATAGGTTTCATGACCCTTGCCGGCCAGGATCACGATGTCGCCGGGCAGCGCCTCCTTCAGGGCGTAGCCGATGGCGGCCGCGCGGTCTGGCTCCACAACGTGCGGGGTATCCGTTCGGCGGATTCCCACCAGCGCGTCATTCATGATGTCGAGCGGATCTTCCGAGCGCGGATTGTCGCTGGTCAGGACCACCAGGTCGCTGCCCTCTGCCGCTGCCAGGCCCATGAGCGGGCGCTTGGAGCGGTCACGGTCCCCACCGCAGCCGAAGACGGTGATGACGCGCTTGGGCTTCAAACCTCGCGCCACGGAGATGACGTTGCGCAACGCGTCGTCCGTGTGGGCGTAATCCACAACCACGGTGAACGGCTGGCCTTCATCCACGCGCTCGAAACGGCCCGGAACCGCGCGCAGTCCGGCGATGCCGCGGGCAATGGTCTCCGGCTCGATGCCATGCGCCAGCCCGGCGCCGCACGCCGCGAGGATGTTGTAGACGTTGATTCGGCCAATCAGCGCCGAGGAGAGAGACAAGCGCACCTTGCCGTACTGCGCGTCAAAACGCAGGCCGTTCGTACCGAACGAAATGCGGCTGGCGCGCAGATTGGCGCCCGAGCCGAGCCCATACCAGATGGGTTCCGAACCCGGCGCCACGGGGATCTGGCGGGCATACTCGTCGTCGCGGTTCAGGACGGCGAAGGGCGGGGGCGGCGCGCCCGCGCCTTCGAAAAGCGCGCGCTTGGCGGCAAAATACGATTCCATCGTGCCGTGAAAATCCAGGTGGTCGCGCGTGAGGTTGGTGAAGACGGCCGTATGGAAATGCAATCCATAGACGCGGCCGAGCGCCAGCGCGTGCGAGGATACTTCCATGGTAGCGCGCGTCCCGCCGGCCCGCTCCAGTTCGGCGAAGATTCGAAAGAGATCGAGCGATTCGGGCGTGGTATTCACCGCGGGCAGCACGCGGCCCGCCAGGTGATACTCGATGGTCCCGATGAGCGCCGTTACGTGCCCAGCCGCGCGAAAAACGGAGTCGATGAGGAATCCAGTGGTGGTCTTGCCATTCGTTCCGGTGATGCCGGTGAGCGCCAGGCGCTCCTCCGGCGCCCCGAAGAACGTGCGCGCGGCGAAAGCCAGCGCGCGCCGGCCGTGTTCCACCTGAATCCAGCGCGCGGCCAGTTCGGCGGGAGGATCGGATTCGGCTGCAATCGCCGCCGCGCCGCGGCTGAGCGCGTCCTCAACGAAGTGGCGGCCATCCGTTCGGCTGCCGGGAAAGGCAAAGAACAGAGCGCCGGGCGTGACGCGGCGGGAATCGTATTCCAGGGAACTCACGGAGAGGTCCGCGAGCGCGGGCGGGATAGGGCGCTTGAGAGCGACGTTACGGAATAATTCGCCGATGTTCATGAAGGCGTGCGATGGAACGCCCTTTCCGCGCTGGCGGCGCGCAGGCCCGGCTGGCCGCGCCGGAGTTCATCCCGGCGAAGCGATGGTCCCTGCTCGCTGACCTGCTTCATCTTGCAAATGCCACTCGGATGCTTTCGCCTTGTCGCAACGGGGATCCCGCCGGGGGATCCTGCACGGCGGCGACTCCACTGCCCGCCGGCATAATGTTCAGCCCCTGCGCCGCCGCCTCCTCCATTACCGCCCGCAGCGTCATCCCCCGGAAATTCGGCACCAGCGGCCCGGCGCTGACTGGCGCCGGCGCAGCGAGGCTATAGGCAGCCGAGGCCGGAGCCGCGGGCCCCGCATCTTCCGTCTCGTCGTCCAGCGGATTGAAGGTGCGCGCCGCGGTATCGGTGGGCGGCGCGTCCGCGGGCGTGTCCTTCGCCATCAGGAACTTCGGCTTGTCGTCCGGCATGTCCTTGGGAACGTCCATGAGCCGCAGCGCTTCGCTGGCCACCACTTTGAACGCGGGCGCGGCCGCTTCACCGCCGAAGCCCGCCGAGCCATGGGTTCCGTTTACGGTCACCACCACCACAATGCGCGGGTTCATCACGGGCGCGAAGCCCACGAAGGAGCCGTTGTAGGTGTGGGTGTAGGCGTGCGCGGCGTAATCGTAAATCTGTGCGGAGCCGGTTTTGCCGCCGGTGGTGTAGCCGTCCAGCTTGGCCTTCTTTCCCGTGCCGTACGTGACCACGCCCTCCATCATTTCCCGCATCGTGATGGTGGTCTCCGGCTTAAGGATGCGCACCGGCGGCCGCGGCGGCACGTTTTGCCCGCCCTTCTTCAGGATGAGGCGGGGCTGCATCAGAAGGCCGCCATTCGCCACCGCCGTCACCGCCTGCGCCAACTGCAGGGTGGTGACGCTGATCTCCTGCCCGAAGGCCACCGACGCCAGGGACGTAGTCCCCCAATTCTCCAGTTTCCGGAAGCGCCCGGGCGATTCCGCCGGCAGTGGTATGCCCGTGCGCTGGCCGAAGCCGAAGCGCCGCACGTAGTCATACATATTCCGCTGGCCGACTCGCAGGCCCACCTCGATGGCGCCCACGTTGCTGGAATAGGCCAGCACATCCGCCATGGGGATGATGCCGCGGCCCAGGTGGGAATCGTGAATCGTGCGGCCTGGCAATTGCAACACGCCGCCGTGGCAGTTGATCGGGCTCTCCGGCCGCAGGTTCGTGGTCTCCAAAGCCGCCGAGAGCGTAATTACCTTGAACACCGAGCCTGGCTCGAAGGGCACGGAGACGGCGTGATCCTGCCGGGCCGTGGGCGGCTCGCCGGCGCCGGGCGGCAGATTGGGATCGTAGGTCGGGTAACTGGCGAGCGCCAGGATCTCACCCGTGTTCGGATCTATGGCTATGATACTGCCGCTGGCCGCATCGTGCGCCTTCACGGTATCGGCGATTTGCTCCTCGGCGATGTACTGCAAGCGTTCGTCGATGCTGAGCGTGAGTTCCTCGCCCGGCCGCGCCTCCCGTGCGATGCGCGAATCGATGGCTCGCCGTTTGGCGTCGGTGCCTTCATACTCCAGGCCCGGAATGCCCCGAAGATC
>DATKOS010000241.1:0-8111 GCA_035524535.1 Bryobacteraceae bacterium
TTCTTGATCTGGATCAGCACGTTGTCGTCGAACTTGCCGTCCAGGTCGTGGAAGTTGTCCCACGCGGCGCGCCCGCGATCGTTCTTGAGGTTGCGCCAATCCATGTGGTTGTCGTACACGAAGCCCCGGTAGAAGAACAACCCGCCGTGCGGCTTGAGCGCGCGCGCCACCACGTTGGCCGCGTCCGCGTGCGTCCTGCCGTAGGTGGAAGGCCCCACGCGCCCTTCCGAATCCGCCTTCAGCACGAAGCCGCCAAGGTCCGGGATGGCTGCGTACATGGCATCCGCCTTGTCCTTCCACCAGGCCATGACGCGCGGGTCCAGCGGGTCGAACGTATCCAGGCCGCCGATGTTCTTCGGCGCCCCCAAATCCACGGAAATGGCCACCTGCACGCCCCACGGCCGGAAGGCCGCAGCGATCTTGGCGATCTCCGGGAAGAAATCCGGCGACATCATCCGCGGGTTCGAATTCACGTTGCTGATGTCGCAGCCGTTGATGCCCAGCGACGCCAGCAGCCGCCCGTACTCGCTCACCCTCGTCATGTCCGCGCGCGCGTGGTTCGCTTCCCAGAATATGGAGCGCCCGCCGTACCCGCGCTCAATCGAACCGTCCAGGTTGTCCCATTGGTTCACCCACCGCACCGGCGCGTAGGGCGCTTCCTTATCGTCGAGCGTCGCGATGGATTCGCCCGTCGCCATCTTGCGCAGCAGCGCAAAAGCGCCGTAAAGCACGCCGCGGTCGTTGGCCGCCGTCACCACCAAGTATCGCTTGCCGCGGATTTCCACCGTCTTCAGCCAGAAGCCGTCTTTCTCCAGGGAGGCGTTCAGGCCCGCCTGCGGCAGCGCGGCCTTCACGGAATCCAGCGTCCCCAGGACGATGGCGCCTTCCGTGGGCGCTCCGGTTTCCAGCCGCAGCGTGCGGCCCAGCATGCCGCGCACCCCGCGCTCAATTTCCTGCCGCGCGCTCTCCATCGTCGGCGCGCTATCCAGCGTGGTCAGCACCGCGGGCGTATTCGCGCGCTCCTGTTGCAGAGCCGCGCCATGCAGCGGCGCGTACCGCAGCCAGGCGTCCCGCCCGTTCTCCGCCCGCAGGCTCGCGCTGCCTATCGCCAGCCACGCGGCCGCGCACACGCACAACCTCAAGCCAAGCCTTTGCATCTCTATACCTCGATGAAAATCGACCCGTCCACTACCTCAAGCCCTAGTCCCGCCGCCTTGCTGGCCTCGGCCAGTGCCGCCTGCAGCATCACCACGGGGTCCGGGCCTACAGCCAATCGGCGCATCAACCCTTCGCCCTTCTTGGCGCCCGCGGAAAGCGCGATCTTCAGCCCGCGCCGCTTGCACTTTACCGGCGTCCCATCTTCCAGCTTCGTATTCATCGGCTTGATATAGGCATCCACGTAATGGACCCCGATGCCGGACTTATCTTCCGTGAACTGCGGCAGCTTCTTGGCCGCTTCCGCGTTCACGTCGCAAAGCTTCACCCTCATGCTCCCACCCCTATGTATTTGTTCATCTCCGCGCGGAACGCCCGGATGTGCTCCGGAGTGCTGCCGCAGCACGCGCCCACAATGGCGGCGCCGGCCTCCAGCAGAGGCTTTACGCCGGCCGCCATCGTGTCCGGCGCTTCGTCGTATACCACCTTCATTTGCACCAGCTTGGGCTGGCCGGCGTTCGGTTGCACCATGATCGGCAGCCCTGTCACCTGCTTGTACCGCTCCACGGCCTGCCGCGCGCGCTCCATGTCCATCCCCGTGCCGCAATTCAGTCCCACAATATGCGCGCCGTTCTCTTCCAGAAACTCCGCGGCCCGCTCCGGGTCCACGCCCATCATCGTGCGGAAGGTGGACCCGTCCAGCGTCACGTCATACGCCAGCGACCCGATCACGCACGGCGCGCCCGCCTCCTGCGCCGCGCGAATGCCTAACAGCAGTTCCTCCAGGCTCGTCTGCGTTTCGATAATGATGGCGTCCGCTCCCGCCTCCACCAGCGCCTTGGCCTGCTCGCGAAACGCCTCCCCCACCTGCCGCTCCGTGAACTCGCCATACGGCTCCATCAACCCGCCGAATGGCCCGATGTCGCCGATCACGAAGCCTGGTTTGCCGCCGAATGCCTGCCGCGCGATCTCCACTCCCGCGCGATTGACCTCCGCCACATGCTCCGCGTTTCCGTGCCGGTTGAGCATGATGCGCGAGCCGCCGAACGTATTCGTGAGGATCGCGTCCGACCCGGCTTCCGCATACCGCCGCTGGATCGCCAGCACGCGCTCCGGATGCGTCAGGTTCCACGCTTCGCCGCACGCGCCCTGCTCCAGGCCGGCGAACATCAATTGCGTGCCCATCGCGCCATCGCCCAATAGGGGCCGGTGTTTGAGGGTTTCAAGCAGAGTCATCGGTTCTCGGTTGTCACTCTTCCGTTCCAAGGTGGGGACCTCCGCCGCTCGGGCTTCGGCCCTGCCGGGGTCCCGGTCTCGTCATTGCTGCTGCCCTTGCCACCGCGCTTCCGGCGAGCGGCTCCAACTATCCTTAACATACGGCGCCCGCCGGAACGCGCAGCCCGGCATCGCGCAATTCTGGCACGGGTTCAGGTCCGTCAAGCGGCGCACGCGCTCCGCGTGGCGCGTCAGCCCGAACACTCCCAGCAGTGATTTCTTCGGCAGCAGGGCGCCGGAATCGAGCGCCCGCAGCCGCGCCGGCAAGTCATGCCCGCTGGCCTGCGCCAGCCGCAAGAGCGCCGGCTGCTCGGAAATGTCCCATTGCGCAAACCCCGGGCTGGCATGAGGCAGCACCGCCAGTCCGCGCCCCTCCGCCCACGCGCAAAGCCGCGCGCCCGCCGCCGTCAGCAAGTGCTCCGCCACCGCTGACCCGTATACTTCCAGAAAAAAGTATTCGTCCGGCTTTTCCTCGCGCCACAGCCGGTTGGCCTCTTCCTCTGCCTCGCGTCCCGCTCCCGCCGCTGCCAGAAATGCTCCGTGCGCCTCCGCCTTCCGCATCGCGTTCCATAGCCGCCGGCTGTGAAAGTCCACGCCTTCGATGCGCACCGCGCTCTCGCCGATTTCCACCGCCCCCGCCTCGCGCGCGTAAATCCAGGGTTGCCCGTGAAGCGCGTACCACTCCCGCGCCCACTCCGCCAACTCCCGGCTCCGTCCCTCCAACTCGTAGCCGCGCGGGTAGCCGAGCAGCCGGATGTATTCGCCTTCCGAAACATCCACCGCCGCCGGCGCCTCCGCGATCTCCTTCATCCCGCCACCTGCTGCGCGGATTCGAGCGGCCGGAACTGGCAGCCATCCACGAAGAAATCGAAGAAATAGGGATGCGTCTCCAGCCGGCAATGCTCCACACGCAACACCGTCTCTTCCATCTCCCGGCGCTTCCGCCGCGAGAGCAGCGCCATGGTCGCGCCTTCAATCGCCGCATTGCCAAGCTGAACCAGGCGGCCGCCGGCAATTTGCGGAATCAGCCCGATCCGCGCCGCCGCCTCGGCGTCCAGGTTCTTTCCGAACCCGCCCGCCAGGTAGAATCGCGCCGCGTCGCCGAACTCGATTCCGTAGCTGCTAAACACCACCCGCAGCCCTGCCGCATTCGCGCCCTTGGCCTGCGCCAGTTCGTTGACGTCGCGCTCCAGAAAATAAACGTTGCGCTCGCGGTCCAGATCGATGCGCGCCCCCTCCGCGAACCGGCCCATCTCGTTCATCCGGCCCGTGCGCAACAGTTCGCTGAGCAGCGCCACCAGCCCCGATCCGCAAATCCCCTGCGGCGCCACGCCGCCAATCACGTCAAGATGGTACGCCCCATCGTCGCCGATCCGCACGTCTTCAATCGCGCCGTCGAGCGCCGGCATGCCGCACGAAATCGCCCCGCCTTCAAACGCCGGCCCCGCCGGGCACGAGGCCGCCAGAATCCGATGCCGGTTGCCCACAATCAACTCCGTGTTGGTACCGATGTCCATCAGCGCCACCACGCGATCTTCGTGCGCCACGTCCACCGCCAGCATCGCCGCCGCGGCATCCGCGCCCACGTGCCCGCTGATCACCGGCGCCCCGTACACCCGCGCCTTGGGGTGAATCGGCAACAGGCAGCGCCTCCCGGTCTCGGTCAGGCTCGTGCTCGCGCGCTTTCCCTCCGCCATCTCCAGTTCCGTGATGGAGCGGTATGGGCTCTGCCCGATCGTGTACACGCTCTGCCGGAAGAACAGGTCGCGCATGGTGGAGTTGCCCACCACCACCATCTCGTAAATCGTCTTTGGATCGGCCGGAAATTCCTCGATCGCGTGCGTCAGGTATCCCGCCAGCGTCCGCCGCAGCAGCTTGCCCGGATGCTCGGTGTCGTACTGAATGCGCGCCATCACGTCTGACCCGCCGAACCGCTGCGGATTTTCGAACGAGCTGACGGCCACCAGTTCCCCGGTCTCCAGGTTGAGCAGGCGCAGCGCTATGGTTGTCGTGCCCAGGTCCATCGCGATGCCGTGGATCGGCCCCGCGGAGCGCTCCACCTCGGCGCCGTCAATCAGAATGCGGCCGCCTTCGCGCGTCACCGCCGGGTCCAGCTCCATCGGCCGCCCGCCGCCGGGCAGCCCCACCGCCCGCCCCTCGATGCGCATCTGGCCGCGCCGCATCGTGTGGCAGCGGATTTCGCCTTCCTCAGCCGCGATGCGCGCCTGGCACGAAAGCCGGAAATTGCCCTGCAGGTGGCGCTCGAAGTCGCCCGGTTCGGAGAGGAGGCCAATGCCCTCGGAGACCTCCACCACGCACTCCTTGCACTTGCCCAGTTTCTGGCAGGAGGTGGGAACGCGAACCCCGGCGCTTTCCGCGCAATCGAAGAGGGTTGCGCCAGGCGGCGACGGAGCCGAAATTCCGTTGATCGTGAGCGTTACTGCCATCTTCCAAGCGCGCGAACCTGGGCCCCCGCCCTCCGCCGGGCCGGCGGTCGCCAAAGTTCCCGCGGGCGGAGCAGTCCGCCGCGCAAGCGCCCCGGCCGGTTCAGGCCATCGGCGCCGCGGCGGTCCCCGTCAAATGCCCGCCTGCGCCTCCAACTCGGCCACTAACGCTTCCGCTACATCCTGCGCCGAGCCCTCGCGCTCTTCTTCCTCGCTCCACCGCCACTGCTCCAGGAAATCGTCCGCGGCCGCGAGTCCTCTCTGCATGGCCAGCCGGTCGATGTACGCCATGAACTTCGGCGGCATCTCCAAAGTCACGTCGTCGGATTCGTCCTCACACTTCACTTGGGACGGGACTTCCTGCCAGTACAGAACTTTGTACGTCGCCATTGCTATTCCTTTCGGCCGCCAGGCGCAGGAACAATTCCACCGCGGCCGAAGCGTTCTGGCCGTAGCCGCCCGCACCGATTTCGTCCGCGAATCTCTGGCTGATGGGCGCCCCTCCTACCGCCATCTTGATGTCGCCCTTGCCCGCCGCATGGAATCCGTCGATCACCGTCTTCATGTAGGTCATCGTCGTCGTCAGCAGCGCGCTCATGCCGATGATGTCCGGCTGGCACTGCTCCGCCGCCGCCATGAATTTCTCCACGCTCTGGTCCACGCCAATGTCGTGCACCTCGAAGCCCGCGCCTTCCGCCATCATCAGCACCAGGTTCTTGCCGATGTCGTGCAGGTCGCCGCGCACCGTGCCCATCAGAAGCACGCCCGCCCGCTTGGCGGAGCCGTCACGCGCGCTCAGCAGGGGCTTCAGCACCGCCATGCCGGCCTTCATCGCGCGCGCCGCAATCAGCACTTCCGGTACGTACAGAACGTTGTGCTTGAAGTCCTCCCCCACCACGCTCATGCCGGCGATGAGCCCTTCGTTGAGCACTTCCTGCACCGTCCGCCCCTCCGCCAGCGCGTCCTTGGTCATCTGTTCGACGTCCTTGGCCTTGCCTTCGTAGAGGCATTGGTTCATCAGCGCGTAATCAGGCACGCTTCACGCCCTCGCCCGCCAGTCTCCCGGCGTTGAATTCTTCCAGCGCGCCCAGCATCGCCAGGATGTTCTCCTTCGGCATGCCCGGGCTGGTGCCGCCGCCCATCGAAAGGATCACTCCTTCGCCCCCGGAGCCTTCCAGCACGTCCAGCGTCGCCTCCCGCACCTCTTCGGGCGTCCCCCGGACTCCGATCTCCAGCGGGTTAACATTGCCCATCAGGCACATGCGGTCCCCCACGCGCTGCTTCACCTCGCGGATGTCCTTCTGCTTGCCCCAGTTCAGCACGTTGAAACCCGTATCCGGCAGATGGTCCAGGCACGCGTCCACTTCCGCGTCGTTGTGGTAAATCTTCACCCAATCCTTGGGAAACGCATCGCAGATCCGCTTCAGGTATGGGTGGGCGAACTCCAGGTAATGCTCCTCGTTGATGAAGCCCACAATGTCGTCGAGGATGAAGATGCCCTCCACCGTGTCCCCCATCACCTTGTGCTGCGCCTTCAGCCAGTCGATGATCACCCGGGTGCACAGGTCGATCAGCCGGTGCGCGCCTGCCGGGTTCTCCACCAGGTCGATCATGAAATGCGTCGTGCCGCGCACGAAACCCGCCGTGCACAACGGCCCGCGTGAGGTCACCATCGGCAGAATGTAGCCGGCGTCCAGAATCTTCTGCCGGTGCATCCCGATGCGGTGCAGCGTCAGAGCCGCGAAGCCGTCCGCTTCCACCTCATACTCGGGAAACTGGTCGATGTCCTCCAGGCGGTAGAGCGTGTGATATTCGCTCGGAGTATTGTCCTGCCAGAACTTGATCTTGGAGCCCAGTACCGAGGGTTCCGCCGCCATCCCGTATTCCATCCACCAGGACGGCACGAAGATGATATCGGGGAACTCGCGCATGATCTTCAGGTTCGATTCGAACCACAACTCAGGGTTCAGAAAATAGTCCAGGTGCTTGATCCCTAAGTAGCCCGGTATCCACGGGCTATCGATAATCATGGCCATCGGAACCCGGTCCAGTTTCTCCAGGCGCGCGGCCTTCTTAAAGGTCTCCCATTGGTGCGGAAGCATTTGTTCAATGATACAACAATATCGGTATTCTCATCCGGCGGAAAGGCCGGGCCCGGGGCGGAATTAAGCCGTAATTCGGTCTCCAGGAGCGGCGCGGGCCGCTACTTGGACACGCCGAAGCCGTCAATCTGGACGTGCAGCAGGTGGTTGATCCGAATGCCGTAGATGCCGTCGGTTTTCGCCATCGCGCCGGTCTTCGGCTCGCTGTGCACCACCGTGCCGTTCACCACGAAATCTACCTTATCGGCGCCAACGCGCACTTCAAGAGTGTTGGTGGCGCGCTGGTTGGCGTCCAGTTGCTTAATGGCGTCGCTGGGCGTCTTGGCCGCCACCATGGGCGTCTGGTTTCCCTCGCGGCGCTTCACCAGCCAGGTGCCGTCCTGCGCCACCTCGAAATACAGGTAGGCCTGGTCCGCCCCGTCCAGGGCGCTTCCGCCGAACACCAGCCCGTAATAATTGGTATGGCCGCTGCGTTCCAGTTGCGTAAACGTGGCCTTCAGCGTATAGGTCCCCGACGCCGTGTCGGCCGGATTCCAATACACCGCCGCCTGCGGATTCGTGGCCTCATAGCCCGCGCCGCTCTTCACGAACTTGATGTTGCCGGCGGCATCCGGATCCGACGCCGACTGGCTGCGGTCCACGCGCATCTTCCAGCCGGCCGGAGCCTGGGCCGGCAAGGGCGCCGCCCCGGCCAGCGCCAACACGGTAATAAGAAAACGACGGTTCATGAGCTTCTCCCTACTCCTTGAGGCCTGGCCATGCCGGCTCCCGCCGTTCCGCCCGGGTTCCTTCCTGGCCTGGGCCAATCGCGATTATACATCGTGCCGCTTGCGGCCTCAGTTCTTCCCCAGGCCGCACCCGCCGCGTCTACTTCTTCGGAACCACCGAAGCATTCGGCTCGAGCGCGCGGTCAATTACCGAGAACAGCCCCGTGCCCTCGAATAGGTCCTTGGTGAACGCGCTGTAGCCGAAATCGTCGCGGATCGTCCCGTTGGCGTCAATCACAAACACGTACGGGTTGTCGATGGTCATCTTGCGCACGTAGGAGTATTCCATCTGTCCCGAATCGAACAGCACCGGGTAAGCGATCGAGTGCTTGGAGATGTACTGCTCCACGGCGCTGGCATTGTCGTGC
>DATKOS010000242.1:0-3093 GCA_035524535.1 Bryobacteraceae bacterium
CAAGGGTCCGAAGATCGCGTCCACCGACAAGCTGGAAGTAACCAACTTCGGCTTTTATCGCACCGGCGAGGGTGGCGCACCCATGGCTACCGCCGTTTACCGCAACGGACAGAGCCTCTTTGCCCGTTGGGATATGACGGGCTACAAGTATGGCGAAGGCAACAAGGTCAACCTCAGTTGGACCGTTGCCATTTTGATGGGGCAGGCCACCGTGCACACCATCCCCGCGGCCGCCGACCAGAGTGATGGCGCGTTCTATGCCAAGCCGTACGTCGACGGCGATCTCGAAGTGCCGCTCAACAAGGTACCCGCGGGTGCCTATACGCTCCTCATTACCGTGAAGGATCTCGCGGGCAAACAGACCATCGAGTCGCGCCACAACTTCACGGTCCAGTAGAGCGGCTCGCGATTCGTCCGCGTCAGCCGGGCCCCGGCGCGTCCGGCGCGTGGGCGCCGCCTTTCAGGCAAGCCGCGGCCGGGCCTGCCGCGGGCCTCAGTGCATGAAACTACCGGTAACTCTTCGCGCTCTCAGGCATCGCAATTTCCGCCTCTTCTTCGGCGGCCAGCTCATTTCGCTGGTCGGCACCTGGATGCAGAACATTGCGCAGGCGTGGCTTGTCTACCGCATGACCCATTCCTCCACCCTCCTCGGCGCGGTGGGTTTCGCCGGACAGATTCCCATATTCCTGCTGGCCTGGCTCGGCGGCATTGCGGCCGACCGATACAACCGGCGCGACATCGTGATCGCCACGCAGGCCGCCTCGATGCTCCTGGCCTTCACCCTCGCTGCCTTCACGCTCACCGGGACCGTGCAAATCTGGGAGGTCTTCGTTCTCGCCTCGCTGCTGGGCATCACCAACGCGTTCGACATCCCCGCGCGCCAGTCTTTCTTCGTGGAAATGGTGGGCCGCGAAGACCTCATGAACGCCATTGCGCTCAATTCGTCCATGTTCAACGCCTCGCGCGTGCTGGGACCCGCCGTGGCCGCCATCCTGCTCACCGCCATCGGCGAGGGCTGGTGCTTCTTCGCCAACGGGCTCAGCTTCCTGGCTGTGATTGCGGGCTTGCTGATGATGGATGTGCGGCGGCGCCCGCCGGCCAAGGAGGATCCGCCCCTGGCGCACGTGGTGGAAGGCTTCCGCTACGTGATCCACAACCCCCCGGTGCATATCATCCTGATGCTGCTGGGCGCAGTCAGCCTCGCCGGCGTTCCCTACAACGTGCTCATGCCTATCTTCGCGGACAGCGTTCTCCACGGCGGCGCCAGGGCGTTGGGCGAGTTGAGCTCGGTTGCCGGCGTCGGCGCGCTCCTCGGAGCCCTCCTGCTCGCCACCCGCCGCGATGTAGGCGGGCTGGGCCGTTGGGTGGCCGCCGCCGCTCTCGGCTTCGGCGCCAGCCTGATCGCCTTCTCCTTCTCGCGCCATCTCTGGCTGTCCGCGCTCCTCCTCATTCCCGTGGGCTTTTGCATCATGTTGCAGATGGGTTCTTCCAACACCCTCCTCCAGACCATGGTTCCGGACCGCCTCCGCGGCCGCGTCATGGCGGTTTATTCCATGATGATCATGGGCATGGCCCCCATCGGCTCGCTGGCTTCCGGCGCCGCCGCCACCCGCTTCGGCGCACCCGCTACCGTGGCCGCTTCCGGAATCCTCTGCACCATCGCCGCGCTGCTGTTCCGCCTTCGCCTTCCCGCTATTCATACGGGAGTCAAGCGCTTGATCGTCGCCCAGGAGATGGCTGCCGCCGGTCCCCCGCAAGAATCCGCCGGCCTGCCGCCCGAGTAGGCCGGTCCCTGGCGGAGCCGCCCAACCGGCCGGCGGGTTCCACTCCCCGGTAAGAGGCGCTATAACATTACCGATATGCCCTTCCGGCGTTCGGCAGTGACAGCCGCGCTGTTATGCGCCGGCTGCGCCAAGCCGCCGGCCTCCATCTCACACGAGGCGCGCTTCGCCATCGAAATCCCGAGCCCACCGTCCCACGGCCGGCCGTCCCACGTTCTGGCATTCAACGGCGGCGGTTCGTCCAGTCAGATTCCTTTCTCATCGTTGATCCCAATCTCCTGGCAGGCCAGGAGCCCCGCGGCCCCCGTGACTCTGCAGCTCGATTTCTCCGCCGAGGGTGACCGCGCGCGCATCGTCAGTTACGCGCTCTACCAACACGGCAGGAAGAAGGTCGGCGACCATCGCGCACGCTTGGACCAATCCGTGGAACTCACCGAATTGCGCGGCCTGGGCTTTCACCCGTTCGATCTGCGCGTGCTGCCCGCCACGCCACCGCCGCGCCCTGCGCCGGCGCTATCGAGCGAAGCTCCCTCGCTCCAGCTCAGCGTCGCTAAGGAGAATTGGGACACCTTCACCATCGCCATCCACAATCTCTCCACCCACGCAGTCCTGGCGTATGCCATCGGCGACCGGAGTCGTATGAACGCCACCGAGGCCGGCCTCGATCGCCGCCCCGCGATCCCGCCCGGCGGCACGCTTGCCAGGGATGAATTCGCAACCGGCTCGCTCACCCTCTTTTGCGCATTATTCGATGACGGCACGTGGCAAGGCGATCCAGCCATTGCCGCGGGGTTTAAGGTACGGCTTGCGGCAACTGAGGCCCTGCAGCGGCAGATCGACCAAGCCGCGGCGCGCGTCCTTGCCGACCCATCGCTTGACGACGCCGCCCGCGTCCCGCGCATCCGCGCCGCCATTGACGCCCTTCCCGAGGAACTGCCGCCCGCCCTTGTGCGCAAGGCGCTGGCCGGCGTTCCTGTGCAGGATCTCACTGAAAATCAGCGGCGCGTCCTGCTATACGCTCTCCACAACCTCAAATGGGGCAACTCGGAAAGCCTGACTCACTTCCAGCCCGGCGGTTCCATCACGCTTGCCGGGTATTGGGACCTCACGCATCCGGGCGAATAGCCGCGCCGATCCGTTCGCAGGTCCGGCGCCATTGCGACGTTACACTAGTTCTAATGGCCACTCAGAGGGTCGCCGGCCCCATACCGGAAGCTCCCGCGCAGCAACCCGCCCGCACCGCCTTCACGGTGCTTGCCGCTATCAGCTTCTGCCATTTCCTGAATGACATGATGCAGTCGGTGATCCCGGC
>DATKOS010000243.1:0-9291 GCA_035524535.1 Bryobacteraceae bacterium
GCAGTCCGCCATCCGTCTCCGGGTACGCGAGCGACCCGTGCCCGGAATCGCAGACCAGTTCCGTGGTCGCCGGCTCCAGCACGCTGCTCCAGGAGCCCACCGAGACTGGCAGGCCCAGGAGTTGCAGGCACACCGGGCACCGCCCGCGCTGGTCCGCGAAACTCCACCACACTCCGAACGCGCAGATGAAGATGAAGGCCGGCGTCAGCGCCACCAGGAGGAGGAAACGCCAAAGGTCGTCCGCCATCCCCGAGAGGATCACGCCGTCGATTTCCACCCACAGCAGCAGCGGAAGCGCCACCGCCAGCAGCGTTTTGGAGACCAGGAAGGACCATCCCTTCAGGCCGCGGCACGTGGGAAGCGGCAGCACCCGCGCCACCAGCAAGCCACCGCTCACCAGCGCAAATAGCAATGCGTACAAATACGGGCCATAGGGGCGGAACGGCATCTCATTGAAGGGCGCCACCTGCGGCGGACGCGGCAGGAACAGCTTCGCGTCGCGCGCAATATCGAACAGTTCGGCGCGCACCGCATCCGTGGAAACGCCCGGCCTTAGCCTGCCGACCGCGCCGATAAGAAACGGGAGCCCGGGCATGGGAGGGTCCAGCCTCATCGGCGTCCACAGGTCGATGTTGCGGGAGACGGCCCAGAAGGACTCCGGCAGCACGCCCACTATCGTGTACGCCTTGCCTTCCGATTCGACCGTCTTGCCCAGCGCGCCGGGATCGCCATGGAACAGCGTGCGCCAAGCCGAGCTGCTCAGCACCGCCACATTCGCGTCGCCGCGCCGGAAGCCGCGCCCCAGCGCGGGCTTGACGCCCAGCAGATCGAAGAAATCCGCCGTCACCCAGGCGCGCGGCGTGCCCTGTGGACGCCAATAGCCCGCCATCCCCGCCAGCAGTTTCGACTTCGGACCCTCCACCGGGACGAACCAGGGCGGCACGCCCGACGGCTCGCTGATAGTGCCGGAATACTGAATCGAGACCAGCGACCCGGGGTCCTGAATCGGCAGCGGATCGAAGAGTTTCCGGGGACCGCGGAATCCGTGCGTCACCGCCGCCATCGCCAGCGCGCCCGCGCATCCGGTGAGCAGCACGAATCCCGGGCCGCGGACCGCCCGCCGCAGGGACTCGCGGCTCACGCGCAGCCAGAAGGCATCCGCGAAGGCGCTCCAGCTATAGCGCATCAACTCGGCGGAATCGCGGCTGGTTAGTTCGCCGCGCTCAAACAGAATCCACCAGTTCCACAGGTTCGAGTCCCACTTGGAGCGCCACGCGGAACGCGCATGCAGGGGAGCGATCCAGCTTGCCAGCCGGATGAGCGCCCGGCATGCCAGCGGAGGCCGCACTGTTCGCTCGCCGCCCATGCGATCAATTCTCCGTGGGCGCCTTCTCCAGGTGGTCCACCACAATCCGGTCCATGGGCTGCTTCTGCGAGTCGAGCTTGAGGCCCAGTCGCTCCACGGCGGTGAAGATCGACGAACTGCCGGGGTCTGACGCCGCGTCTGCCGGACGCGCCATCGCACCGGCCCCTTGCCCTGCCGGCAGAGACGGCACGCCGGGAAGCGACAGGCCCGAACTCCGCGCCACGGCCATCAAGTCATTCAGGGAGAGGCTCAGAGCGATCTGGTAGTTGCCCTTCAGCCCGGTCGCATCCACCACCGGCCGGCCCACAAACTGCGTCAGCGCGTCGGCGAAGGCCGGCATGGACATCTTCTCCACCGTCAGTTCCATCGCCCCGTCCTCGCCCATGGCCATGTGCAGCTTTCCGCTCTGCGCGCTGTTGATGATGAGGCCCTGGCCGCTCCGCGGATTGCCGCTGATGGAAACCTGATCGCTGCCCGAACCGATGGTGATGGCGCCCTTGGGCGGCTCCACGGGCGTGTCAGAGGCCGGCGGGTCCGGCGGAGCGTCCTTGAGCTTCGGTCCATTCTTCCCCACCATCAGCGCGTAAACCGGCTGATCCGTTTTATCGCGGTGGATCGTCAGCCCGAAGCGCTCGGCCAGCAGCGCCTGGAGCATCTCCGGGACCTGCTCCGTCGAGACGCCTTCGGGAATCTTCGCCTGAATATCGAACCTCTGCCCGGACATCCAATCCGGCCCGCTGATCTGGTACGGCTTCACGCGATACGCCACGCGGATCAAGTCCGCCAGCGATAGAAAGCCTATATCGACGCGCCCGGCGTCCGTCTTCATCCCGACGTGCATCTTGCCGCTCAGAATGGCGTTCGGGTCCAGCGGAGGCGAGGGCTTAATGGACGCAACTTCGAACGCCGGCGCGGCCGCCTGAGCCTGGCTCCAACCCGCGCCGGCCACCGACGCCATCGCTAAGGCCGCGAGGAAAGACCTCATGACTCATTTTACCTTTCGAGAAAATTGCTTGCCCGTTCCGCGCCGCCGCCCGGACATCGCCGGCCGGCCGCAACCCAGGGGCATGGCACGGCCCCGGAGCTCATATTCTTTCGACGCCCGTGCCGCCCGTTTCTTAGCGGACCGAAGCGCCGGCGCCCGGTTGCGGATGACGGAAGGCCGCTGGCGGAAGGCCGATCCCTCGCCTACCTGATCCACGGCGCATACGCCCAGACCTTCTTCCGGTACTCCTCGAACTCGCCGCCGAAGCGCGAGGCCAGAAGTCGGTCCTCCACCCGCACCCGGATCTCCGTGCCCAGCGCGAAGAGCGCCAGAGACACGGCGATCCAGACCGGGCGCGTCAGCAACAGCAGCGTGCACAGAAGAATCGCAAGCAGAGAAGAGTAAATGGGATGGCGAACCACAGCATAGGGGCCCGTGCGTACCAGTTCGTGATCCTCGTAGAGCCCGGCGCGCAGGCGAAACTGCTTGCCCAGATGTTTCACGGCCGTCCAGGCGAGCGCCGCGGCCACCGGCCCGGCGGCCATGGAGGCGAGAATCCGCGCCAGCCCGGGAGACTGGCCCGCGGGCAGCCGGAACCAAAACGCGACGAAAACCGCCGCGCATTCGAAAGCCAGGCCCGCGAACGTAGGCCCGCTAACCGTAATGGATGCGCGCTTTTGGCAATGGGTTGCGCGGAAGGCGAACGGATAGCCCCAGGCCAGCCAGCAGAGCATCATCCAGATAAGACCGGCGGCTTCCATCTCCTCACCGGTAGCTGCGATACGCCAGGTCAAGGATTTCCACCACGTGCATGGCCTTCTGCCCCGAACCGTGCAGCCGCACGCCGGCGCGCAGCTGCAGGAGGCAGCCTGGATTGGCCGTGGCCACGATCCACGCGCCGGTGGAATTCACCGCCTCCATCTTCCGCGCCAGCAGCCTCTGGGACATGTCGCTGTGCTCGATGTTGTACACCCCCGCGCTCCCGCAGCAAATATCGGCGGCGGGCATCTCGCGGAACTCCAAGCCGGGAACGGCCGCCAGCAATTGCCGCGGCGCGCCGCGCACTTTCTGGCCGTGCGCCAGATGGCAGGAATCCTGATACGTCACGGTGGCCTCCACGCGCCCCATCTGGCGGTTGAGTTCCACCCCGGCAAGAAACTCGGTCACATCCTTCATGCGGCTGGCGAACTGCGCGGCCTTGGCGGCATAGACCGGATCTTCCGCCAGCAGTTCTCCATACTCCTTGAGCGTGGAGCCGCACCCCGCCGCGTTGCTGATAATGGCGTCGAACTCGCCCGAGGACAGCGCGTCAATGTTGCGCCGCGCCAGCTTGCGCGCGTCCTCGCGGAGCCCGGCGTGCATGTGGAGCGCGCCGCAACAGCCCTGTCCCGCCGGGATGGCCACCTCGCACCCGTTGGCTTGCAGCACGCGCACGGTGGCATCGTTGAGCCGCGCGAAGAGCACGTTGGACACGCAGCCCGAAAGGAATGCCACGCGGTAGCGGCGCTCGGCCAGCGGCGGGAACGTGCGTCCGATGTGGTCGAAGAAGAACGGCGGCTCGGCCGAAGGCGCAAGCTGCGCCAAGCTCCCCAGGCGTCCCAGCAGTTTCATGCGGGACGCGGCGCGCGCCAGGGCTCGCAGCCCGCTCGCTTCGTAAAGGTAAAGCAGCGTTCCCGCGGCCGCCAACAGCGTTCGCGACGGAATCACGCAGCCGTAGAGATACCGCCTGACGCGCTCCGCCAGCCAGCCGCGCCTGACGGTGGCTTCAATCTCCGCCCGCGCCGCTTCCACCATCCGCCCGTATGGCACGCCCGAGGGGCAAGCCGATTCGCAGCCGCGGCACGCCAAACACAAGCCGATATGTTCGACGTAGGATGGCGTGATGGGCGCGCCCTCGGCCACCTGGATCATCTGGAAGATCCGCCCGCGCGGCGAATCCATCTCCACGCCCAATTCGCGGTAGGTTGGGCAGGCGTTGAGGCAAAGGCCGCAATGGACGCAGCGGTCCAGATCCACCTGGCGCGGATTGTACGTTACGAATTCAGATGCGGCCATACAGGCGACCGCGGTTGAGGAGATTGCCGGGGTCGAACAGCCCCTTCAGCCGCTTCATCCACTCCAAGTCCGGCCCGGGCGCGGGCCAAAGGTCCAGCTTGCTCTTGCCCTCTTCCGGGGCGAACTCCAGCACCGCCTTCCAGCCCTCGGCCGCCGCGTTCGCCAGCCAGCGCGCCGCCGCCTGGCTGCTTTCGAAGTACCCGTAGCAAACGCCGGAACCGGCGCGGGCCGCCGCCGGCCCGGGGAAGGAAGCCATCACCGCGTCTACCCTATTCAGGGTACATGAGGCGCGCACCACGGCTCCCTCTGGCCGCGGCTCCAGGTAGCGCGGCGTGAAATCCTCCGCGGCGCTCCAGAGCGCGGAGTGGGCGTCCCCTTCCATGACGGCGCATTCGCCCATGCTCTCCAAATCCCGTTGATGCCGTTCGGCCGCGGCGCGCGGACCGCCTACGCGCAGCGCCAGCAGCCAGGGCGCTGCCGCCAAGGGAATGCCGAAAGTCTGCACGGCCGCCTGGTTCCACAGCTCAAGGGCCGCGGGCTGCAGAGGTCCGGCCAGAATGTGATTGCGGGCCGCCATGGCCTCGCCAATCGACCCGAACGCCAGCGCAAAGCTGCGCTCGGTTTCGGGCGCTGGAGACAGCTTCAAATTCACCACCGCGATGGCCGCCAGCGTGCCGAACGAGCCGATCATCAGCTTGGCCATATCCAGCCCCGCCACGTTCTTCACCACCATGCCGCCGGATTGCACCATCTTGCCTTCCAGCGTGGTGAACTTCATGCCGATGATCCAATCGCGCGCCGTCCCGTAAAGCCGCCTCCGCGGCCCGCTGCAATTGGCCGCCACCACGCCGCCCACGGTGGCGTTCGAAGCGAAGGGCGGGTCCAGCGGGGCCATCTGCCGGTTCGCCGCCGTCAGCCGGGCGAGTTCGCGCCATGGGAGGCCGGCTTCCACGCTGATGGTCAGGTCGCGCGGCTCGTATTGAATCACGCGGTTGAGCCGCACCGTGGAGATGGCGCAATCGGCCGCCGGCGGCGGACCCGCCATGCGCCGCTTGCTGTCGCCGCCGGCCAGCGAAATGGTGCGCCCGCGCCCGGCGGCTTCGCCTAGCGCCTCCGCGAGTTCCCCTGGAGTCTGCGGCTCGAGCATCGCGCTAGAGATAGGCGCTCCCCAGATGGCCCGGAACCAGCATGCGCCGGAGCACCTCGGTCAGAACGGTGAGCACCACCGATCCCAGCAGAGCGGCGAGGAAGCCTCGCACGGCGAATCCCGGCGCAAACAGCGAAGCCAGCTTAAGCAGGAGTGCGTTCAATACCAGAAGAAATAATCCGAGCGTGAGAAAGGTCACCGGGAAGAGCAGGAACTTCAGGATGACCCCGATAGTCCCGTTAACGATGGCGATGACGATGGTGGCCATAAGAGCCGCGCCAAAGCTCCGGATTTCGATTCCCGGAATGATTTGCGCGACAATCCACAGGGCCAGCGCGCCGATAAGCCAGGTTGCGACGATGTGGGTTAGCATCTCGACCTCCGGACAGAGATAATGATAAGCCATGGCGACTCTTTTTGCCGGGACCTCCGGCTTCGCGTACTCGGCCTGGAAACCAGCGTTCTACCCGGCGAAACTTCCGGCCAGGGATTTTCTGAAGTTCTATTCCGGGCGGCTCAACTGCGTGGAGATCAACTACACCTTCCGGCGCCTGCCCGCGGCCGCCACGCTGGAAAACTGGGTGGCGGCCACGCCCCCGGGCTTCGTCTTCGCCGTGAAAGCTAACATGCGCATCACGCACATCCTGCGGCTGAAAAACGCCGAGCCGGCCACCGATCTGTTCCTGAAAGCGGTCGACCCGCTGCGCACGTCTCGCCGCCTCGGCCCGGTGCTGTTTCAATTGCCGCCGAATCTCAAATGCGACCCGGCGCTGCTGCGCGACTACCTGGCCCTGCTCCCGGACGGCATGCGCTATGCCTTTGAGTTTCGTCACGAGAGCTGGCTTGCCGAACCGGTGTACGAAGAACTGCGCCGCAAGAACGTGGCTCTCTGCCTGGCCGAATCCGAAAAGCTGGAAATTCCCGAGGTGATCACCGCGGATTTCGTCTACTACCGCCTCCGCAAACCGGACTACACCGAAGGCGACATCGAAGCCTTCGCCGCCAGAGCCAAAGATCTTCTAGCCGACGGCAAGGACCTCTACCTGATGTTCAAGCACGAGGAAACCCCCGAAGGCGCGCTGAACGCGGAACTGCTGCGGAAGAAGGCGGGCTGAAACGGAACGCCGTGCCCGTGGGGTGGCTGAAAGCGGTAAGTGAAACCGCCCCACCCTGGAGAGGGGCGTGGGAACGCGCTCTACCTCCGCTGAAACACCTGCACGTAGTCGTCGCTTTGGAATTGGTAGCCTCGGGCCGCTTCGTCCCAGCGGTATTCGGTTCGGTCTTCCGGGAGGATGTCGGCTGCGCCGGCCAGTTCGTAGTGCTCGTCGCGGTAGCGGTTCCACCAATCCAGTACCGGATGAGGCTCATTCAGGTCCGTCAGCCACGATGACTCCACGTGCACAAACACCAGGTAGCGCGGCTGCTGCGACTCAATATCGCGAATCATCTCGCTCTGCATCCACGGCGCGTAAGGCTGGTCTTCCGTCAGTGGGTACATGTAGATGTAAGGCGTGGCGGAATGGCGGTGAGCGTAAAAACAGATCTCCGGTTCCGAGCCCAGGATGGCGATAAGTTCCCCAGGCGCCGTGCGTCCGCGGATGTAATCGGCGATGCGAGCGGCCTCGGGAAACGGGTTCGTATCGTAAAGCATGCGGCTCACCTGCTGAGGCTGGAGGCGGAACATCCAATCGTGCTGCCGCCAGAAGGAGAAAATCAGTGCGGCGGCGAACAGCCAGGCCGCGGCGTTACGGCGCCCGCCGGCCGCGGCGCCCGCCAGGAGGGCCGCTGCGGGCAGCGTCATCACAAAGTAGTGGTCTCGGAAGAAGCCCCCGGGCGTGGTGGCGGCGAAGGAGAAGAGCAGCAGCCCGGTCAGGAAGGCGGCCGCCAAGCGGGACTCCGTGGCGCGCCATGCGAGGCCGAGACCAACCAGAACCAGCAGCCACAGGCCGGCGTTCTCCAGCAGAATGGGGCGCAGGGGCCTCCAGAAATCGTCCATGGGGACGAGCGCGGAGCTTTCGCTGATGTAGGCGCGGGAATAATCGAAGGTCCAAAACCAGAATGGGCGAAAGACTCCGGCGCGCCACAGCGCCAGGCACGTGACGGCGAAGGGCAGCGCGGCGCACGCGCCGAAGAGCGCCAGCTTGGGCAGCGCGCGGCGTCGGTAGGTCCAGGCGATCCACAGGAGGGCGAAGAGGCCGAAAAAGGCGCCGTGCTGCTTGGCCACGAACGCTAGCCCGAAAAGAACGCCGCTCAGGGCGAGAGGCGCGGCGCGGTCCGTCTGGACGGCGCGCAAGAGCAGGAGCAGGCCGCCGATGGCCGGCAGCACCACGAAATGCGTGGCGTGTGCCTGCGTGCCGGCAACCCCCGCGCCAAGGGACATCACGGAGTAGGCGGCGCACGAGGCCAGCCCGGCGCGCGCGCCAAAGAGGCGGCGGCCCAGCAGAAACAGAAGCGCCACGGCGGCGGCGTTGGTAAGCAGCAGGCCAAGGTGGATGGCGCCCGCGGTTTGGCCGAACGCCCTCATGATGACCGCGTATGCCGCGTACGTGCCGGGCAGTTTCATGTTGCGCGCCAGAGCGTAAGGTGGAATGCCCTGGAGCATCAGCTGGCCGGCGTAAGCGTACTCACCCTCATCGCGTTCCAGCGGAGTCTGCAGGAGGCGCACGCGCACAAAGAGACAGAGGGCCACGGCGAGAAGCGCCAGAAGCCATGGCGTGCGGCGAAGCAGAGCGGCTGTTAGGGCGCGGAGGTCCAAGAAAGGCTAGTGTACGACGGGTCGGAGCTCAGAGCACGGCCAAACAGGCCGCAGCCTCTACGGGCTGGTGCTCCGCCAGGGCATGACGCCGGTGGCGGTGGGGGTGAGTGCCGCCATGGCTGGCGGGTTGGCGCTTGGGTGCCTGGCGGACACCAGGCTTTATGGAATCGATGGGCGCGACCCGATGACCCTAGTGTGCGTTTCGGCGGCCATCACCCTGGTAGCGCTGGGCGCGTGCCTGGTTCCGGCAAGGCGCGCGGCGCGCGTGGAACCGGCAACGGCGCTGCGGTATGAGTAGGGCCTGGGGACTCCGTCTCCCATACCCCATCGGCAGTATCATCAGGCTATGCGAGTGCGGGAATTGGCGGTTTGGCTGGGGGCCACGTTCGAGGGCGATGGCGAAATGGAGCTGACCGGCGTGGGGCCCGTGGAAACGGCCGGCGATTCGGAGGTCTCGTTTGTGGGCGGCCGGAAGGCCGCGGAGATGGCACGGGCCTCGGCCGCGGGCTGCCTGATTGTCCCCACGGACTGGCCAAGCCCCAGCCAGCGCACGGTGATCCGCGCCCCCGAGCCGCGCACGGCCTTCGCCCGAACCATGAGCCGCTTCTACCCGACCATGGAAATCAAACCTGGCGTGCATCCCTCGGCCGTGGTGGCCAAGGGCGTGGAACTCGGGGCCATGGTTTACATAGGGCCGCACGCTGTGGTGGGCGAAGGCTCGCGGATCGGCGTGGCGGCCAGTATCGGCGCGGGCTGCTGCGTGGGCAAGCGCGTGGTGCTGGGCGAGGGAGTGGTGCTGCATCCGAACGTGACGGTCTACGACAACGTGGACATCGGGCGCGGCTCCATTCTCCATTCCGGATGCGTGATTGGCGCCGACGGCTTCGGCTATGTAATGGATGAAGGGCGGTGGCACAAGTTCCCGCAGGTGGGACGCGTCGAGATCGGCGATTTCGTAGAGATTGGCGCCAATTCGTGCGTCG
>DATKOS010000244.1:0-5933 GCA_035524535.1 Bryobacteraceae bacterium
TCCCGCTTAGAGTTCCGCCGCCGATCACATAGGCGGTAGTTGGCGTTTGAGCGTCCAGCCTTCCCGCCGCCGCGCCGCACAGAATCAGAGCAATCCACGCAATCGTACGCATCTTGAGTGTTCCCTCCAATAGGAGCAAAGGCAGGCTCCGGCTATGTGGAGCACTTGAGGCGCCGTAATGCGCGCCAGAAGGCCGCGCGCCCGGTCCCGGCGTGCGCGAACGTCCCGGCCGCGCGGCCGGCGGCGCCCGCGGGCGTGCGAAAATTGAATCGAGTGCCCAAAAAGGAGATGAGAGTCCGCGTCCCCCAGGGAGCGAGGTTGACGCGTTTCTTGCTGGGACCGGCGGGCCGCGCGCTGCTCATCGGCTGCGCGGTCGCGGTGGTTCTGGGAGCCGGTGCTTTCACATACGTTTATGCAAAGTATGCGCGGCTCATCGACCAAAAATTACGCGCCGGCCCTTTCGCCAATACCGCCAAGATCTTCGCCGCGCCGCTGACCGTCTCCGTGGGCGACGCCGCCACTCCGGACAGCATCGCGGACCAACTGCGCCAGGGCGGGTATACGGATTCCAGCCGCAATCCCGTCGGCTACTACCAGCTTCAGCCGCACGCCATTGAGATTTATCCGGGTGGCGACTCGTACTTCGATCAGGAAGCCGGCGTCATCAAGTTCGCCGGCGGCAAGATCTCGCAAATCGTCTCCCTGCGCGACAACACGTCGCGCGGCCAATACCAACTGGAACCGGAATTGATCACGAATGTTTCCGGGCCGAGCCGCGAGAAGCGCCGCATCGTGAAGTTCGCCGATATTCCCAGGGTGATGGTGGACGCGCTCACCTCGGCCGAGGACAAGCGCTTCTTCCAGCATTCGGGCTTCGACCCCGTGCGCATTGTGAAGGCCGCCTACGTGGACGTGAAGGAAGGCCGCAAGGAACAGGGCGCGTCCACCCTCACGCAGCAACTCGCGCGCATGTTCTGGCTGGACACCGGGCTCGATGCCCCAAACAAGAGCTGGAGCCGGAAGTTGGCCGAGGTGGTGATTACCCTGGAGCTCGAGCAGCGCCTTTCCAAGGAGCAGATTTTCGAGGACTACTGCAACCAGATCTACCTGGGGTCGCGCGGCACGTTCCGGATTCACGGGTTCGGCGAGGCCGCCGAGTCGTTTCTGGGCAAGGACCTCGGCCAGGTCACGCTGCCAGAGGCCGCGGAACTGGCCAGCCTGCCGCGATGGCCGGCGTACTTCGATCCGTTCCGCCATCCCGATCATCTGCGCGAGCGGCGCAACGTCGTGCTCGGGCTCATGCGCGCGAACGGCTACATTTCGGACCGCGATTACGCCCTCGCCGTCGATTCGCAGCTCACAGTGGCCAAGGGAATGGCGCAATCCGTGGAAGCGCCCTATTTCGTCGACATGGTGGACGATGAAATGCAGTCCAAGTTCCAGGACGCGGACCTTCAATCCAACGCGTTTCGCATCTACACCACGCTCGACCTTCGTTTGCAGCGCGAGGCGGCCGAAGCCGTGCGCCTGGGGATGCAGGAAGTGGACGCGCAAGTCAAGAAGCAGCGCCGGTTCCACGGGCAGACGCCGCCGGATGCCCAGGTGGCCCTGGTGGCCATCGACCCGCACACCGGCGAAATCAAGGCGCTCGTGGGGGGACGCAACTACGGCATGAGCCAGTTGAACCATATTCTGGCCAACCGGCAGCCCGGCTCCATCTTCAAGCCGTTTGTCTATGCGGCGGCCATTGACACCGGCGTGGAGGGCGGGCCCACCGTGCTCACGGCCAGTTCCCAGGTTGTGGATGAGCCCACCACCTTCTGGTTCGACGGCAAGTCCTGGAGCCCCGACAATTTTGATCACGAGTTCTACGGCACGGTAACCCTGCGCGAGGCTCTGGCGCACTCTCTCAACGTTGCCACGGTGAAGGTCGCGCAAACCGTGGGCTATAAGGCCGTTGTAGAGATGGCCAACCGCGGCGGCATGAACTACAAGATTGAGCCGACTCCCGCGGTGGCGCTGGGCACGTATGAGATCACGCCTCTGGAAGCCGTAGGCGCGTACACGTTGTTCGCGAACCAAGGCGAGTACATCAAGCCCAGCTTCATCAGCCTGGTGCGCGACGGCAAGGGAAAATCGGTGTACAAGAACAAGATCGAGCGGAAGCAGGAGCTCGATCCGCGCGTGGCCTACATTATGACGGACCTGATGCAGGAGGTGCTGCGCAGCGGCACGGCCGCGGGCGTCGCCGCGCGCTACAACATCAATTTCCCGGCCGCGGGAAAAACCGGCACCTCGCATGACGGATGGTTCGCAGGCTATACCTCGGAGCTGCTCTGCGTGGTCTGGGTGGGGTTCGATAACAACCTGGATCTGGATCTGGAAGGCGCGCACTCCGCCGCGCCCATCTGGGCGGAGTTCATGAAGCGCGCCGTGCAGTACCGCGAATACCGTGACACTAAGCCGTTTGAGAGCCCCGGCGGGGTGGTGTCCATCATGATCGATCCGGAGTCCGGGATGCCTGCCACCTCCGCCTGCCCCAAGGTGCGGCGTGAGGTCTACATCGCCGGCACGGAACCCGTGGGCACTTGCCCCCTGCATCGCGGGCACGGCGTGACCACGGTGTCGGGGTGGGATACCTCCTCGGCCAGTCCCGCGCCGGAAGCGGCCGGCGCGCCCGAAACGGCCTCCGCCGCTCCCGCTCCGGACGGCGCCGCGCCGCATCCGCCGGCGCCTCGCAAGTCCGCCAAGCCAGCCCAGCCCGCGCAGCTCCAGCCGGCGCCCGCTCCGGCGCCAAAGGAAGAAAAGCCCAGTCTCTGGCATCGCATTCTCGGTGTGTTTAAATAGGGGATGGAGTTGCGGATGCGTTTCACGCCGTTCGCCATTGCCGTTGCAGGCGTCGGCTCCCTGTTCGGCCAGGGTCAATCCGCACCCGCTTCCGCGGGCGCTCCGGCCGAACCGCGAGCCGCCATCACGCTCTCCCCAGAGGAGCACGGCGACGTGTACATGGCGCGCAAGATGTATCGGGACGCCATTGACGCCTACGACCAGGGCCCCAAGGATAGCCCCGTAATCTGGAACAAGATCGGCATCGCGTGGCATCAGCTCGGGCAGCTCAATCGCGCCCGCGCGGACTACGAGCACGCCCTCAAGCTGAAGCCCACCTACGCCGAGGCGCAGAACAACGTCGGCACCGTTTATTACGGGCAAAAGAGTTACCGGCGCGCCATTTCCGCGTACCGCAAGGCCATCGCGCTCAGCCCGCAAAACGCATCCTTCCATAAGAACCTGGGGACCGCCTATTTTGCGCGCAAGCAGGATGATCTGGCCATGGCCGAATACCAGAAGGCGATTCAGCTCGATCCGGAGGTCTTTGAGAACCGCTCGATAACTGGTGTGATTCTGGAGGGCGGTACGCCGGAAGACCGGGCCCGCCTCCACTACTCCCTGGCGAAACTCTACGCCAAAAGCGATCGCACCGAACTTGCTCTGCAGTACCTGAGGAAAGCCCTGGAAGAGGGCTTCCGCGACAAGAAAAAATTAGAACAGGACCCCGAATTTCAGGCCATGCGCGATCTACCCGAGTTCAAGGAATTGCTGGCGTTGGAGCCGCGTGTACTCTAGGGCACGGGGTGCATCGGGCAGCCGGGCCGCCGCGCACCGGTGGGTTTTTTGCAGCGTGTTAGCCGCCGCTGCCGCCGCGCAATGGGGATGCTCCCGCGGCCCCGCCCCTGAGTTCCCCCGCATTGCGATTCTCCGGTTTGAGAACCTCGGGCCGGACCCTTCCGTGGATTGGATGGGCCGCGCGCTCTCCGAGGTGATCACCTCGGAGCTGACCGCTTCTCCCAACCTGTACGCCATCCCTTCCACCCGCATTCATAGTTTCGAGCGGACCATGGGAGCGCGCCCCGTGGCCGCGCCGGGTATCTCCGCGGAGCGCGGACTGGCGCTCGTGGCCGGGGCCAACCGCCTGGGCTACGGCGATTTCTCCATCACCGGCGGCAAGCTTCGCGCGCGGCTCAGCATCGCCGACCCGGAAACCGGGAAGATGACCGCCGTGGCATCCGCCGTGGCCGCCCCGGACGACGTCATTGGCGCCGCTTCCGAACTGGCGCGCCAGATCTGGCCCGAAGCGCCGGCCTATCGCGCCTCCAGCGCGTCGGCCTTGAAGGACTATGTGGCCGCGCTGGAGGGAAGTGAGCCCTCCGCGGTGGTGCAAGACCTGGAGCGGGCCATTGCCGCCGCGCCGAACTTCGCGCCGGCTTACCGCCTGCTGGCGCAAATGAAGGCGCAGGCGAAGGATGCTCCGGGCGCGCTCGAAGTGATTGGGCGGGCCCTCCAGCAGGATCTCCGCCCACTCGAAAAAGCCCGGCTGCAGGTGGCCGAATCCGAATTGCGCGGGGACCTCGCCCTCCGCCTCAACGCCTTGGAGTTGGTCGCCAAATTGACCCCCTCGGATCCCACCGTGTGGGTGGCGCTGGGCGAGTCTCATTTCAACGCTCACGCCTACGCCCAATCCGTCGGCGATTACCAAAAGGCGCTGACCATCGAGCCCCAGGACCCCAACGTTCTCAACCAGCTTGCCTACTCCAGCGCACACGCGGGGGATTTGCCCACCGCGATGGCGGTCTTGAAGCGCTACCAGGCTCTGCGCCCCGCTGATCCAAACCCGCTGGACTCCATGGGCGATGTGAGTCTGCTCTCCGGCCGGCTCGCCGATGCCGAGGGCTTCTACCTTCAGGCCGCCCGCAAAGCGCCCCACTTCGAACTGGATGGCGCTCTTTTCAAGGCCGCCATGGCCCGGCTGATGACCGGAGACGTGAGCGGCGCCAGCGCTGTGGCCAACCAATACCTGGACGCCCGCGCGGCGGATTCGGATCCGGCGCTGGACTACCGCCGCGCCGAATGGATGTGGGTGAGCGGGAGCCGGCGGGAGGCCGTGGCCCGCATGGAGGCTTTCGCCCGCGGCGGGACCAACGCGCCGCCCAAGGAACTTGCCAGCCGCGCGTATTCCACCGTCGCGCTTTGGGAACTGCTGCTGGGGGACCGCGCCGCGGCCGCGCGCTTCGCCGGCCTGGCCGCCGCGGACGCCGGTCCCTTGAGCGAAGAGACTTCCTTGATTGCACGGTTTCTCACGCAGCCTCCCGCCTCGCCGGCCGAATGGGCCTCGCGCGCCGAGCACGATTTTCCCGGCCCGGCGGCGGCCCCGTTCCGCGACATGTCCGTGGTTTACGCGCTGCTGCTGGACAAGCAGTATCAGCCTGCTTCCGAACTGCTGCGGCGCATCTACGACAGCGGCGAAACGGGAGACCCGCAGGGCATTCTGCCGCTGATGCTCGGTTGGACCTACTTGGAGACCGGTCGCGATAAGGAAGCCGGGCCCCTTTTGCGCGCCAACCCGGTGCCGGCCTCCATCAGCCCCCTCTTTTCGTTTTGCTTCCCGCGCGTCTTCGAACTGCGCGCCATGGCGGCGGCGCGCGCGGGCAACCAAGCCGAGGCTGCGGAGAATGAGCAGGTCTTCAAGAAGCTCTCCGGCGATACGCGCTTCGTCTGGGACGAGCCGGGAACGCCGTAACCGGCCGGATGATCCTGGAGCCTCTCGATCGCGCCATCGACGGCGCGCCGGCGCTTAATCTTCTCCCGCGGCCTCACGAACGAACGCCACCACGGATTCAAGCGACGCCCCCGGCTGGAATACCGCGGCCACGCCATCGCGCTTCAGGGCTTCGGCGTCCTCGTCCGGAATGATGCCGCCAATCACGACCTTCACGTCCGTCATATCCTTCTCGCGAAGAAGCTGCATCACGCGCGGCACAATGGCATTGTGCGCGCCGGAAAGGATGGAAAGCCCTATCACCTGCGCGTCTTCCTGAAGCGCGGTGTTTACAATCATCTCGGGCGTTTGCCGCAGTCCGGTGTAGATCACTTCCATC
>DATKOS010000245.1:0-2896 GCA_035524535.1 Bryobacteraceae bacterium
GAAGACCGCCATCCTGAGCGCCCCTTACAACGACGATCTGCCTTATTGCAAGGGCGGGTGGATTCTCCACATGCTCGAAGCGGCAGTGGGGAGCGAAGCCTTCGCGCAAGCGATGGCGCGCTTCTCGCAGCGCTCCATCGCGGGCGAATCCACGTGGGAAGTGCTGGCCGGCTGCTTCCGCACCTCCGGGTTCGATGCGCGAGCCTTCCTGCTGCCGTGGCTGCGGGAAAAACTCGCGCCTGTCGTAACCGCGCAGGCGGAGGGAAGGCGTGTGACGCTGCGCCAGGAAGCGCCGTACTTCCAGTTGCCGCTGACGGTGGAAGCCGGATCGGAACGCCGCCGCGTGTGGCTGCGCGGAGGCGAAGCGGCGGTGGAATTTGCAGGCGAAGTTGGGGACTTCCAGATCGACCCGGACGGCGAACTGCTGCTCCGCGGGAAGACGGATCGGGGCGCGCGACAATGAAAGCAGTGCCCCGACATCTCCTGCTCTTCGCCGCCGCTACCGGCTACCAGGCCCGCGTCTTTGCCGAAGCCGCCGGGCGCCTGGGCGTGGACGTGACACTGGTGGCCGACCATTGCGATCGCATGGAAGAACTTTGGGGCCATCCGGCCATCGCGGTGAAGTTCGACCGCATGGCGGAATCCCTCGCGTCGCTGCGCGGCGTGCGCGCCGATGGGGTAGCGGCGGTCGGCGATCTGCCTGCCGTGCTGGCGGCCGAAGCGGCCGAGGCCCTGGGTCTGCCCTTCCATCCACCGGCGGCGGCCCGCGCCTGCCAGGACAAGTACCTCGCGCGCCAACTGTATGGGGCCGCGGGACTGCGCCTGCCGCGCTTCTTCCGCGCGCCGTTGGATGGAGATCCCCATGCGCCGGCCAGCGAGGCGCCCTATCCCTGCGTGCTGAAGCCACTCGGGCTCTCCGCCAGCCGCGGCGTGATCCGCGCCGACACCCCGGCGGAGTTCGTCGCCGCGTTTGAACGCATCCGCAAAATCGGCGGCAAGTTCCTGCAGGTGGAGAGCTACATTCCCGGCAGAGAGTTCGCCATCGAAGGACTGGTAACCGCCGGCAAACTGCGCGTGCTGGCAATCTTCGACAAGCCCGATCCGCTCGAGGGGCCGTTCTTCGAAGAGACCATTTACGTGACCCCATCGCGGGAGCCGGTTCCCGTGCGGGAAGCGCTGGTCGAGACTGCGGAGCGCGCGGTGCGCGCGCTGGGCTTGTGTCACGGGCCGGTGCATGTGGAGTTGCGGTACAACCAGCAGGGCGCCTGGATTCTGGAGTCGCACGCCCGGCCGATCGGCGGGCTGTGCGCGCGCTGCTTGCGGTGGGGCGGGCGCTCCCTCGAGGAAGTCGTCTTGCGGCACGCATTGGGCGAAGCCGTCTCCACTACCGAACTGGATGGCCCCGCCGCCGGCGTGATGATGATCCCTCTCCCCAAAAGCGGCCTCTATCAATCGGTGGAAGGCGTGGGGCCGGCCGCCGCCGTGCCGGGGATCGAAGACGTGATCATCTCGGCCAAGGTGGGGCAGCGATTGCTGATGCTGCCGGAAGGAGCCAGTTATCTGGGCTTCCTCTTCGCCCGGGGCCAGTCGCCGGAATTCGTCGAACAGGCGCTGCGGCGGTCGCACGCGCAATTGCGCTTTGAAATCGCTACCGTGCTGGAGACGTTCAGCCCTTCGCCTTAGGCGGCACGAAATCGGGAGGCAGGGCGGCGCCTTCGCCGAAGAAATAGTTGTCCATCTGCTGGATCAGAAATTCCTGCGCTTCCTTGGTGCCCAGATTGAGGCGGTATTCGTTCATGAGCATCTTCATATGCTCCACCCACATTTTCCAGGCGTCTTTGGACACGCTGTCGTAGATTTTCTGGCCGAGCGGATGGCCTTCGAACGGGATTTCGTCGAGCCCTTCCATTTCGCGCTGGAACTTCACGCAAAAGATTTTGCGCGCCCCCGGCCGGATGGCGTTGTTGATCTGATTGAAGGCGCTCCCGCCGCTGCCACATCCCATGGTTCGAATCTCCTTTGTTTAGGATACTACTTCGCCGATCGCGGCCGCCTCACGGAGAGGGCGGCCGGGTGGGGCGGGTTTTGCGGAGGTCGTACACGTACATGGACCAGCCGACTTTGGCGATGGGTTCGCGGAGGCGAAGTTGGGCGAGGTCTTCGAGGGGAGCGTAGTTGCCGAGAAGCGGGGTCACGCTGGCGACGCAATAATCGTCGATCTCGTCCCAGCCGCGCTGGTCGCGCGCGGTGGGGTAGCCGAGTTCCTGGATGCCGTAGTAGCGCAATTGGGCGTTGCCGAAGTAGTAGACCCGCGCCCGGCGCGTGCCGTGGGCGTCGAGCCAGTGAACCAGTTTTTTGACGTCCTGGCCCCAGTCGATGTTGGAATCGGCGAGGTAGTGCGGACCGTTGCCCGGGCCGCCGGCCAAGGCGTTGAAGAAGGCCAGGTAGTCGGGGGCGATACTGGCGCATTCCACGATCTGGAGCAGGCCGAGAGCAGCGGCCAATCCCCAGCGCCAACGGAAGTTGGCTGTGGCGACGAGGGCCGCCGCGCCCGCGTACAGAAATGGATAGATCGGTAAAATGTGCCGCATGCCGATGTTGATTCCGCTGTTCATGCTGGCCAGGAAGTAGAGTAGCGGCGGGAAGACGAAACCGATGGCCATGATCGGCCAGGCGCGAAAGCCGCGACGGATTCCCGCGGCCAGCACGAATACCGTGGCCACGAGTGCCGCTATGGTGCTCTTCACCGCGAAGACCACCGGGAAGTAATACCACCAGCCGGTATCGGACCGCAGCCCCAGGAGATAGCTGGTGTGGCCCTTGAAGTTGTGTTCGAAGACCGCGTAGATGCCGACCAGGAAAGCGTGATCCGGGAGCCGGAATTTGCGGACCCAGC
>DATKOS010000246.1:0-2484 GCA_035524535.1 Bryobacteraceae bacterium
GCCCGTCTTCACACGAGCGGTGTCGCGGATTCGCGCCACGGTGGCGCTCAGCGCCGCCTTGTCGCTTGTGAGCCGCGCACAGCCTTCCGTGGACGGCAGAATCGCCGCCACATCGCCGGCCGCCATGCGCCGTTCCACAAAATCGCTCAGAACCAGCGGCGTGACATCCGCATCCGTAACCGAGTCGAAATTATCAGCCACAAAGGCGATGGCGCGCGGGCCATTGACGTAAGCCACGCTGACGATCCGCCGCGGTTGTCCGCCCTCGCTCACGGCAAAGTCGCCGGCCGCCAGATCCGCCACCGGCGCGCCCTGGGAGTCCGTGACCACTGCGTCCACCTGGACAATGCGAGGCGGCGCGGCGGCGACCTGCGCGCGCGCGAGTGCGCTCACGCCCAGCAGGAGAACGGCCATCGAGCGGGGGAACTTCAAGTGCGTAGTCTATAGCAGGACGGCCGCCCTACAAATCCTCTGGTTGCATTAGTTCCGTGACGCTCGCGGCGGAGAGGCCCGGTTTCGCGGAGGCGCCGGGCTCGCCGGCCGCCCGTCCGCTGCCCGAGGTCCGCCCTCGCCTGGATGCCCTCCGCGCACCCCGATTTCCGGCCCTTGAGCGAACCATCACGACCCGTTTGCAGTTACACTGAGCGTTCACAAGGAGGAGTACTTTGACGCAGCTATCTTGGAAAGATTTTGGCCTGGCGGCCGATCCGTTCCCCGAGCTTTCGGGCCCGGTGCCCTACGGTGGCATTGGCTCTAAGAACCCGTTGGCTTTCGGGTGCTACAACGCCGGGGAGACCGTCTACGGCAAGACCATGGCGGAGCACCTGCCTTTTGCGGGCGCGAAGTGGCATTTCGATAATCCGCTGGCCGACATGTTCGGACCGGGCACGTCCATCGCGCCGTGGGATGACGGCACGGACTCCATGGAGAACGCCGAGCGTAAGTACCGCGCGTTCTTCTACGCGCTCTACCTGCTGGGCATCCGCTTTTGGTGCTGGCACGATTGGGATGGCGTGCCCCACGGCAACAGCCTGCAGGAGTTCCACGACAACATCGACCGCATCCTGCCTACCATGGAAGCGCTGCAGAAGTTGAGCGGCATCCAGTGCGGCTGGACCACCCAAAATCTGTTTTCACTACAGCTCTATCGCGAAGGCGCCTCCACGGCCAACGAAGTCAGCGTCTATGCGCATGCCTGGGCGCAGACCAAGAAGATGCTCGAAGTGGGCAAGCGGCTGGGCGCGCGCAACCACGTATTTTGGGGCGGCCGCGAGGGCTACAACCACCTGCTGGCCACCATGCTTGGCCTGGAGCAGAAGCACCTGGCGGGCTTCCTGAAGATGTCCGTGGATTACGCCAAGAAGATCGGCTTCACGGGCCAGTTCCTCATTGAGCCCAAGCCGTGCGAGCCGAGCACCTTCCAGTATGACCATTCGGCGCTGGTAGTGATCGGGTTCCTGGTGCGCAACGGCCTCGATAAGAGCTTCAAGCTGAACGTCGAGACCAACCACGCGCAGCTCGCCAACTTCACTATGCTGCATGAGCTCACCGTGGCGCAGGAAAACGGCATGCTGGGCGGCATTGACGTGAACGAAGGCACCTACGGCAACGGCTGGGATACGGACCGCTTCCTGGGCGATCCGATGATCGGATTCGAGATCATGCACCCGGTTCTGAAGGCCGGCGGGCTCGGGACGGGCGTGTTCAATTTCGACGCGCACCGCTACCGCGCCAGCTTCGCGCCCATCGACCTGATCCACGCGCATATTCTGGGCATGGACGCCGTGTCCTGGGGTCTGCGCACGGCGGCCGTAGTGGCGGAAGACGGCCTATTGGAAGCGGCCGTCGCGAAGCGCTACGAATCCTGGAAGTCCGACCTTGGCAAGAAGATCGAAGCGGGCACGGCCAGCTTCGAGGAAATCGCGGCCGCGGGCTACAAGACGCCGTGGCAGCTTACGCCCGCGCAGAGCAGCCATCACGAGGCGCTGCGTTCCATCGTGCTGCGCGCCATGATGGAAGCCGCCCGCAAGGCGAAGTAGTTTTCAGGAGGGCAGGCCATCGCCTGGCGGTGGCCTGCCTGCGTTGGCGAGGCAGGGCAGACGCCGAAGCGCGATCGTCTGCCCTACCACTCACCGAACCCAAAGATCCATTGCCTGGGAGGCGACGACAAGATATCCGGGATCCGTCGTCGGTCCGGTGGGTAAGTCCGAATGGAGCACCTCCGGGTCTGCGAGGTTGTCTCGCGCGTCCAGGCGGAGAACATATTCGCCGGGCGCAGCGTCGCGCGGCAATCCAATCTGTCCCACTACTAGTTGCCGCTCGCCGATTGTGGATCGCAGTGGCTCGCCGGTTCCTGAGGGTTTGGGCGTCCAAGGCTCCGCGGCGCTTAGACTCACTTTGGTCGACAGGCTAGGCAGTCCGGTCTTGCGATTCAAGTTCTCGCCGAAAATCTCGAACCGGTAGGCGACCATGTCCCCCGGCGCG
>DATKOS010000247.1:0-9120 GCA_035524535.1 Bryobacteraceae bacterium
AACGTGGGCGCGGCCATCCTGGAGGACGCTTCCACCGCCATCGCCACCGTGACCAGCCAGCCGGGCCAGGACTTCGCGCCGCTCAGCGAATCCATGCAGCGGCTGCTGGAAATCCCCAAGGAGAAGATGTTTGAGAACTCCGCCAAGCGCATCTTCTATGAGGAGCACTCCTCGCGGAACAAGGAAGACCCGAACACGTACAGCTTCAGCGTGCCGGGCAAGGCGGGGACGTGCAGCGGCCACGTGCGGGCGCTGCCGGCGGTTTCCGAGGAGACGGTGCGGAAGATCGCCCAGAGCCTGGGGCCGGCGGGGGAAGCGCGCTCGTCGAATCTCTGAGGGCGGCGCCTACTTGCAGCGGTTCGCGAGGGCTTCCTCGGCGGCCTTGGTCATGGCCGCGCGCGGGGCGGTTTCGCCGGTCCAGATTTCGAACTGACCAACGGCCTGCTCAATGAACATCTCCAGCCCGGGAATCACCGTCTTGCCCTGCGCCTTGGCGCGCTTCAGGAGTTCCGTCTCGGCGGGATTGTAGACCAGATCGAAGACCACGTCGGCGGGAATTTCGCCGTCGAAGAAGCAGCCGTTCACGTGCGGATACATGCCGAGCGGCGTGGCATGCACCACGGCCTCGAAATGGCGGCTCTTCAGTTGATCCCGGGAAAGCGCTTCGGCTCCGCAGGTCTTGGCGAGCGCGCGCACGCGGTCGAAATTCCTTCCGGTGACGGCGATCTTGGCGCCCGCGCCGGCCAGCGCGAACGCCGCGCCGCGCGCCGCCCCGCCGTTGCCCACCATGAGCACGGAGGCGTTGCGGAGCCGCAGCACGCGGCCCAGCGGGCCGGTGATGCCCGCCACGTCGGTATTGGCTCCGCGCCACTTGCCGCCCTTGCGCCACACGGTGTTCACGGCGCCGATGCGCCGCGCCACCGGGTCCACCATGTCCAGGTAGCGGACAATTTTCTGCTTGTGCGGAATGGTGACGCTGAAGCCGGCCAGGGGCATGCCCTCGGCGGCGGAGAAGAAATCGCGCAGGTTCGCCGGCGTCACCCAGAAGGGCAGATAAACCGCGTCCAGCCGCCGCAGTTGAAACGCGCGGTTGTGCACGGCCGGCGAGATGGAATGGCGGATGGGGTCGGCGATGACGCCGTAGATTTTCGACGCCTTCTTCAACTTCTCCACGTGGTACATGCGCCGCAACTGCTGCGAGCCCATCTGGCCCGCCGCGGTCCCTTCCGTGCAGCTTGGAGCGGCGTAGGTGTAAGCGGCGCCGTAGACCGGGGCCAGTACGCGCGTGGGGAAACCGAGCTCGCCCATGGCGAGAACCACCATGGATTGCTTGGGGAAGGCGCGCGCGGCGGCCAGCACGCGCAGATTGTCCGAGGGCTTGCGCGCGGTGGTGACCACCTTATAGGCATCCGCCGGAACGCGCATCACGCGGCTGACAATGCCGTCCATGGGCGGGGTGGATTCGTAGTTGTGGTAGGAAACCACCAGGCCCGCGCGCCCGTGGAACAGGTTCACGCGCTCGGCGGCGGATTCAGCGGTTTCCACCTCGACATCCACGGCCTGCGCGCCGGCGGCCACGGCGCTTTCCAGCAGCGCAAGCTGCTGCTCAATGCTGCCGTTGAACTTCCCATGGTTCTGGCGGCGGCGGCAGGTGGCGAGGACAACGCAATCCGGATATTCTTCGAGGAAGCGCCGGACAGCGCCCGGACCATCTTCGGGGCGCTCCAGATAATCCAGGCGAAACTCCAGGAACGATTCGCCAGCCGAGGCTTCGCGCCGCGCGTGTTCCAGCAAGCTTGGGACATCGGGAAGGCCCAACGCGACGCACACGCGCGGGAACCGCCTGTCTTGAGCCATCTAAGTAAAGAACATTAAGAATACCATGCCAAGGCGGAGGCGCCCGTAAAATTCAGCACGTTTGGAGCGGGCGGAAGCCCGTTGGGCGTGGGACGCGGCGTGGCTGGCCGTCTGCTTGGCCGGAGCGCTATTCCTTCTTCTTTTTCGAAGAACTGGACGCGGGCGCGCCGCACCTGAGGCCCAGGCCCTGCAGCTGCGTGCAGGCCTTGGAAGCGGGGTCCGTGCGGGGAAAGCGCTTGATGAGCTCTTTGTACTCGTTGGAGGCTTCGGTCTTGTGGCCGGTGATGCGCTCGAGGCTCAGGCCCTTGTAGAGCATGGCTTCCGGCACGCGCTTGTCGTCGTCGGGATACTTGTCGATGACGCCTTGAAAGTCCTGCACCGCGGTTTCGTAATCGCGCTGGCCGTAGTGGATGAAACCGATATAGAACTGCGCGGCTGGCGCCTGCGCGGAATCGGGATAATACTTCAAAAAGTCGCCGAACTCCTGGACCGCCATATCCAGGTGGCCGCCGTTGCGGTCGCGGTCGGCGTCATTGTAGAGCTCGGTTGCGGAAATGGGCGGGGCAGCGGACGGAGCCGCGCCCATGGCGCCAGGAACTCCCGGGGTCGCGGCCGGCGGCGCGGGTGGGGCCTGCATCACCTTCACCTGGTTCACCAGATCTGTCAATTGCGTTTGCATCTTGGCCATGGAACTGGTCAGGTCGGAGACGGCGTTCGCCAGGTGGCTAACGTCGCTGGATACTTGGTCCATGCGGGACGAGAGGCCGGCCACGGGGGCGACCACCTTGTCCTGCGTGCTTTGCAGGTTCTGCTGCAGGCTGGATTGCAACACGGCCGCAGTCTTGCTCGCGTCATTGGCGTTGCCCACGGCCTGGCGCACCAATTCGAGCAGGGCGGCGAATTTCTCATCCTGGGATTTTTGCAAATCCCTGACCTGCTCCTGCAACGACGCGATATCGCGCTGCAGTTGCAACGTAGCATTGTCCGCGCCGAACGCCGCGACGGGCGATGCGATCAGGACCCAGGCGCAAATGCGTCGGAACATACGGAAACCTCCAGAAGAGGGGCGGCTCCGGCAATCCGGCTGGCCGCCCCCAAATGATTGACGTACTGCCGCGGCAGCTTCCTACTGCGGCGCGGCCACGAAGTGGACGCGGCGATTCTTCTGCCAGCACTCCTCGTTGGACTCAGTGCACTGCGGACGCTCCTTGCCGTAACTGATGGTTTTCAGCTTGTCGGCGGAAACGCCCAACTGCACCAGGAAGTCCTTGGCCGAAGTGGAACGGCGGTCACCGAGGCCGAGGTTGTACTCCGCCGAGCCCCGCTCGTCGCAGTGTCCCTCGATCATGATCGTCGCGTTCGGGAAGTCCGCCATAATCGACTTCAGCGCCGCGGCGTCCTGCGTCAGCGAGTCGCGCGCGTCGGAGCGCACGTCGCTCTTGTCGTAATCGAAGAACGCATCGTGCACCTCATTGAAGAGACGCTGCTCGATGGTCGGTTTGGCCGGCGGCGGAGGCGGTGGAGGCGGCGGCGGGACCGTAACCGTGACGGTGGCCGTTCTGTTCACCGAACCGCCGGGGCCGGTAGCCGTCAGCGTGTAGGTGGTGGATTCATTGGGCATCACGCGCTGGCTGCCCGAAGCGGCAACTACGCCCACGCCCTGGTTGATGGAAATGCTTGTGGTCTGTCCGCTAACCGACCAGCTCAAGTTCGATGACTGGCCGCGCTGAATGGACGACGGATCCGCCGAGAAGCTAACGATGCTCGGAGCGGCGGGCGGCGGCGGCGGCGGCGGCGCCGGCGGCGGAGCGGTAGGCGGCGGAGGCGGCGGCGCGGGAATCTTCTTTTTGCAGCCCGCTGCGAACACCACCAGGAAAATTGAAGCCAAAACAATAACGAGCTTCCGTGAACTTAGCATGAACATCTCCTCCTGAATTGTTCGTTACTGGTTCCAATCCTTCGTTACGGGCCCCATACCGGGGTCTCATTACTTCCTTGCGTCGTCAGTTGGCGCAACTGCGTGCCGTCGGCCAGCATGGTCCAGATCTGCGACGATCCCGTACGCGTCGATCCGAACACGAGATGCACGCCGTCCGGGGCCCAGCTCGGGTTTTCATTGCGTCCCTCGCTATGCGTCAACTGAGTGTAAGTGCGAGACGCCACATCCATGGTGAAAACATTGAAATCCCCAGCCGCGAATCCGCGCGTCCAGGAAAACGCAATGATCTGCCCCCCGGGATGCCACGAAGGATTGGACGCCTCTCCTTGTCCGGGGGTTAACCGTTCGATGTCCGAGCCGTCGATATTCATCCTGTAAATCTGCTCCGGGCCCGAACGGCCGGATGAAAACACGATTTCAGACCCCGTTTTCGGGTTGACCTTCGGCTCCGTGTCGATATACCCGGGGGAAGAAATCGGCCGCAACCCGCTTCCGTCCAGTCCGCCGATAAAAATCCGGCAGGAACGACCGTCGCCCGCCGACGAGGAGTATACGATCTCTTTCCCGTCTGGCGTAAACGACGGCGATGAATTCACCGACGCTTGCTGGTTGTAATAATGTAAATCCCGAATCGGATCCACCGAAAACACAAATATACCAGGATTCCCGTGCGCCCAGCTAGTAAATGCAATCCTGCTTCCATCCGGAGAGATGGCTGGTTGGATGGTTATGTTCCTAAAATTTGTAATCTGTTTCACATTTCCGCCATCCGGGTCCATCATCCAGATCTCTTTGTGCCCGGTTCTGTTGGAGGTGAAATAGATGTGAGTGCCGGCAAGTGACTTTCCGCCGAACAGGGCGATGATGTCCGCGGCGAATTTGTGGGCCGCTTCGCGCGCTCCCGCCGCGTCCACGGTGGAGGCCACGTAGCGGGCGCCAATCTCCTGCGTGCCCTTGCCCACATCGTAGAGCCAGCCGTAGAGCACGAACACGCCGTTCTGCACGGCGGCGTATCCGAAGGCGATGTGGTTGGCGTTGACCGGCGGCTGCGACCAGTCCGTGATCGCCAGGCCGCTGCCCGCCGCCGTCGCGCCCGCCGGACGCCAGTCCGACGCCTGCTGCGGGTTCCCTTTCGGGTACATGGTCTTGGGGACCATCTTGAAGCGGCCGGAGCCGGAGACGTCGCCCCATAGAGTTTCGTTCAGCGCGCTCATGAACGGCTGCGCCTGCGCATCGCCGCGCAAATCCGGGATGGCCAGCGCCGGAAGCTGCCCTTGCTGCAGATAGATGGTCACCTGCTGCGCCGCCAGTCCCGCCAGAGCCGCGGCCGCGACGGCCGCCAACCAAAGGATCCTTTTCATAAGTCAGCGCCTCAACTCAAAATGAAACTCGATATCCGCCGAATCGCGGCTGTACCCCAGCGGCAGCGGCGGAAACGGCGACGACTCCAGTACCGCCCGCTCGGCCGAAAAGTCCACCGCCTGGTTCCCGCTCGATTGCGTGATCCGTACCGATCGCGACGGAACGCTGCCGTCGCGGGTGATCGTGAAAGTCACCACCACCGGCGGCGCCGTGCGCAGGTTCACCGGCAGGTCCCCCGTCTTCCAGTTGCTGCCCACCTTGTTGCGGATCAGCTCCGCGTATTGCCCGAACTGATTGCCGAAGGGCGAGTTGTCGCCCATGCTCACGCCGCCGCTGCCGGACATCCCGATCATCGGCGAAACCATGCGCTGCCCGGACTGGCTGTAGACCTGGTTGGGCTGGTCGCGTTGCTGCTCCCGGTAGGTATTCTTTTCCCAGGAAGGCTGGGCGGGCCGCCGCGGCGTTTTGCGCTCAATCAACGGCAGCGCGTCCGGCTCCGGGGCCTTGACCTTCGGCTTGGGCTGCGCCTTGGGCTTGGGCGGCGGCGTGGGCGCGAGCGATTTGGTGTCATTGGCCACGGGATTCACCGGCCCGGACTCCGAGGGCAGAGGGATGCGCGCGACGGGCGTGACGGAGACACTTCCCAATCCGCCGCCGTGCAGGTCGCCCCAAGTCTCATGAGGATGGTGCGCCTGGTACCAGGCCGACAAAATAATCGCGGCGAATACCGAAACATGCAGCGTGACGGACGCCCAGAACGAGCCCGCCAGGGGCTCGGGCCGGTCCAAAATGTCGCCGCGCGCGCTCATCTCATTTCACGCCCCTGGGGCCCTCTTCCAAAGGCTCGGTCACCACATTCACCTGAAACTTCGCTTGTCCCAAAACAGACATTACCTGGACGGGAATATCCCAAACCACGTCCTTGTCCGCGCGTAGATAGACGGCGTCGGTGTGGGTGAAGTTGCGGTGAATCGTATCGGCCAGGTCGTGGATGTTCACGGGCTTTCCGTTCAGCTCCGTCAGCCCGTCCTTGCTGACGGTCACCACGGGCAGTTCCTTGGAGGTTTGCTGGCCGGTGGTGACTTTGGGTACGTCGATCTCAATGCCGAACTCCATCACGTGCGCGGTAAGCATGAAGATGATCAGCAGGACCAGCACTACGTCCACGAACGGCGTGACGTTAATTTCCGAGAGCGTGCCTGAGGAGCCGCGCCTGCGCGAACCCAGTCCGCCGCCGCCGCCGCCGTTCACGGTGATGGACATGCGCTATTCTCCGAATCCGCGATCCGCCATGTTGAGGAACTCCAGCGCGAAATCGTCCATGCGCGCGCCGATTTCCCGAATGGCGTTGCTGAACAAGTTGTAAAAGATGGCCGCGGGGATGGCGGCGAAAAGTCCCATGGCGGTGGCGATGAGCGCCTCGCCGATGCCCGGTCCCACGGTCTTGAGGCTCTGCCCGCCCACCTGGCCGAGGTCTTGAAACTCGCGGATGATGCCCATGACCGTGCCCAGCAGGCCGATGAACGGCGATACCGAGGCGACCGTGGCCAGCCAGTTCATGTTGCGTTCCAGCTTGGCGAGTTCCTCGCTAATGCCCAATTGCAGGGAGCGCTCCAGCGACGTACGATTCGTCACCTTCCCGCGGGCCTTCACCTGGCGGGCGATCTCTTCATATCCGAAATCGAAGACCGACACCAGCGGCGACGGGCGGTATTGTTCGCTGGCCACCATGACCGCTTCCAATCCGTTCGCCTTTCGGAACGCGCGCAGGAAGCGCGCATTGGCGCTGCGCCCTCCGCCCAGAGCCCGCCACTTCGCGAAAATCACCGTCCAGGAGTAAATGGAAAAACACAGAAGAAGCGCCAGCACCAGCATCCCGACCGGACCGCTCTGCTGGACCATGTCCCACAGATTCACTTGAAGGAGGAACGCTATCGAGGCTTGAAGAGTCAACGGATCTCCCTGAGAACTATCATGCCAGACCGGAGCGCGGCGGGGGAATCGGACGCTCGTATTTTCGCGGTCCGGAACAAAAAAGGCGATTTTTGTTTCGGCCGCGCCGCCGCCGCTACTTCTTTTTTGTCAGGATCTTCACGTTAGCAGGAAGGACGAAGAGATCCGCTGAAGGGTTCCGGTCCACTTCCACGGAATCTGCGTACATGGCGGAGAGTTTCTCGCCGTTGCGGTCGCGCTGCACGATGGTGGGCAACCGCACGCCGTGCCCGGCGTCGTGATAATTCGAGTACAACGAGGTCTCGGTATCGAAGTCCTTGAACTGCAGGTTGCGGTGGCGCCAGACCTGGCGCAGAGGCAGCTTGGTGTCCTGGTCGAAGCTGACCGTGATCTTCTCGCCGGCGGCGTCCGTGATCTCGACAATCTCCACCGGCCGGTTGTCCTGGACGTCGGTGCTATCCCAGTAGAAATCGAGTCCGGGCTCGTTCAGGCGGCAGCGCAGGATGTAGAGCACGCCGTGTTCGGTGGAGTCCACGAAGCCGCGGTATTGCGCGTCGTCCAGCGGTTCGGCGCCGCGGTAGGTGATGTCCCAGGCGCCGTTCTCGGTGAGAAGCACGGCGGATGTCTCCTCGGTTTTACCCGGCGTGAGGAAGGACTCGCGCTCGCGGAGCGCCAGTTTGCCCGGGGCGGGGTTGTCCGTGTAGCGCGTGTAAAAGCGGGCGAGCGAAAGCGCGGTGATCTCGGAGCGGTAGAACGAATAGGCGCGCCCGGTCTCGACGCGATCCGTCATATGCAGGAAAGCGTCGCCGCCGAGGGCTTGCACAGCCTCCTGGACGATGCGCTTGCCGCGTTCGGCGGGCGATTCGGCGGCGCTGGAGGCGAATGCCAGCGCCATCGCCGCGCCCAGAAGACGCCATCGCTTGCCGTTCCCGATTGTCATTCGCCGTCCGCCATTCTCTTTGCGCGGCCCGCAATGCGCGGCTTTCGGCCGCGGGGGCTCCAATGCCCCCATGATAAACTGATTCCGGAATTCCTTATCATGAAGGCATCCGCTTTTTTCCTCCTGATCTGCGTGGCCGCGGCGTGGGCCCAAACCGCGCCGCCGCCCGGCGAAACCCAGCAGGAGCGCCTGAAACGCATGGCCGCCGAAGCCGCGGAATCCGGTAAGCTGCCGGACGGCAAGACGGCGGCGCCCGCCGCGAAGGCGCTCGCCGACGTGCCGGACAGCGCCGCGGTCTTTATCTGCGACGGAGTCCCCGTGACCATGGGCGAGTTCAAGGGAATTGTCGGCATGGACTCCACCATCAAGCAAATGGCTGCCACGAATCCCGCCGGAACCGCCAAGTGGTGGTGCGGCATGCGCTCCCTCGCCCGCATCGCCGTGCAGCAGAAGCTCGATCAGGCCAGCCCGACCAGGGAGCAGCTGGAAACCCTGCGCGTGTTCGCCCTCGGACAGGCCGAGATGAACATGAACCTGAACACCATGCAGGTGACGCAGGAGCAGATCCAGAGCTACTACGACGCCCACAAGCAGGATTACGAGCAGGTTCGCGTCAAGGCCATCTACATTGCTTTTGGCGAGGGAGCGGGCGGGAAGCAATCGCGCAGCGAGGCGCAGGCCAAAGCCGAGGCGGACCGCCTCCGCGCCGAACTCCGCACGGGGGCCGATTTCGTGAAACTGGTGAAGCAGTATTCCGATGACGTCACCTCCCGCGACAAGGACGGCGATTTCGCCACGTTCAACCGCAAGCAGAACGTTCCGGACGCCATCGCCAAGGCGGTGTTTGCGCTGAAACAAGGCGAAGTCAGCGACCCGGTGCGGCAGCCCGGAGGCTATTACTTGCTGCGCGCCGAGGAAGTCACCTACGCGCCGCTCTCCGAGTTGCAGACCGAAATCACCCTGGCCGTGCGCAGCGACAATAACAATAAGTGGCTTCAGGAAATCACCAACGCAAGCAAGATAGAGTACCCCAACCCGGCCCTGCAGCCCGGAAAGTAGTTATCATTCA
>DATKOS010000248.1:0-11023 GCA_035524535.1 Bryobacteraceae bacterium
CAGCGCCATCAAGCACGACATCAAAAGAACGGAATATCGATTCCTAAACCCCATAAAAACGCCTCCCATGCGTTTCTTGCCCCCAAGGCACATCAGCGTTACACAGAGACGGCGGCGTTCGCCGCTACCTCATCCGGCGTCAGCAACCCGCGGCTCGCGCAATACATCCACGCGAATTTGGGCAGACCGCGGGCGATGCGCGCACATCGGCCCGTCCAAGAGTTCGCAGAGTAGCACGATTCTTGGTTACAAAGAGAAATCAAAATGTTCTCAAAACGGTGAAAACTCCAACAGCCTGGAGCATTCTCTTAGACCGCCACGTGGAGCCGGGCACCCGGCTCAATATTTGGCCGACATGACTCTTGCGCGGGCCATCGCGCGGGGAGCGCTGCTCGAACAACGTCGAACGGGCCCTTCGCTCCGGCGCCCGATGGCGGCGCGCTATTCGCCCGAGTTAACAAGGATAATCGTACTCTCTAAAGGTCCAGTTTGAACTCGACCTCTGTGATCCCTCGATGGTGCAGAATACCACAGGTTCCGGCCGCGATGCGATAGCAAAAAACGATGGAGCCAATCAATTCGAGTGCGGAATCTTGAGTTCTTCCGGCCCTCCGTCAAACCCGTCGAGTAACAACCCGCGGCCAGGAAAGGGGACCGCGCCGTCCAAGACGCCCACAGCCTTTGCCGACGGCCGGTACCTAGCCCTCCGGCGGCTCTAGAACGTGAGCCGCCCGGAGATCTGCAATTGCCGCGGCCCGAACAGCAGGTTGCTGCTCGCGGTCGTAGTCAGGAACGTGGAACTTGGCGCGAAACAGGCGTTGGCATGGCCGCCGCAGACGCCCGAACCGGCCGCCGAGTAGCTGAACGCGGTCGTGTTCACGGACGAAACGTTGGTGGTGTTGAACAGGTTGAACGCTTCGCCAAGGAGCGTCAACTTCGCCCGTTCCCCGACGTCGAATTGCCGGCCGATGCGAAAGTCCATGTCCTTGAATCCCGGCGCCGTGCTGCTGTTGCGCTGCAGCCACCCCGCGCGTCCCTGAGTCGGGCCGGCGTAACTCACGCCGCCCGTCACGCCGCCATCGAGCGGGCTCGGAGCCCCGGTGATGTACGGCGTCACCGGCTGTCCCGTCGCCGCGGTGAGGATGGTCGAAAACGCCCAGCCGTTCACCGCCATCCGCCCGGCCTTCCCGAGGCTGTCGCCCAGCCGCGGCATCCACACCCCGCTCAGAACGAACCGATGCCGCTGGTCCAGATCCGATAGCCCATACTCGGCCTTGCGGTTGTAGGGATCCACGGGGTAATCCGTGCCGTTGAATGTGCCGTTTGCGCCGCCCACCTGCGCGTCGTCCAGCGCTTTGCTGAAGGTGTAATTGGCGGTGAACTCCAGCCCATGCTGCATGGGCCGGTGCAGTGTGAGGACCGCCGAGTGATACCACGAGTTCACTTCGCTCGAACCGACGAATACTTCGCCCGTCGTCGGATTGATGCGCGTGGTGTAGAACGGAACCGTGTAAGTCTGGACCGTCTGGTTGCTGGTGTTCAAAATGTCGTAGGACTTGGTTGTGGTGGAGGGCGCCAGGTTGGAGTCGTAGAACACAGGCAAGTGCAGTCCGCGGCTGACCACGTAGGCCACGGAAGCGCTCATGCTGCCCGGAAGCTGCTGCTCAATGGTCACATCGCCCGTATGGGTCCGAGGGTTGAGCCAGTCCGGCGACATGCCGCGCGTCACCTGAGTGGCGGCCGGAGGATTGAACGTCACCACCTGCGGCGTCAAAGCGCCCTGGAACGGCGCCGACATCGCCGGCCCGGGCGGCGTCCAGATCACATTCGGGAACGTCAACTGCGGGCAGTACGTGGAGGAGGTCGGCGAAGGCGTGCAAGAGAAGGTCTGCTGGTAGACGCCGTTTTCCACGCGCGTCGCATAGTACGTGCTGTTGGTGGTCTTGCCGTAGAAGATGCCGTAGCCCGTGCGCACCACCGTCTTGGGCGTCAACTGCCAGGCCAGGCCGATGCGCGGCGCGAACTGGTCCTTCGGATTGTTGATGGTGGACGTGTACATGGTCGTGAGCGAAGTCAGCGTGTTGGGCTTCGGCGGCTGATCGATCAGAAACACGTCGTACCGCAATCCCAGGTTCAGCGTGAGGCGCGGGTGGATCTTCCAGGCGTCCTCAACGAAGCCCGCGAAGTCGTTGTCGTAGAAATCGTCCTTGCCCACGCCCGTGATGGCGTCCTCCACCTGCGTGAACGTGCTGTAGTGCTTGCCTGTCAGGCCGTCGCCGTTGTTGATCCCGAAAGCATCCAGCACCCAGTTGTTGAATGCGGTTTGCGCCGTGCCGCTGTAGCTGTAGTTGCCCGTGCCCTGGTAGAGGTTGATCATCACCTCGTGGATCACGTTCATGTCGAACCCCGCCTTGATCGAGTGCAGGCCGCGGTTCAGGGAGAGCGTGTCGGAGAACTGAATGCGGTGCTCGTCCGGCTCGGCCGTGCGCGGCAGCGCGTAGTTCTCGCCGTAGATCGCCAGGTTCGAGCTTCCGCCCGATCCGCCCACGTTGACGTAAGGCGCGGAGCCGTTGGCGCCGGCGACCTCGAGGTCCCGGCCCCATTGGAACCGGACGTTGTTCACTGCCGTCGGGCTGAGCGTCGAATCCCAGTTCGTCACGAAGATGCGCTCATGGAACACGTAGCTGCCGTTGGTGCTCAGCGAGCTGTCCGTGTAGGAGGGCGCGGTGCTGTACGCGTTCGGCGCCCGGTAGTTCATGAAGTCGAACGAGGAGGAAACGTGGTTGCGGGAATTGACCTGGCCGTCCAGTTTGGCGAAGAACACGTCCTCGTTCGTCGCCCGTTGGAAGGAGCCCTGCAGCCCGTAAAGGAACTGGTTCGCGGCGGCGCATTGCGTGGCATTCACCGCCGCCGGGCAGGTCAGCGGCTTGAGCCCCGTCTGGCTGTAGACATTGCTCGCGTAGGAAATCGGATTTACCTTGCGCGAGCCATCGTAGGTCACAAAGTAGAACAACTTATTCTTCAACACCGGTCCGCCGCCGCTGCCTCCGAATTGCTGCCACTGGTGAATCGGCTGGCTGTACGTCCCGCGCGACTTGGGATACGAATCGAGCGCGTTCCACGTCGGGTAACGGAGGTAGTAGAACAGGTCGCCGTGCATGTCGTTGCCGCCGGATTTGGTCACGGCGTTCACCACCCCGCCGGCCGCCTGTCCCAGCTCCGCGCTGTAGTTGCTGGAGCTCACCTGGTATTCGCCGATCGAATCCATGCTGTAGACGTAGGCGCCGCTGTTGGCCCTCCCGCGCGCTTCCGAGAAGAACGCCTGATTGTTGTTCGCGCCGTCCACCGTGTTGCTGTTGTACAGACCGGATATGCCGCGATAAGAGACCATGCCGCTGGTGCCGTCATTCGTGACGTTGGGCGTCAGCAGCACGAAGGTGTCCCAGCGCCGGCCGGAGATCGGCAGGTTGCTCACGGCGCCGGAGTCCACCACTTGCGAGACTTCGGTCTTTTCCGTATCCACCAGCGGCGCCGCCCCGGAGACCGTGACCTCCGTCTGGGTGGTCTGCACGGAGAGCGCCAGGTTGATGGTCATCGTCTGACCCACCTGAAGCGTCAGGTCTTTTCGGACCAAGGCCGCGAAACCAGACTTGGTTACGTGCACTTCATACGGCCCCGGATCGAGGAACGGGACCACATAGATACCGGATTCGTTGGAGGTGGTCGAGTGCTCAAACCCCGTCGCCGTATTGTGAATGACCACGGCCGCTTCCGGCACGTTGCCTCCCGCCGGATCTGTTAGAACGCCGGTAATGGTTCCCGAGCCAGCGAGTTGCGCGACGGCCGGAACGGCTAGTACCGCGAGCATCGCAACGAGCGCGCCCGTGAAGGAGAACGTCTTCAATAAGCTGAGTCTACGCATCAGTAGTGTCTCCTGAAGTCAAGAATTGAAGGTTGCGATCCACTGCATGGACTCCGATTGGATATGCAGCATTACAGAGCTGACGATGTTGTGCTTGAACCCTTACGTGGAGCCGGACACCCGGCTCAGGATAGGCCGCAATAACCCTGGCACGCGCCATCGCGCGTCAATCCGCCTTCGAACAGCGTCGAAGAGGCTCTTCGCTCCAGCGCTCTCGCGCTAGACGGCGGCGCGTGATTCGCGCGCTTCAAATTGGATAATTGTGTCCTTCAAAACCCTGTTCGAACTCAACCTCTGCAGATCCCTTGATGGTGCAGAATACCATACGTGGCGGTTTCAACGCGATAACAAATCACGATGGACTAGATGAATTCCGGCGCCCGTTGTGAGTCTCTCCGCGTCAGCGCCAAGCCTTCGTAGATCCAACTCCTGCGAGCGTCGGAAGTTGCCACGCCGTGCTCCGGCATCCCGATTTCGCGGGTGCGAGCCGCTCGTGGGATACTGGGATTTGCGGGAGCCGGCGCGTTCTCAAAGCGCCACAATGGCCTGCGTCTGCAAGCGGGACGCCGAGGAAGGCTCCTGCGAGGGAACAACGCCTGGATGACTACGCGGACCAAGCCTGTCCGGATCCCCGAACTGGCCGACAAGAAGAAGCACGGCCGCAAGATTACCGTGCTCACGGCTTATGACGCCGCCATGGCGCGCCTGTTGGACCGCGCCGGCATCGATGTTCTCCTGGTTGGCGATTCGCTCGGCATGGTGGTGCTGGGATATGAGACCACCCTGCCGGTCACGCTCGACGCCATGGTGCACCACACCCGCGCCGTCGCCAATGGCGCCAGCCGGGCCCTCATAGTGGCCGACATGCCGTTCCTCACCTACCAGGCAGGCATTCCCGAAGCGGTGCGCAACGGCGGCCGCCTCATGCAGGAGGGCGGCGCCGCGGCCGTCAAACTGGAAGGCGGACGCGCCGTGGCCGACGTGGTCTCGCGCCTCGTGGAAATCGGCATCCCCGTGATGGGCCACGTGGGCCTCACGCCGCAGTCCGTGCACAAGTTCGGAGGCTTTCGGCGCGTCGGCAAATCGGCCCGCGAAGCCGACCGCATCATGGAAGACGCCCGCATCCTTCAGGAGGCCGGCGCCTTCGCCGTGGTGCTCGAGTCCATCCCCGATGAAGTGGCCGCGGAGATCACCAAGGAGCTGGAAATCCCCACCATCGGCATCGGCGCGGGCCCGCACTGCGACGGCCAGGTGCTGGTGAGCTACGACGCCTTCGGCCTCCATACCGAGTTCACGCCGCCCTTCGTCAAGCGCTACGCCGACCTTGGCGACGCCATCGTGAAGGCCGCCGGCGAGTACATCGCCGATGTGAAGAAGGGACGCTATCCGCCGCCCAGCAGCTCCCGCGCCGCCGCTCCGGAGCGCAAAGCGTGAGCGCGCGGCGAATCGAAACCATCCCGGAATTGCGCCTCGCGGTGGCGGAAGCCCGCCCGCTCGGCCCCATCGGCCTGGTTCCCACCATGGGCGCGCTCCACGCCGGCCACGCCGAACTGATCCGCCGCGCCAGCCAGGAGTGCGGCTTCGTGGTGGCAAGCATTTTCGTTAACCCCACGCAGTTTGACCGGACCGAGGACTTCCAGCGCTACCCCCGCACTCTGGCCGCCGACCTCGAGTTCTGCGCCGCGCACGGCGCCGCCGTAGTTTTCGCCCCGGACGCCGCCGAAATGTACCCCGGCCCGCCGCTCACCTTCGTGGAGGCGCCGACGCTCGCCGAAAAGCTCTGCGGCGAGTTCCGCCCTGGCCACTTCCGCGGCGTCGCCACCGTGGTCGCCAAGCTTTTCAATATCGTCCAGCCGGATCGAGCCTATTTCGGCGAAAAGGACGCCCAGCAATTGGCCATCATCCGCCAGATGACGGCGGACCTCGATTTCCCCATCGTCATCGTGCCCATCCCCACCGTGCGGGAACCGGACGGCCTGGCCATGAGCTCGCGCAACCGCCTGCTCTCTCCCGCGGAGCGCCGCATCGCGCCCGCGCTCTACCAGGCCCTGCTGGCAGCGCGGAGCCGCGTAGCCGCCGGCGCGACCAGCGCCGCCGAGGTTCGGGAGGCTGCCCTCGCCGCCCTAGCGCCGCACAAGGCCGTTCGCGTCGAGTACCTGGAAATCGTGGACCCGGCGCTCATGCGCCCGGTGGAGCGCATCGCCGCGCCGGTTTTGGCCGCGGCGGCCGTGTGGCTTGGCGCCGTCCGTCTCATCGATAACGTCTTCTGCGAGCCGCCGCGCCATTGATCGCCCGCCCCGCATGGCTGGCAAGCGGCCGCGCTTAGGGAGAAAATAAAGCGTGCAAGAGTTCCCGGATTCGCTACCCGAACGTCTCGCGGCCGTGCGCGCCCGGATGGCCCGCGCCGCGGAACGCGCGCGCCGCGACCCGGCGGAGATCACCCTCCTGGCCGTCACCAAGGTCTTCCCCGCCTCCGCCATCCGTGACGCCTATGCCCTGGGCCTGCGCGAGTTCGGCGAGAACTACGTTCAGGAATTTGAGAATAAGGCGCCGCTAGTCGCGGATTTGCCCGGCGCCCGTTTCCACTTGATCGGCCATTTGCAGTCCAACAAATCCGCCAAGGCCTCCGAACTGTTCCAGGTAGTGCAAACCGTGGATTCCGCGCGCCTGGCGCGCCGCCTCGATCAAGCCGGCCGCGCGTTGGACGTGATGCTCGAAGTCAAGCTCTCCGAGGAGCACGCCAAGAGCGGCGCTGAACCCTCTGAGATTCCCGCGCTCATCGACGCCGTGCGCGCTTGCCCCAACCTGCGCCTGCTCGGCTTGATGACTATGCCGCCGTGGTCCGAGGACCCCGAAGCGCCGCGCCCCTACTTCCGCCGGTTGCGCGAACTCGCTTGCCGCCACGGCTTAACCCAGCTCTCCATGGGCATGTCCAACGACCTGGAAACGGCGATTGAGGAGGGCGCCACCTGCGTGCGCGTCGGCACGGCGCTCTTTGGGACGAGAAGGAAAGTGTGACCGTAGGCTTCTATTCCCCGCTCCCTCCCGCGCGCACTGGCGTGGCGGACTACGCCTCCGCGCTGCTGGCTGAACTGCGCCGCCACGGCAGCGTGGAAGTCGCCCCCCGCCAATGCAGCGTGGCGCTATACCACATTGGCAACAATCCCCTGCACGCCGAAATCTACCGACGCGCCCTGGAGCGGCCAGGCGTTGCGGTGCTGCATGATGCCGTTCTGCACCATTTCCTGCTGGGCCAGTTGGACCAAGCCGCCTACGTGGAGGAGTTCGTTTACAACTGGGGCGAATGGCGCCGCTCCCTTGCCGAGGATCTCTGGCGCGGCCGCGCCGCTTCCGCCTCGGACGCCCGCTACTTCGAGTTCCCCATGCTGCGGCGCATTCTGGAACGCTCACTCGCCGTGGTGGTCCATAATCCCGAAGCCGCCGCCATGGCGCGGCAGGCGGCGCGCGTAGTGGAAATCCCGCACCTCTTCTCACCGCCTTCGCCACGCCCCTCCGAATCCGAAGCCGCCGCCTACCGCCGCGGTCTTGGACTCGCGGGCGACGCCTGCCTATTCGGCGTCTTCGGCCATTTGCGCGAATCCAAGCGCTTGCTGTGCATCCTTGACGTGTTCACCGAGTTGCGCCGGGAACATCCGCGCGCCGCTCTGCTGGTGGCCGGGGACTTCGTTTCGTCCGATCTTGAGCGCGCCGCGGCGCCGCTGCTCTCCCAGCCCGGCGTGGTTCGCCGCCCCCATCTCCCCGACGCGGATTTCTGGCTGGCCGCCTCCGCCGTGGACGCCTGCATCAACCTGCGCGACCCCGCGGCCGGCGAAACCTCGGGCATCGCTATCCGCCTGATGGGACTGGGGAAGCCCGTGCTTCTCACCGATTCGCCGGCAGTCTCGTGTTTTCCCGAGGATACCTGCCTGCGCGTGGCGCGCGGATTGGCGGAACGGGAGTCCCTCCGCGAGACCTTACGTTTGTTACTATTAGCCAACGGAATCGGCTCGGCCATTGGCCTCCGCGCCGCCGAGCACATCCGCGAGCGCCATGGCGCGCCCCTAGCCGGGAAGCTGTACTGGGAGTTGTTGTGCGAGCACTCTGCCTGATCGCGGCGTGCGGAGCGGCCCTTCACGCGGCCCCCGCCGTGAAACGCCTGGATGTTCGTGTGCCCATGCGCGACGGCGTGCGCCTTTCCGCCAACATCTTTCTTCCTCCCGCCGGAACCCGGTTCCCCGTCATTTTGGAACGCACCCCCTACGGCAAGGGCGCGGATATCACCCCGCTCTACCAAGCCTTCGTCGATCGCGGATACGCCGTGATCGCCCAGGATGTGCGCGGCCGCTACGCCTCCGAAGGCATCTTCGACCCCCTCCAGCAAGAGCCCCACGATGGCGAGGACACCATCGAATGGATTGTCCGCCAGCCCTGGTGCGACGGCGGCGTGGGCATGATCGGCGGCTCCTACCGCGGCATCGTGCAGTGGAAAGCCGCCGTCATGGGCAACCCTCACTTGAAGGCCATTTTCCCAGTCGTTTCCGGATGGGACGATTACCGTGACCGTTTCTATTCCGAGGGCGGCGCGATGAAGATCGGCTCTCGCCTGGAGTGGATGTCCGAGAACCTCAAGGTCCCGAACTACCATCCCGATTTTTCCAAGTACGTGCTGCACCTTCCCCTGCGCACGGCCGACATTGCCGCCACCGGCCGTTCTTCCAGCATGTTCCAGGCGGCCCTCAATCATCCCGCCGATGACGCCTTCTGGCGCTCCATGAGCACCGCCGAGCACATCCGCGCCGTTCATGCGCCCGTCTTTTCCGTGGGGGGCTGGTACGACAATTTTGTGGAAAGCGACCTCAACGCCTACGCCGCCCTGCGTAAGGCCGGAGCGAATAACCGCATTGTGGTGGGACCTTGGCCGCACAACATGTCCTATCAATTTCCCGGCGTGGATTTCGGGCACGAGGCGCAATTGCCCATCCGCGGCCTCCAGCTCGCCTGGTTCGACCGCTGGCTGATGGGCAAGGATTCCCCGGCCCTCGACGCCCCGCCCATGAAGATCTTCCTCATGGGCGCCAACAAGTGGCTGGAGGAAACCGATTGGCCCCCCGCCGAAGCGCGCCCCATCTCTTTTTACCTAACCAGCCGCGGCCGAGCGAACTCACTCTCCGGAGATGGCGCCCTAGCCAGCCAGCCCGCCGAGCGCGGCGCGCCGGACCGCTTCGTTTACGACCCCCGCAATCCCGCGCCCACCGATGGCGGAGCCGTGTGCTGCAATCCCCGCGTCCTCCCCTGGGGCCCCATGGACCAGCGGCGCGTGGAAGGCCGCAAGGATGTGTTGGTCTATACCACTAAACCGCTCGCCGGAGATCTCGAGATCGTCGGCCCCGTACGCGTCATTCTCTACGCTTCCACCTCGGCCAAAGACACCGATTTCACCGCCAAACTGGTGGATGTCTTCCCGGACGGCGAAGCGCGCAACCTCTGCGACGGCATCCTGCGCCTTCGCTACCGCGATGGCCTTGACCGCCAGGAGTTGGCCGCGCCCGGGCAAACCTATGAATTGTCCATCGATGCCGGCGTCACCGCCAACACCTTCCTCAAGGGCCACCGCATACGCGTGGAGATTTCGAGCAGCAATTTCCCGCGCTTCGACCGCAACCCCAACACGGGTACCCGCATCGCGGACGAAACCAGGAGCATGCCGGCCACCCAGACCGTTTTGCACGATCGAGACCACCCCTCGGCGCTCGTCCTCATGGCCATGCCCGACCCCCGCGAAACCGTGCCACTAACCCGCCTGCCCCACCCCGGAGTCTCTGCCTTCCAGCCTGCCCCGCGCAACCAGAATTGACTTAACCCCTTCCCTCGCGCTATCTTGCAACTAGAACCCCGCCGTGGGGCGCGGTAGCCAAGTGGTAAGGCAAGGGTCTGCAAAACCCTTATACGTCGGTTCAATTCCGACCCGCGCCTCCAGAAAATCCATTTTAAAATCAGCATGTTCTGATCCTGCAGATTGTGATGTACATGGTTTTGTACGATGATCGGGTGGGAGAGGTTTTGTGCTCACCGCGTATCGCCGCCACCGGGCCACGTGCAAATTCAAGAGCGACCGTGCCAGCAAGAAATGCCGGTGCGCGTTGTGGGCCGATGGAACACTCGAAGGGGAGCCCTACCGAAAATCGCTGAAGACGCGCTCGTTTGAGCGGGCGCAGCAGATCATTCGAGACATCGAGGACGGGAAAAAGCCGGAAGCTCCGGTCATCACCATCAAACAGGCTATCCGCACGTTCACCGATGACCTCCAGGCACGCAGCCGGGCCGCCGATACCATTCGAAAATATCGTCTGCTTTTCACGCAGCTCAGCGCATTCGCCGACAGGCGCGGGCTCTCCGCAATCACCGAGTTCACCTTTGATGTCCTGGTCCAGTTCCGGGGATTGTGGGAAGAGAAAGGAACCGCGACGAGGAATAAGAAGCTTGACCGGCTCAAGGCTTTCTTCGGATTCGCGCATGACGCCGGTTGGATCGCGCAAAATCCGACAAGAGCGATCAAGCCTGCCAGCGCGCACGCGCCGATGGTCAAGCCTTTTTCTACCAGCGATCAGGCGCTCCTCCTCGCGAAACCGCAGACCCGCGCCCTGAAGTGCTTCGTCAGGGTCCTATATCATTCCGGTCTCCGCATCTCCGACGCCTGCATGCTTCGTCCGGAGGACTTCGACGGCAACAAGATCAGGCGCGTGAACCAGAAGAACCAGGAGACCGTGTTCATTCCGATTCCGCCCGATCTCAAGCGCGAACTCGATCTGCTTCCGCTGAACGGCGGTTACTATTTCCTCCAGGGACAGAGCGAAAAGCACTACACGCAGACCGACGCGTGGCGCACAATCCTGAACGACGCCTTCAAGAAGGACGTGCCGGGGTTCCATGCGCACCGTTTCCGCCACACGGCGGCGGTCAACTGGCTCGCGTCAGGCCTCACGATCGAGGAGGTGGCGGCACTGCTCGGGAACTCCGTGAAGGTCGTCGAGAAGCATTACGCGAGTTTCTGCGGCGCGCGCCAGGAGACAGTGGAGAGGAAGCTCCAGGCGATCTGGGAGA
>DATKOS010000249.1:0-3364 GCA_035524535.1 Bryobacteraceae bacterium
TGCCATTGGCCAGTTCTGCCTGGCGGGACCGGGTACGGGCTTCTTCTACGCCGGCCTCGTGGTGCTGGTAGTTGGCACCGGCCTCCTGAAGCCCAACGTCAGCACCATCGTGGGGCAGATCTACTCCCGCGGCGATGCGCGGCGCGACGCCGGGTTCTCCATCTTCTACATCGGCATCAACCTGGGCGCCCTGATTGCGCCCCTGCCCTGCGGCTGGGTGGGCGAGAGAATCAGTTGGCGGCTGGGCTTCGCCCTCGCCGGCGTGGGCATGACGGCGGGCCTCATTCAGTACATGCTAGGCGGCAAATACCTCGGACCGGCGGGCGTGGTTCCCGGCGGCTCCGGCGGCAGTGCGGAGGAAACACGCAAGCGTAAGCACCAGGCCGCTTTCGGCGCGGCGGCAGCCCTGGCCCTGGCGGTGGTCTGCGGCGCGCTGGCGGCCGCCGGGAAGATCGAGATCACGGCGCAGACCATTTCCAACACGCTGGGCGTCGCCTTGGTCATTGTCACGGTGGCGATTTTCTCCTGGCTGCTCATGGGCAAGGGTTGGTCGGCCGAAGAACGCAAGCGCTCCGCCGCCATCCTCGTTCTGTTCCTGGCCGCTTCGGTATTCTGGTCGGCGTTTGAACAGGCCGGCTCCTCGCTCAACCTCTTCGCCGAGCGCAGTACCAACCGAGACGTGCTGGGCTTCGTCTTTCCGGCAAGCTGGTTCCAATTCGTCCAGCCGCTATTCATCGTCACCCTCGCTCCGGCCTTCGCCTGGCTCTGGGTGGCGCTCAAGCGTCGCGAGCCTTCCAGCCCGGCGAAGTTCGCCTGGGGATTGTTTTTCGCCGGCGCCGGCTTTGCCGTCCTCGTCCCGGCGTCCTCCATAGCCGTCAAGGGCGCCTTGGTTTCCTCCTGGTGGCTGGTCTGCACATACCTGTTTCATTCGCTGGGAGAGCTGTGCCTCAGCCCCGTGGGCTTGAGCGCCATGACCAAGCTTGCTCCGGCCCGCGTCGCCGGCATGATGATGGGCCTCTGGTTTGTTTCCATCGGCGTGGGTGACTACCTGGGCGGCCGCGTCACTTCGCTCTACGAGTCAGTCTCCCTGCCCACGTTGTTCGGCTCGGTGGCGGCGGTGGCCTTCGTCGCCGCCGTGGTTTTGATCGCGCTGGTGCGTCCCACGGTGCGGTTGATGTCGGGCGTGAAGTAGGGCGCTGGGCGGCAGCCCTTCCGGTCTTGCTGGCGGCGGGTTTCGCCGCAACTGGTGGCCACGCGTCCCGCGGAGTTCATCGCCCGCCTTGCCCGGAACGCGGGCCGGAGGTCCGCGCCGCTACACCGCCACCACGCCCCGGCTTGCTCCCAGCAGGTGGACGTTGATGGCGTACCGTTCGAGTTCTTCGCGGAACTTCGGGTCGGCGATGGCGATCATGGCTTCCACCCGCTCCCGGAGGCACTTGCCGTGGAGATAGGCCGCTCCGAATTCCGTGATCACCCAGTGCACGTCGCCGCGCGAGGTTACCGCGCCCGCCCCCGGCCGCAGCGTCGGCACGATGCGCGAAATCGCCCCGTCCTTCGCCGTCGAGGGCAGCGCGATGATGGGCAGCCCGCCCTGAGAGCGCGCCGCCCCACGGATGAAATCCACCTGCCCCCCAATGCCGCTGAACGGCAGCGAACCAACCGAATCCGCGCAAACCTGGCCCGTCAGATCCACTTCAATCGCCGAGTTGATCGCGACCATGTTGCGGTTCTGCGCGATCACGAACGGGTCGTTCACATACGAGGTGCGCCGGAATTCGAAGGCCGGATTGTCGTCGATATAGTCAAAAAGCCGCTTGCCGCCCAGCGCAAAGCCCGTCACCGCCTTCCCGGGGTTCAGCGACTTTCGCTGGTTGTTGATCACGCCCGATTCCATTAGGTCCACCACCCCATCGGGAATCATCTCGCTGTGGATGCCAAGGTCCTTGTGGTTGCCCAGCAGCCCAAGCATCGCCTCCGGCAGGCCGCCGATGCCCGTCTGCAGAACGGCGCCGTCCGGAATCAGGTTCGCCAGGCGCTGCGCAATGGCGCGGTGCACCGGCGTGATAGGGTGGCTGCGGTATTCCACCAGCGGGTGCGAGCATTCCGTGAACGCGTGCACTCGGCTCACGTGCACGGAGGATTCCCCATGCGTGCGCGGAACCTGGTCGTTGATCTCCACAATCACGTGGCGCGCGCGATCCAGTGCCGCGTGCGTCACATCCACGCTCGGCCCCAGGGAGAGAAAACCGCGGGCGCCGGGCGGCGCGCATTGCACAAAGGCCACGTCAATCCGCAGCGCTCCGGATAGGATCAGGTCCTCAATTTCGCTCAGGAATACCGGCGTGTAGTCCGCCCGGCCCTCCTGCACGGCCTGGCGGACGTTCGCGCCCAGAAACATGGAGCGCACGCGGAAACTGCCTTCATAACGACGGTCGGCGTAAGGCGCGCGGCCGAAAGTGGCCAGGTGCATGATTTCAACGCCGCGCAATTCCGCCGCGCGCTCAATCAGCGCCGCCAGCAGATTCTCCGGCTCGGCGCAGCCGTTGTGCACGTAGACCCGGTCGCCGGATTTGACCGCGGAAACGGCTTCTTCCGGGGTGACAATGCGAGAGCGGTACTCGTTCGACATGCAGCACCTCTCATTTGTGGTGCTTATACAACTATAATGAGCTCTTTTAGGCGGGAATGCAAGCGGGGCGCCGCGCGCGCGGCTACCCCAAGACGGCGCCCGCTGGTGAATTACAATCACAACCATATGCCGCGGTACGCCGCCATGCTGCTGGTTCTTTGCCCTGCCCTCGCGCCGGCGCAGAAGAAACCCGTAACCCTGGATGCTTTGTATGCCCTGCGCGGGCGGGACGAGAGCGGCCCCGGCATGCCCCTGGCGTGGGCCCCCGACGGCCGCACCTTTCTCATCCGCCGCGATGACAGGCTGGCGATTTACGATCCCGCCACGAAGAAGATTCGAGACCTGGCCGACGCCGCCGCCATGGACGGCGAGGCCGCCCAGCTATCCCCGCAGGACGGCCCCTTCACCTGGCAGGACCGGCGCCAGAACCGCGGCGGGCCCGAGTTCTCCGCCTCCGGCAGGGAGCTGCTCTATCCCGGCGGCGGGGACCTCTTCGTGGTCCAGGTGGACACCGGCAAGTGGAAGCAGCTCACCAAGACGCCGCTAGCCGAAACCGATGCCAGGATCTCGCCCGATGGAAAGCTGGTGGCATTCCGCCGCGGACAGGATATCTACACCGTGGATGCCGCCACGGGAAAGGAAACCCGGCTCACCTCGAATGGCTCGGAGACGCTGCGCAACGGCGGCCTCGATTGGGTCTATCCGGAAGAACTCGAACTCGACTCCGCCCTGTGG
>DATKOS010000250.1:0-2852 GCA_035524535.1 Bryobacteraceae bacterium
GCAGGAAGGGCGGCCGCTGGCGGACCGCCCTGGAACCTATTGAAATTACTACTTTCCAACCACCAGAACGTGGAAACTGTCCGGCAAAGCCGGGGTTCTTCCGCGCCCGGGTTGCGCGCCGGCCGACGGCGGGCCGTACTCCGCGGCCAACAGGTAGATGCGGTGCGTCTTGGTATCCACGGTCATGGTCCGGGCGCCGCGTTCAGTGGGAACCGTGTCAATGGTCTCGTACTTGCCGCCGGAGACCTGCACGATGCTGAGCGTTCCGTCCTGGCCGTTCGAACTGAACGCCAAACCCAATTCGGGATCGAATCCCGCGGCATCGGGCCCCTGGCCGATCTTGGGGGTGGCGACCACTTTGAAGGTGGTGATGTCGGTGACGGCCATAGCGCCGTCGCAAACCGAGAAGAGCTTCTTGTCCTTCACATCGATGGCCAGTCCGGACGGGCCTTCACAAGGAAGGATGGAGGTCCGCCGCGTGACTTCCGGCTTGGCGGCATCGATTTCGACGACTTCGCTCTTGTCCTCAAGGTTGTTGTAGATCTTGCCGCCGCCATCCACAGCGCAGAATTCCGGCTTGCCGTTCAGCGGCAGGGTGGCCACCACCTGGCCGGTTTTGGCGTCGATGACGCTGGAGTCGTTGGACCGCCCATTAAACGTGAACACGCGGTGCGTTTTCGGCTCGTAGCAGACGGCGTCCGGATTCTGGCCTACGGCGGGTTCGCCCGTCTTGGCCAGCGTCTTCAGGTCGAAAATGGTGACGCTGCCGGATTGCCCGTTGGTGATGAATCCCTTGCCCAGATCCGGGGCGACGGCGATCCCGTGCACGCCGTGCAGGTCGGGAATCGTGCCGACCACCGTGCCGGCGTCCGGATCCACCACGGCGACGCTCGTGCCATGCGAGACGTAGAGGCGGCGCGCGGCGCTATCCATCAGGCAGTAATCCCAGGAACCGGCTCCGCCGATCTTGATCTTGTTCAGAACCTTGTAGCCGGTGGCGGCGAACGCCGCGCCGGCGATCAGGGCGATTGTCAGTAGTTTCTTCATGCGTAGCTCCTTAATTGTTAGTCGTCAGTCATCGGTGATCCGTTGTCAGTCACGCCGAAGAGCAAGCGCCGCACCGCTGATGACGGACAACCGGCGACTCCTTCCTATCTTTCCCGTCCCCCGATGTAATAACGAATGGCCGGGGTCACCACCAGGGACAACACCATGGAAGCCAGGATGCCGCCGATCACAGCGATGGCCAGCGGTTGCAGCATCTGCGAGCCCGCGCCCCAGGCCAGCGCCAGCGGAATCATGCCGGCCACGGTGGCAAGCGCGGTCATCATGATGGGCCGCAGCCGCCGCTCACCGGCGCGCAGCATGGCTTCCTCCGGCGAGAGCCCTTCGGCCCGGAATTTCTGATCGGCGTCCAGCAGCAGAATGCCGTTCTTGGCCACAATGCCGATCACCATGATCAGCCCCATGAACGACGACAGATTGAACGTATTGCGGGTGGCCAGGAGAGCCCCGAACACGCCGCAGGTGGAGAGCAGCGCGGAACAGAGCACCGCGATGGGCGCGCCGAAATTGGCGAACTCGAAGAGCAGCACGGTGAAAACCAGTACGATGGCCAATACCAGAACGAAGGCCAGGTCCTTGAACGATTTCTGCTGTTCCTGGTATCCGCCGCCGAATTCGAAGCGAATGGACGGCGGCATATTGAGGTCCGCCAATGTCTGCTTGACGCGTTTGATGCCTTCACCGAGGTTGACGCCCTCCAAGCGCCCGGTCACCGTGACCAGGCGCTGCAAGTTGTCGCGCCGGATCTCCGTTTGGCCGGGAAGATCCGTGAAGCTGGCCAGGCTGCCGATCGTGGCGGTCTTGCCCGAACTGCTGACAAGCAGCGTGTTGCGAATATCGTCCAGCGTGGCGCGGGTGCGCTCCGGGAAGCGGACGCGGATGGTGTAGACGCGGTCGTTAATCACCACCGGCGTAGTGGCCGGTTCGCCCTGCAGAATGGCGCTGGCGTCCTGTTCAATCTCCTCCGGCGTGAAGCCGGCGCGCGCGCTGGCCACCGGGTCCACCTGGAAGATGCTGGCCGGCCCGCTGATGGTGTTCTCAATGCCGTCCAGCACATCCACCACGCCGGGGATCTTCTTGATGGCCTCGCCGACGCGCGTGGCCCAGTCGCGGAGGACGTCGGGGTCCTCGCAGAAGAGCTTGATGGCGATCGGCTCTGGCTCGTTCGAGAGATCGCCGATTTCGTCTTCAAGCTTCTGCACCAGTTCGATGTCCATGACGGGCTCCGCCTTGGTCACCTTGTCGCGGACGTCGTCCATCACCTCTTCGGTGGTGCGCGCGCGATTCGCCTTCAAGCGCACGGAAATGTCGCCGCGGTTGGCTTCGGTAACGGCGGCCAGCCCAAGTTCCATGCCGGTGCGGCGGGAGGTGGTCTCCACTTCGGGGATCTTGGCGAGAATGCTCTCAATGTGTGAAACCATGCGATTGGTTTCGGCGAGCGACGCGCCCGCGGGCGTGAAGTAATCGAGCACGAAGCCGCCCTCGTCAAGAGTGGGCAGCAGGTCCGAACCGATCGCGTTGAAGCACAAGTAGGATCCGGCAATCAGGACCACGCCGCCCAGCGCAAGCAGCAAGGGATGCTCCAGCGCGCCCCGCAAGACGCGCTCGTACACGCGCATCACCCTGGGCGATACGCTGCTTTCCACCGCGCGGCCGGCGTGCTGTTTGCGGATGAAGAAATGGCTGAGGGTGGGAGTCCACGTCAGCGCCAGGGCAAGCGACGTCAGCAGCGCCGCCCCAACCGTGAAGGCCAGCGCGCGGAAGAAGACGCCCGTAACGCCGGCGAT
>DATKOS010000251.1:0-9160 GCA_035524535.1 Bryobacteraceae bacterium
CATGGAAATTCTATACCGGCGCGGGAAAGCGTCGGTTTCCGAGGTGCGTGAGGCGATGGAGGACGCCCCGAGCTATTCGGCCGTACGCGCGATGATGCGCGTGCTGGAGGAGAAGGGGCACGCCAGGCACCAGGAAGAAGGCCTGAAGTACGTCTATGTGCCGGTAGTGGCGCGGGAGAAGGCTAAGAAATCGGCCGTGAAGCAACTGTTGGATACGTTTTTCAGCGAGGCGCCGGAGCAGGTAGTGGCGGCGCTGCTGGACGTTTCGTCGCACAGGCTGACGAACGAAGAACTGGACCGGATGGCGATGATGATCGAGAAGGCGCGGAAGGAGGGCAAGTAAGTGACCGGCTGGAATGAGACGGCATGGTTCGCGTTTTCCGTAGGCGCGGCGCTGAAGAGCGCCCTGATATTGGGGCTGGCGTGGGCAGCGGCGCGGATGCTGCGGCGCCATTCGGCCGCGGCGCAGCATCTGGTGTGGACGGCGGCGGCCGCGGCCCTGCTGGCGGTTCCGCTGCTTGGGTTAGCGGTTCCCGCCTTGCGCGTGCCTGTGCCGCGCGGGCTTGTTCCAGCGGGCCTGGCTTTCCGGATTGACGCCGTAGCGGGGGCACTGGGGCACGGCGGCGCTTCCTATCCCGCTGCGCCCGCCACGAAAGGCGGACCGCCCGTGAACCGCGCTCCCGGGGGCGTGGATTGGAGGCTGGGGCTCATCCTGACATGGGCTGCGGGTTTTGCGGCTATGTCCGCGCAGACGCTGGCGGGTTTCGCCGCGCTGCGCAGGGCGCGGCGGGCCGCGCGGCCGTTCCAAGATCCCGCGATTCCGGAGCTGTTGGCCGCGCTGGGAATTGATGCCCGCGTGGAGGCGCTCGAAGCCGCGGCGGGCTGCATGCCGGTGTCGTTCGGAGTGATGAAGCCGTGCGTCCTGCTTCCGGCTGACGCGGCGGCATGGAGCGAGGAGCGGCGGCGCGTGGTGCTGCTGCACGAATTCGCGCATGTGCGCCGCGGCGACCATGCCGCGCAACTCATCGCCCGTCTGGCTTTGAGCCTGTACTGGTGGAACCCATTGGCGTGGATGGCGTGGAGCGAGTTTCTGAAGACTCGGGAACGCGCGGCCGACGATATGGTGCTAGCTTGCGGCGCCGCGGCGCCGGACTACGCGGGGCACCTGCTGGAGATCGCGCGGACGATGCGCGAGGCGCGGGCCGTGGGGTGGGCCGCGCTGGCGATGGCGCGGCCGTCGCAGTTGGAAGGGAGGCTGCTCGCGATACTCGATGCCGATCGCAGCCGGAGGCCTCACGGGAGGGCGGCGGCCTGGGCAGTGGCGATCGCGGCCGCGCTGATCGTAGCGCCGCTGGCGGGGCTCCAGGCGCAGAACGCGCCCTCCGGCCAGGGCGGGAGCGCGGCGGCGCCGCAGAGTTACAGGAAGTGGCTCAACGAAGACGCGGCCAAGATTGCGGCCGGGGAGGAGAATGACTATCACGGGCTGGAAGCGGCCGCGACCACCGCCGAGGCGCAGCGGCAGTTCGACGACGCCCGGGCCCTGCTCAACTCCTCGCTCGCGATTCGCGAGCAAACCTCGGGACCGCAGAGCGCCAGCTATGGCGAAGGTCTGCTGAAGATCGGCGACCTGGAGAGCTCGCGCGGGAATCGCGCCGCGGCCGAGGAAGCGTATCAGAAGGCCCTCGGACCGCTCGCGGGTACGCCCGCCGAGTCAAAGGCATTGATCAAGCTTGGGGCCCTGGCGCTGACGGCGTCGCCTTACGGCGATTACGACTCTGCCTTCAACTATTTCGAGCGCGCGGAACTTGCGGACGCGGACAACGCGGGCACGGCCTTGCTGTGGGAGGCTATCACGCGCGACCGCCAGCGGAGGCGGAGTGAAGCGGAAACGCTCTACCGTTCGGCGATAGCGGTGCAGAATCCGGACACGCCGGAAGCCGCGACGATCATGGAATCGTTCGCCTCGTTCCTGACGCGCCAGAATCGCGCCGACGAGGCGGCGGTTTACCTGGGACTTGCGCGCGGTCTTCGCGCGGAGCTGGGCAAGGCAGCGCCGGTGGTGGCCGTCGCCGGACCGGAGCCGGACGGCATTCTTCACCCCGGCGGAGATGTGGCGGCGCCGAGGCTGGTGACGAAGGTGGAACCGCAATACAGCCAGGAAGCGCGCGCGGCGAAGTATGAGGGTACGGTGGGACTTTCCGTGGAGATCGGAAAGGACGGCCTGGCGCATAATATCCGCATCGTAAAGGGCTTGGGACTGGGCCTGGACGAGAAGGCCGTGGAAGCGGTGGAGCAATGGCAATTCCAGCCCGGCACGCGCGGCGGCGAGCCGGTAACGGTGCAGGCCGCGATTGAAGTGAATTTCCGCCTGCTGTAGGCTGCGGGGGAGGGCGCCTGAATCATGCGAGGCCGGTATCTGGTGGTGGCTCTGGCGGCGTGGAGCGCGGGCGGCCCGGCAGTCCGCGCACAGGGGATTGGACGGGGCTGGCGGGAAAGTACGACTTCGCGGGATTCTGTCGGGTTTCCGGTTCGGAAGCGGCGCTTCCGCCCACGGTATGCTGAAAAGTCATGCCGGAGGGAGCGTTTCGTTACTGCGACGTGAGCGTGCCCGCGCCGCTCGACCAGCCATTCACGTATTTGCTGCCGGAGACGCTCCGCCACCGGGCGCGGCCGGGATGCCGGATCCTGGTCCCGTTCGGGTCGCGAAAGCTGACGGGCGTGGTGCTGGCGGTGCACGACGATGCTCCGGCGGCGAAGGCGCGCGAGGCGCTTCGGCTCATCGATTCCGAACCCGTGCTGGACGCGGAATTGATGGCGCTGGGCCAGTGGATCGCCAACTATTACTGCGCGCCGCTGGGCGAAGTGCTTCGGACCATGCTGCCCCTGGCGGCGGATATCCGGCACGGCAAGGTGTGGTCGCTGACGGACGCCGGGCGCGACGCGGCGCGCCAACTGCTATTGGACGCGGTGCCGGACGATCCGGCCGCGCGCATTCTGGCGATGCTGGAAAAGCGGCCGCTTTCGGCGGCGTATCTGGCGAAGGCGCTGCCTCTGGCGGAAAAAACGGTGAAGGCGCTGGAGCGGCGCGGATTCATTTTTGCGGAAGCCGTGGCAGAGGATCGCGATCCGTTGCGCGCGCCCTCGTCCGCCTTGCGCGTGGAATTGCTGCCCGAGGCGCGCGGCGAAATCAAGCTCAAGAAGGCGGAGCGGGAACTGCGGGCGTTTCTGGAGCTGCACCCCGGTTCGCACAATTTGAAGGACCTGGAAGATACGGTAAAGGACGCGAGCGGGGCGGCGCGCTCCCTGGCGCGCAAGGGCGTGGTTTCGCTGAAGCCGGAGATGGTGGGCATCATGGCCGGACCTCCGCGGGAGCGTCACGTGATGAACGCGGACCAGGAGGGCGCCTTCCAGCAGCTTCAAGAAGCCATTCGGGTGCGGGAGTTCCGGGCGTTCCTGCTGCGCGGGGTTACCGGTTCGGGGAAGACCGAGGTGTACCTGAACGCCATTGAAGCCACGTTGGCGGAAGGGCGCGGCGCGCTGTTGTTGGTTCCGGAGATCGCGCTGACGCCGGCGATGGCGGGGCAGTTCTTCGGGCGCTTCGGGGACCGGGTGGCGATTCTGCACAGCGCCTTCAGCGACCGGGAGCGTTCCGACCAATGGCGGCGCATCCGTTCCGGCGCCGCGCCGGTGGTGGTGGGCACGCGGTCCGGGATCTTCGCGCCGGTGCAAAAGCTGGGGCTGATTGTCGTGGATGAAGAGCACGACGGCAGCTACAAGCAGGAGGAGACGCCGCGCTACAACGGGCGCGACGTGGCGGTGGTGCGCGCGCAAGCCGCCGGAGCGTGCGTGGTGCTGGGCTCAGCCACGCCCAGTCTCGAAAGCCGCTACAACGCGGAGCGCGGCAAGTATACGCTACTGGAACTGCCGGGACGCATCGAGCAGAGGCCCATGCCGGAGGTGGAACTCATCGACATGCGGCAGGAGTTTCTGGAAACGCGCAAGCAGGAGACCTTCTCGCGCAAGCTGATGGACGCCATTGGCGGGCGGCTGGCGGCGGGAGAGCAGACGATTGTTCTGCTGAACCGGCGAGGTTTTTCGAGCTTCGTGGCGTGCCGGGCGTGCGGGGAGCGCGTGCAGTGCATGAACTGCTCCCTGACGCTCACCTACCACAAGCGCGACCGCCGGCTCTTATGCCACTACTGCGGCTACGCGGAAAAAGTGCCGCGCGCGTGCCCGAAGTGCCAGAGCGAGCACATCTACTTTCTGGGCCTGGGCTCGGAACGCGTGGAGGAGGAACTGCACCGCGCGTTTCCGGCGGCGCGGATTGCGCGCCTAGACCGCGATACGGTCAGCGGGAAGCGCCACTACGAGACGATTCTGCAAGGATTCCGCGAAGGCAGCTTCGATATTCTGGTGGGCACGCAGATGATCGCGAAGGGGCACGATATTCCGAACGTGACGCTAGTCGGCGTGGTCTCCGCGGATATCGGCCTCGGCATGCCGGACTTTCGCGCCGCGGAGCGGACCTTTCAGCTCCTCACTCAGGTGGCAGGGCGCGCGGGGCGGGGAAGCGCGCCGGGGATTGTGCTCATCCAGACGGTGAACCCGGACCACTACGCCATCCGCATGGCGGCGGCGCAGGATTACCAGGCGTTTTACGAGAAGGAATTGAATTTCCGGCGGCTGATGTCGTATCCGCCGTTCAGCGCCATGGCCAACATTCTGGTGCGCGGCGAAAAAAAAGAGATGGCCATGCGCATGGCTTCGGATCTGGGACTGCTGCTCACGCCGCCGCCGGAGAAGCTACGCATCATGGGCCCGGCGGAGGCGCCGGTGCCGCGGCTGAAGAACGAATACCGTTTTCAGTTCCTGGTAAAGGCCGCCAGCCGCAAGGCGCTCAACCAGACGCTGCAGCGGGTACGCCGCTTCGCGCTGGAGCGCAAGTGGAACGCCACGGCGCTGGTAATTGACGTGGACCCGCTGAGCCTGATGTAGGCCGCCTACTGCGCGATTTCGAAATCCGTGGAGCTCGCGGCGGTATCCGAAGGGCCGCCGGGATGTCCGGCCGTCAGCTCCAGCCGGTAGTTTCCGGGCGGCAGGGCAGGGGGCAGATTCGCCGCCACCGGTACAACCGGATTGCCCTTGCGAATGGCATTTGCGAGGCTGAACGCGCCCGCATCCAGCCTGGTCTGCCCGGTCTTGGGATCGAGAATGCGCACGTGGATGGCGAGCGCGGGCGGGTTGGGGCCGGCTTGCTCGGGATCGTAGACCTCCACGTAGAAGAACCCGGCGCCACCGCCCGGCAGGCGGTCGCTGCCCGAGGGCACAATCTGGCGCCCGCCGGCGATTAGTTGCCGTTGATCCTCCAGGCTGGCGTCGTCCAGGGAAGAGGCGAGGTCGGCGACGGGATGGAACTGCCTGGAGAGGGCGATGCCGCTGATGGCCAGCCTCGATCCATTCCAGGGCGCGATGGAAAGCGGCGCACTAAGCACGCCCAAACTCTTGGATGCCTGGGAAACCGTCACCTGGAGCTTGTACTCCGCCGGGGCGAGCTCGAACTGGTATTCGTAGTGGTACGGCTGCTTGGAGAAAGCCTGGACGTCCTTTTCGCTCTCCAGATCGATCTTGGCCGTATCGTCAAAGCGGCCGGCCACCGAACCATCCGGCAGGGAAGCCACCCCGGAGATGCGCAACTCAGCGTGCGGCTTGCCTTTCTCCTTATCGAACTTGAACAGGCCGGGATCGATCTCCATGGCCAGGTTGACGCGCGCCACGTTCGGCGAGGAGTAGAAATACGGAAGCTGCATGGAAGCGGCGAGCGTCTGCTCCTGCGCGTGGGAGAGATCCGGTTCGGGCGCCTTGGGCGCAACCAGGGCCATGGGCTTGGAAGCGCAATATCCCTTGCGGGCGTCCACTTCCGCGCCCGCGCGGTCCACGGTGACGCGCAGGTTGTGGCAGGCGCCGGGAGTGGAGTCCGCCGGCGTGTAGCCCAGGACGTAGCGCTGTTCCTCGGATTCGGCGATGCGGCCTAGCTGGCTTACCATGTCGTTGGTGTTGGCGATGGCGCGGCCGCCGGTACCGTCCGCCAGGGCGCGGAACGCGCTGGGATGCGCTACGTAGACGGCGACGTTGGCCTCATTGCAGGCAGCGATCAGCGCGGAAAGCTGCGTAAACGAAGGCTGGCTCGGGAAACCGCTAGTGAACAGCACCAGATCCTTGCGTCCGCGGATGGAGGCCAGGGATCCGGCCACGGATTGGAGGCCCGCCAGCATATCCTGCTGGGCAAAGGATGCGCCGGACGGCTGCGCGGATTGATCCGTGGAAGGCGGTCCGGGGCGTCCCCTGGCGGGAGTGGTGCGGGTGGGAGGATCGATCGCCGCGGCATCGAAACCGGGGAGCGCTCCGAAGTCCAGGTTCGTGGCGGGCGCGGTGTTGCGGTTCTCCAGTTGGATGGGGTCGCGGTCCGAGGAGGATTGCCCGCTGGCTTGCACCTGGGAGACGGCTTGGGAGATCTGGCTGGTCACGGAGGTGAAACCCTGTGTGATGCGCAAGCGCGGCCCGAAATCGATCACGGACATGTAACGGTCCGGCGCGGCCCAGGCGTTCACGAACTTGGCGGCATCACGGCGGGCGGCGAGCTGGGCGGAGGTGGACATCGTCGCATCATCGAAGAAAAGAACCAGGTAATGTTTGCTGGACTTGTCTGGCGTAGCGGATGAGGTTTCCAGCGAAAAGCTACTGATTTCCTGAGGCTTACCATCCTCCAATACGTGGAAGTCCTTGGCCGCGAGGTCCAGGATGGGGTTGCCCTTTTTATCCTGGACGGTGGCATCCACCAGCACGAGCTGGGTTTCCGTGCGGATCACCACGCGGGGCGGTTCCTGGGAGGGCGCGGCGAGAGGGACTGCGAGAAAGACGAGTGTGGCCAGCACGGCGCGGGGAAACCGGTAGGCGCACGCCGCCTGCCTCCTTGCCTCGCGCCGGAATCTGTGACGCGGCATCCTCATTGCAGCATTCTCATTATGTTAATGGCGAACCGAAACGGCTCCAGGGTACATGCCCGCGATTTCGGCGCTGGCCGGCATCATGGGATTTGGATGGCCCCGTTTACCGCCGCCATTTCCTTGCTCTCGCTATCGCGAACCACCATGCGGACCAGATAGCTGCCCGGCGCGACGTCGAAAGTGGTCTTCACGCTCAGCCCGTTGCCGAGTTTGTTCTGGAGAGTGGAATCGAGCAGCCGCAATTGCACGGTCTTCTGGGTTCCGGTGACGTAGTTGCCGTCCTGGTCGAAAAGGCCCGAGACCACTACCAAGTCGTTAGCGTTGCGGTCGCCTTCCTTGCGGAACTGGAGCTGGCGAACGTCCACCTTGGCGATCACGGAGACGGTGGCCTTATAATCCGACGACTTGAAGAACTGGGTCTGCATCACGGCCGGGATATCGTGTATTTCCTCGCGCGAAAAGAAGGCCTCGGAGATCTCCTCCTTGGTTCGCTGCACGGAGTCCTGGGAATAGCGCGGAGCGTAGTAGCCGTGGCGCGCTTCAATGGCAAGGCCCTTCACGTTGTGGATCTCGACCTTCAGGTTATGGTACTTGCCGTCGGACTTTAGGTTTTCCGGGTTAAACCCAATAATATAAACATATTCCGGAGCTTCTGAAGCACGCGTCATTCCCGCGTCCAGGTCATTGCCTTCGGCGAAGCTGCCGCCGGTGTTGGCCGCGGTCTCGGCCAGCAAAGAGCGGTTGGCAATGGCCTCCTGGTCGGCCCAGACCTTCTTATCGGTCAGCGTGTCCAGGGTGAGGGTGTGCGACGAAGCGTCCTGTCCGGGGACAAGGCTATAGAGCGCCCGGGCGTCGAGGGTGTTGATGACGATATTGGAATGGAGGGCGTTCTCGAAGACATACTGCTCGTCCTGGCGGCGGTCGTCCAGCATGAAATATCCGTCGGAAACCATGACCACAGTGCGCTGTCCGGCCATCATGGACATCTTCTTGATTAGCAGGTCGAGGGTGTCCAGGGACTCGCGGATGTAGCGGTCGGCCAGGGCGAGCACCATCTTGGCGGCGTTCTGCGCCCGGAAATCAGCCTCGTCGTCGGACATTGGCTCCTGGGTGCAGGCGCGGACATCGGTTTCCGAATCGGCGATCACCTGCGGATCCTTCTTATTCCACAGGAGGTCGGCCATGAAGATGGTGAGAGGGGGGCAATCGCCGGAGAGGTGCACAATGGCGGATTGCGGGCGGATGGCATCCAGGGCCTTGTGGATTTTGTCCAGATCGCTGGTGAAGTCCAGGCCGATCTGCCCCGTGGTGGTATAGATGGCTACGCGCTCGTTGGAGTTCACGGAGCTGGAAATGCGGCGCCAGGCGGCGGCGCGAGTCTGCGCCAAGTGGTCCGCCGTGATGTGGGCGTCATCGAAGAGGTAAGCGACGTAGTGGTCGGGAAGGGTGACGGGCGCGGAATTCGGCGTTACTGGCGCGATGGTCTGAGTCTCGGAGCCGAACTTTTCCACGGAGAAGCGGGAAATGGTCTGCGGCTTGCCGTTATCGAAAATCTGGAAATCCTCGCGCGGGATGGAGCCGACGGCGTGGCCCTGGGCGTCGCGAGCCACCACTGGAACCGAGACCAGGCTGACCTTGGAGCTGAAGGTGAACGGTGCGGCTTGCGTCTGGATCTCCGAGGATGGTTGGGGCGGGGATTGGGCCGCCGCCAGGGAACACAAGAGAGCGGTAAGAACGGCGCGCCCGGCCACGGGAGTCGTTAAGACAGAATATGGCCGTTGGACCTTGGCGAGCATTCCTATAGATTAGCGGCGGGCGGCTCGGATTACAACAACAGCACGTTATGATTGATAGAGATGCCTCAAATCCTGGATGGAATCAAAGCCCGCGATGCGATTCTGAGCGAGTTGAAACCGCGCGTGGAAACGCTCACGGCGCGGTGGCGCGCGCCCGGGCTGGCGGTGGTGCTGGCGGGGAATGATCCGGCTTCCGAAATCTACGTGCGCAACAAAATCAAGGCGTGCCAGGGGCTGGGGATTTATTCGGAGACGCTCACGCCGCCGGAGAGCGTCGCCACCGAAGAATTGCTGGAGACCGTGGAGCGGCTGAACGGGCGCACGGACATCGACGCGATTCTGGTGCAACTGCCGCTGCCC
>DATKOS010000252.1:0-5508 GCA_035524535.1 Bryobacteraceae bacterium
TTCCTGGCTGGTCATGCGCACCGGAGGCGGCAGATCGGGTGCGGCGGCATGCGCCGATTGGTAAAGAAAGCTGGCAATGGGAATCGCGGCCAGGCCGGCGAATGCCACGCCCAGCAGCCGTATTGCGGTTCGCGTCTCAGACATAAGGCCCTCCATGTCGCGATACGACGGAGTTTGTTCGATACGCGAACTATATTACCATTGCAGCCGAAAGTCCAGCGGGAAACGCGCCCCATCGCCGCATTTTTCCGCGTGAAGCGCCGCCCGTCCTAGTTCCCCAATTTCGCGGCCCGGGCGAAATCCTCTTTCAGCTTGCTGGTAATCTTCTCCGCCACGTCGGCGCTGGCGCCGCGGAACTTGGCGCCCTGGCTTTCCTGCGTGGTGGACCAGATCACGTCGCCCGCCTGGTTCACCAAACGAACGGCGGCGATGGCTTCGTGCCGCCGCTCCGCGGAGTGGTCGGATTCATTATCGCCCACGCCCAGCCCGCCATATTCACCGGCGGAGCGCGAAGTGCTTCGCCCCGTGCCCACGCTGGCGCGGAAATTGACGCCATCGGAGGAGTAGTGCTCTTCGGTGAACACCAGGTCTTCGGCGGCGCCGCGCAGGGTAAAGTCGGCGCGGTCCTGCGTCTCCGTCAGCACGAAGAGCTTGGAGCCGTCCAGGGCGCTGATCAGAATGTCGCGCATCTGCGCCGCGGTTTCGCCGCCCGTAAGGTGGTCCACGTAAACGCGCTTGATAGTGAGCAACTGCCGCAAACCGTCGCGCTCGATGGCGTTAGAGTCCCCCGCGCCGTCCGTCGTCTGCGCCGGAAGGGCGCACAGGGCCAGCAGCCCAATCCAGAAGAGCTTCACTGTTTGCTTCCTTTCCTGGCTTCATCGTCCTGATACTCGATGCGCCGCCCCGTGCGCGCTTCCAGGCCCGCCAGCACGGAGCGTATGTCTTCTTTCTCCACGCGGAAAACCACGGCCTGCTGGTTGCCGTCATCGTCCACGAAGCCCAGCGTCACGAAATGCTTGCGCTCCTTGGAAAGCAGGAGGATGGGCGAAAGCAGCACCGCCGCGGCGTAACGGCGGCTGACGTTCTGCCCGTATTCCACGCTCTCGATCTTGCTGTACGCCGTGCGGAATTGCTTCTTGCCGCAGAAGTACACCAACTCGTTGACGCTGGCGAGGTTCAGCCGGCTGATGATATGCGACGACGATCCGGGCAGCGTGCCTCCGGCGCACTGCACTCGGAAGCCCGGTTCGGCGGCGCCGAGGAGCGGCGGCAAGGCAACCGCGAGCGCGGCCGCCGCCATGAGGCTGGCTAGGGACATCTGTACTTGGGTTAGTGGGCTGGACGGCCAGGAACTCTCAGGAAAATGTGCGGCTCCCCAGGTTCTTCTCCGGTGCCGCCCGGCAGCGGACTTCCTCCCGCGGCCCTTTCGCCGCTTCTCAGAATCGCTGGATGGTTCTCAGCAGATCCTCTGTGGAACCGCCGGACCTGTTGCTGATGAAGTGGACAGGCCTCCAATTGTCATCCACCGTCCCGATATACTTCAAATCGCGCGCATTCTGCCCGCCCAAAATCACCGTGTACTGGCGGTCCGGGTAGCTCAGCGCCTCGTACTGGATGGTGCCGACTTCCTTGAACCGGTCGTAGCTCGGGCGGCCGATCTTGGAGACCACGGCGAAGCGGTCGTCGCGCGCGTTCAGGGTCTGGAAGGTCTGGTCCTTGGTGGTGATTACTACGCGCTGTTTGATGAACCCGACGTGGAGCGCGGTTACCGCGCCCGCCCAAAGCACCACCACGATGCCCAGGGCGATGCCGATCATCTTGATGGCGCCCCGGTCGCTCGATTCCGAGCGGACATGCATCATGGACGCGGCTTCCACGCGAGCCATCTTGGCGTCCGTCGTTTGCGGCGGCGGCGAGGGCGGCATCTTGAGGAGGCGCTGCTTGAACGGGCGCAGCATGCCTCCGGCGTATTCCAACTCCCGGGTGAGGCCTACAATCAAAACCGGATCGTCAGTCCGCGAGGCATCGCCGAAATAGCGCCGCGGAATCCACAGTTCCTGGTCCGTGGCCTTGTTCGCCACCAGGATTTCCGACCAGTTCACCTGCCTCAGAAGCCACTCGTTGTGCTCCATCCCGTTGATGGGAGGGAAGAACGAGAAAGGCCGCTCGGACATGTGGTCGAACGGCGGTTCTAGGGGCGGGGAAGACATATTACGCCTTTTCTCAATGGTACGCCTTTTCGTGCCGCGAACGTATCTGAGAAGGCGTGATCGAAGTGAGGCAGGTTACGAATCTGGAAGTTGTTTTTCTACAATGGCTTGGAGGCGTCCGCGCGCCAGCCGGACGAGCACTCCGGAGCCCGGCGGCGCGGCCCCCGAATCCTTCAGAATTCCGCCCTTATTAGAAACGATGGCGTAGCCGCGGTCCAGCACGCGCATCGGGCTAAGCTCGCCGAGCTTTACGGCGAGGCGCTCCCAGGCGGCGCGGCGGCGAACCAGGTCGGCCAGCATAAGCCGGTCGGCCGCTGCGCGGGCGGCATCCATGCCCCGGCGGCAAGCGGCCAGGCGCGGACGCATGTCGAAGCGGCGGAGCCGTTCTTCCATCGCCCGGCGCCGGCGCTCGTGCTCCGAACTGGCGGCGCGGATGCGGTCGCGTAGCCGGTAACCCAGGTCGTCCAGGCGCTGCTGGGCGCGGCCCAGGCGCAGCCGCAGCGCCCCGGCGGCGCGGTCGATTCCCTGCTGGCGAAACCGGCGCTCCAGCATGGCCAAGCGGTATCGCAGCAGCTGGGCGCTCTTGGCGCGCGCGGCTTCCACGCGCTCCTCCAATTCCTGGCGCGTGGGCGTGGCCAGTTCGGCGGCCGCCGAAGGAGTGGGCGCGCGGAGATCGGCCGCGAAATCCGCAATGGTGACGTCGGTTTCGTGTCCCACGGCGGAAATCACCGGAATGGAGCAGCCCGCAATCGCGCGCGCCACGGCTTCCTCATTGAAGGTCCACAGGTCTTCCAACGAACCGCCGCCACGCGCCACAATCAGCAGGTCCGCCCACTCCGTGCGGCTGAAATATTCGATGCCACGGCAGACCTCCTCCACCGAGTCCTCACCCTGCACCAGCGCGGGAAAGACGCGAATGTGCAGCCCCGGAAAGCGGCGCGTCAGAATTTGGATCAGGTCGGCGATGGCCGCGCCGCGCGGCGAAGTGACAATGCCGATCCGGCTTGGAATGCGAGGCAGCGGCCTCTTGCGCCCCGCGTCGAAGAGCCCTTCGGCGGCTAGCTTCTTCTTGAGCTGCTCAAAGGCCAGTTGCAGCGCGCCCAGGCCTTGCGGCTCCAGCGACTCCACCAGCAGTTGATATTCGCCGCGCGCTTCATAAACGTCAATGCGGCCGCGCACCAGGACCGCCAGCCCGTCCTGGGGCTTGAATTTCCAATAGCGGTGCGAGGAACGGAACGCCACGGCGCGAATCTGGGATTCGCGTTCCTTGAGCGTGAAGTAATAATGCCCGCTGGCCGCCAGCTTGAGGCCCGAGATTTCGCCGGAAACCCAAATGTCGCGGAAGCCTTCGTCAAGCGTGGCGCGAATCTCGGCGTTCAGCTCGCTAACGCTATAGATCCGCCGCTCCGGCGTCAGGTCGAATTCCAGCGCGAATTGCTCCACCAAGGCTATTGTACGCGGGGCGGGCGGGGCTTGCTCATGCGCGCGCGGCGCGGTCTTCCCGATAACCGGCTTGACCGGCCTGGGTGATTGCCAGGGCCGTCGCCACCACCACCGCGCAGCCGATCACGTTGTACCAAAGCCACGAGATCCCGGTGAAAGCCGCCGTCGCGAGGATCGCCGACTCTCCAGCCAGCATGCCCAGGAACGCGGCCGTCCCGCGCACGCGGCGAAACCCGATGGCCAGCACGAAGCACCCCAGCAAAGTGCCGTAGAACAGGCTGCCAACTTGATTTACGGCCACGATCAGCGGGCCCAGGCGGCCGGCGAATCCGGCGAAGAAGACCGCGTAAATGCCCCAGAACAGCGTGGCCCAGCGCGAAGCCAACAGGTAATGGTGGTCGCTCGCCCGCGGCCGCACGTAGCGCTTGTAAATATCCACCACCGTCACAGTGGCCAGCGAATTGATCTCGCCCGAGCTGGCGGACATGGTGGCGGCCAGGATCACGGCGATCACCAGTCCCACCACGCCCGTCGGCAAGTACCGCGTGACGAAGGTGAGGAAGATGTAATTCGTGTCGCTGAAGCCTTTTTCGCCGCCGTTCTGTTCCACCAACTGGCTGGCGCGGCTGCGCGCGGCGTCCATGGCGGCCTGCGCGCCGCGGTAATCGGCGGCCGCCGTGACGCGCGCCGCCGCATCGCCCGTGTGGCGCGCCTGCACCAGCGCCATCGCGGCCTCGCGCCGCCGCTCGAAGGCGCGCTCGTAGTCCGCCGCCATGGGCGCATAGGAGGCGGTCGCTTCGATGCGTTGCAGCGAGGCGTTCTGGAACAGCACCGGCGGCTGGACGAACAAGTAGAACACGAACACCATGGCGCCGATAAAGAGGATAAACGCCTGCATCGGAATCTTGGCCACGGCGTTGAACAGCAGGCTCAGGCGGCTCTCCGTGACGGAGCGGCCGGTCAAATATCGCTGCACCTGGGATTGGTCGCAGCCGAAGTAGGAGAGAAACAGAAAGGTGCCGCCCAACAGACCGCTCCAAAGGTTGTACCGGTCGTTCCAGTTGAAGTTGGTGGTGACGGCGTTCAGCCGCCCCGCCGCTCCGGCGAGATAGGCCGCGTCGGAGAAGGAAACGCCGTGCGGCAGCAGCGCGATCACGGTAACGAGCGCCACCAGCAGCCCGAAGAAAATGACGCACATCTGCTGCACGTCCGACCACGTGACGGCTTTGATGCCACCGAGCACCGTATACGTCACCACTACGCCGCCCATCACCATGGTGGTGGCGCGCTCCGGCCAGCCGAGAATGGCCGTCAGCACCAGCGCCGGCGCGTAGATGGTGAGCCCGGCGGAAAGGCCTCGCTGGCATAGGAAAATGGCGCTGGCCAGCGTGCGCGTCTTGCCGTCGAAGCGCTTTTCGAGAAATTCGTATGCCGTGTAGACCCGCGCGCGGTGGAACAGTGGCACCACGGTGGAGCAGATGACGATCATCGCCAGCGGCAGTCCGAAATAGAACTGCACGAAGCGCATGCCATCCACGTAGGATTGGCCCGTGGTGGAAATAAAGGTGATGGCGCTGGCCTGCGTGGCCATGATGGAAAGCGCCATGGCGTACCATGGCATGGTCTTTCCGGCCAGAAGGTAGCGGTCCACGGTGTTGCTGCCGCGGCTGCGGTACAGGCCGTAGGCGACGATGGAGAGCAGCGTTCCGACCAGGACTGCCCAGTCGGCCGTCTTCATCGGTAGGCTCGCGTGAACAGCGAGAATGCCGCGATCAGCAGCGCGAGATAACACACGATGGCGATGTAGACGCGGCGCCAGGAACCCAGGAAGGGGGGCGGCTCATCGGGCGCATGG
>DATKOS010000253.1:0-4410 GCA_035524535.1 Bryobacteraceae bacterium
GGGCCGCCCTGGCGCGCAATGGCTTCGTAATCGCGGCCGTCGCGGCCATGGCCGTTTCCTTTTTCGCCAACCTGGGACTGCTGAGCGTGGCCGATCTGAGTTTCGCCGTGCCGGCCACCGCCATCACTTGCGTACTGGAGACGGTGCTCGCCAAGTATGTGCTGAAGGAGCGCGTGAATCCGCTCCGGTGGGTGGGGGCGTCGCTGGTTATCTGCGGCGTCGCGCTGGTCTCCCAGTGAACTGGCTGGCCATTCCGGCGCTGGCTGCCGCGGCGTACTGGCTGCTGGCGGCCGTAGCGGCGTTGCGCTGGCGCTCGGGCAGCGGCCGCGGCACGCCGCCGGCCGGCGAGTTCCAGCCAGTGTCCATTCTCAAACCGGTCCACGGACGCGATCCGCGCTTCTACGAGGCGATTCGCTCCCATGCGGTTCAAGACTACCCCGAGTTCGAAATTCTATTCGGGGTGGGCAATGCCAACGACCCGGCGATCGAAGACATCGAGCGCCTCCAGCGGGAGTTTCCGGCCGTGCGCATCGAGCGCTACGTGGTGGCCACGGACGCCCCCAACGCCAAGACCGGCGTCTTGGCGGAACTGGCGCGCCGCGCGCGCTACCCCCTGCTGCTGGTGAATGACAGCGATATCCGCGTGGAGGCAGGCTACCTGCGGACGGTGACGGCCCCCCTGGCGGATGCGGCGGTAGGGCTGGTCACATGCCTCTACCGGGCGCGCCCGGACTCGCCGGCGGCGCGGGCCGAAGCGTTGGGCATCGCCACCGAGTTCGCTCCCAGCGTAATGGTGGCGCGGCTGCTGGGCCAGGCGGAGTTCGCGCTGGGCTCCACCATGGCGTTTCGTGCGGCCGACCTGCGCGCGGCCGGCGGATTTGAAGCGATTGCCGATTATCTCGCTGACGATTATCAACTGGGACGCCGCATTCACACCCTGGGGCGGCGCATCGAGTTCGCGCCGCTCGTGGTGGAGACAGGCTTGGGCGCATGCTCCTGGGGCGAGGTGTGGCGGCATCAGGTGCGCTGGTCGCGCACCATTCGCGTCTCGCGGTCCGGAGGCTACATCGGCTACGCGGTCACTCACGCCACTGTATGGTCCGGGCTGGCGTTCTGCGCCGGAGCGTGGCAGGCGGGGGCCGCGACCTTGGGAATACGGGTGGCGGCCGGCGCGATTTCAGCGGCGGCGCTCGGCGATCGCGCCGCGCTCCGCGACTTCTGGTTGATTCCCCTACGCGACCTCTTCGGCTTCGCGGTGTGGTTGGCCGGAGCGTCCGGCGACACGGTGCGCTGGCGCGATCGCGAGCTCCGCCTGGGGCGCGACGGAAGAATCGCCCAGCGGAACGACAGACCCTAGGGACTTTTCCCGATAGATCCGTGCTTGCTGCAAGACTCGTACGCCCGAAGCCCGCGCGCTCTGGCTCCCGCTTACGCACGCCGGCCTCCTGCGCTACCTTCCACCGCCTATCAGGGCCAGAGAACGCCTCAGGTATTTTCCTGATTGTTAACAGTTGTCTCGACACAGTGGCCGCGCTTGCCCCGGTGACTTACCCGAGTTAGTAACTCAGGGTGGCCATCTTCGGTACTGGTACATCTCCTGGAACAACTTAGCGGGTTCATGTTGATCTGTTCGTCACAGTGTTATTAGGATAAGAGCTGTCCTGAATCAATTTCCGTTCCCGTCCCGCTGCCCGCGGCCCGGAAATCGGGCGAACCGGGCAACGGAGGATTCCTAAAAGAACGAACCTGAAAAGCCTGTGTCTTGCCACAGCGGGGCTCGGGTTGGCGTCCGGCGCCGGCGCAACAGCATGGCTATACCGCGCGACGCTCTACAACGGGTCCAATTCTGCGGATGAACTCACCGCCGGACTCACCCGTTGCCGGACTGGCGCTGCAGGCTGCGCGCCGCCTCGTCCAGACGCTTCGGTAGCTGTTGAATTGTTAGCGACTCTTAGGCATCACTCACACAGTCAGTCAGACACTACGTTTATGTTGAATTTATCTACAAGCCTAAGTACCAGTACGACTTATGAGCATCACGTATGACTTTAGACCTTGCGGCTATCACAACCCTTCGCTAGTATAGTTCGAAACGTTACCTTTTCGGTCCACCTCACTTATGGCGGAACGGAGGGGGCGAGAGACGGCGTTCGCCCAAAGTTGAGAGTTGCGCCGTTTGCGGTATCTGGGTTGGTCTCGATGTCTGCTGGAGGGGTGACAACTGCACTCCCTTTTTGAAGCTCTGGCGCCGTGGTCCTGTCCGCACGGCGCGGCCAGGCGTGGCTCGCCCGCAGCACGCGATTGCTATCGGAACATTCCCGGCGGTACGGGCCGCCGGTACGGAGGCTATCACTCGTTTATGGAAAAGATTATGAAGGTTGTTGCGCTGGCCGCTCTCTCGCTTGCGGTCTTCTGCGGCGCGGCCCGCGCGGACGTAATCGTGTCGGGAACGTACACGGGGAATCTGAGTCTGAATGACAGCTCCTACGGCTTGATGTGCGGAGGCTGCGACTACAATGGCCCCGCCACCATCTCCTTCACCGTCGATATCACCCAGCTTCAGAGCTGCAGCTCTTCCCCCGGCAACGATTCTTCTTGTTCCGACCCAAACAACAATGGCGACGTGACTATGACTCTCGCCTTCAGCGCCTACAACTACGCCTTCTCGAATAACGGAGGGGCAGCGCCTTACGGCGAGAATGCCGCGCAACTCTGGAGTTGCGCTACTTCTTGTACCGGCTTTGGCGTGCAGGCGAGTAACTCCGCGATTCAAGCTCCGCCCGACGGCGGAGAGATGTGGGCCTATTTCTACAATTTCAGCGACCCGTACACCACACAGTCGGTCCAGAACGCCGGAGACATTTATACCGTCACCAATAATACGGCGTACGTGCAGGGTTACGTCGGCGACCAATTCGGGGCAAACAGCGCCTACTGGGATTACTTCCTGATCAACAACTTGCAGGTTGTATCGCCCGAACCGGGGACATGGATGCTCTTCGCCCTGGGGCTAGGCGGCCTGATCTTCTATCGCCGGCGCGCGGCGCGCTGCAACTGAAGGCGATCTCACACTAGGGGAGCGGCGGTCCGGAGCGGCGCTAGCCGCAGCGGCGCGCTTTTCGAACAGGCCGCTGGAACGCGTCTTCTGCCTCGCCGCGCTCGTTTGGGCGCCCTGTCTGTTTTCGGCTAGGGCGCCGCACCATTCCCTAGCCGCCAATTAGCTCGATCCCTCTTCATCGGGCGGCCGGAAGCGGCGCACTTCTTCAAACCGCTTTCGAAAACTCTCCTGCAATTTTGCCCGGTACGCGGCCAGCCCGAGGGCGGCCTCCGCGGCGTGTTCCCGCAGACGCGCCTCCATTCGCTCCGCCGCCGCATAGACCCCCGCGTCCGGGGCATTCGGCGCGCCGTCATACGCAAAACCGAAGGCGCCCACGGAGGGAAGGCCAAGCAGATAGTTGTCCGGCAACCCGACTTGCGCGAACGGGAAGCCGAAAGCCCAGTCCGTGTGATACCCGGCGCGCATGTTGCTTGGGTTTACGGACACCTGCGCGTGCGTGACGCAGTTGGCGGCGGCGATCTTGTACCGGCTGCGCAGCATCTCCACGAGCATGGCCGCGGCGCGGGCTTGCGCCTCACTGATCGCGGCGCCCCCCTGCGGGCCCGTTCGCGCCTCGAAGGCCACGCCGAAGAAGCTCTCATTCAGATCGATGTAGAACCAGCCGCTGTCCGCCCAAACGGAGAAGCCGGCGTGGTTGGCGGCGTCGGTCTCCTGTACCACGCGATGGACTCGCCCGAAACGGTCGATCACAAAGTGATAGGCGCGCTTGCGGCGTACGTAGTCGAGCAGTGATTCGCCGATGCGGCGCAGGGTTCCGTTATCATCCGCGCGGAAGGCGGCCTGCGAGCTTTCGGTGGTGTGAAAGACAATGCCGGCGGGCTCAGTCCGGCGCACAGCCTCGGAGCCGTTGGCGGGGAAGGCCAGGTAGGCGCGCTCGTGGTTCGCAACGGCGTAGCGGGTGTCTATCCAAAGGCCGTTGCTGTATGTCTCCGAGGTGTCCGTGGATTCCACTTGCCATACCTCAGGCGGATTCGCCGCCGGGGCGGCAACCAGCGGGTTCGGCGCCATATGAGAAACAGCGGATGGCTTCGGCGTGGCGCGGGCGCGAAGCAGAGCCGCTCCTGCGGCCGCCGCCATGGCGATGACGAGTATCCATACAAGAGGCCCACGCCGCAGAACGCGGTGGCGGCGCCGGGGCAGAATTTCCGGGCCCGCCATTTTGAGAAACCTCAGGCGATTGACCGGATCGTCGATTCTCCCCGCGATCCTGACCAGCCACGTGTTGCCTGCCTGCCCGCTCGTTTTCGGCATTGGTCCCGCAGCGAAGAGATCGGCGGGGGGCGCGAATTTCC
>DATKOS010000254.1:0-14716 GCA_035524535.1 Bryobacteraceae bacterium
GAACCGTGCCCACCCCCAAAATGGCTTCGTTCCGTCGATCCACGCCCGAACCGTGCCCACCCCCAAAATGGCTTTGTTCCGTGGATCCGCCCACGAACCATGCCCATTGCCCAAATGGCTTTGTTCCGCCAACGTCTCGCGGACCGGTTCTACTGCCCAAATGGCTTTGTTCCGTCGCCACTCGTGTCCAAATTAGGTGTTTCGTCAAAGCCAATTTGGACTGCAAAACGCCGGCGAAGCCGAATCCTGATTCGCCGAAATTACCAAACGAACCTAAAAGTTGCTTGTTTTCAACACCACCATGAGCACGAAGAACCCAATTTGGACAGCCGTCTTCCGTCACCGTCTGAGCCCCTCGTATTTGTGCCGAACCGGCCGGAGACAGAGCCGGGAGACCGCGGCTTGCGGGCGGATGCCCGTCATCCCGAACGGCGGCGCCAAGCTCGCACGGCAAATTTGACATTAATGAATGCTATCGCCTCTCCGGCGGAAAGGGAGGCTTTAAGCGGCGCCGTGGCGGCGTGACCGACGCGCGCTGCCGGCCGGACCCACCGCTGGGCGAAACCACCCATTTCAGCTCTGATTAACTGTTGTAGAATGCAGCAAGCCTTTTAGAATCAGCGGGAGATTCCTGGCAGACGGATTGCTCCCTCTCTCTAGCCTGGCCGAGCTGTGTGACTTCGCGCATCCCTGCGCGCCACAGCCTGGCGCGGCGCGAGATTGCTTGTGGCAACTACGACGATGGGAGATCGCGTGACAACCACTGCTGCCGACACCAAGACCGAATACTTGCGAGCGCTTCCGGGGGATGACGTCCGGCAAATCCTATGGCGCTTTGCCGACCGTTTCGAATTGCAGATGCTGGTGCAATCCGCCCGCGCCGTGGCGCGCGGGCCGGTGGCGCGCCTGGTGGCTTCCGGCGCGCGCAATACCCACGATTGGACTCCGGAGAAAGCGGCGTTGCTGCAGGCTTTCGACGAATCCGGTATCACCGGCGTCTTCATGGAGCCCTCCGAGGGCGGATACATCGAAGGGCCCAAGAACCTCGCGCTTGCGCTGGTGGCGTTTGAACTGGCGTGGGTGGACGCCGGAGCGGCCACGGGAAGCCTGGCGGGCTGCCTGGCGCTTTCGCCCATCCACGAGCGAGGCACTGAGGAGCAGCGCCGCCGCTACATGAGCCTGTGCGCGCCGCCGCAGCCCGGCGAAGACCGCAAGCCGTGGCGCGGATCGTTCGCCCTCACCGAGCCGATACCGTACGTCGGCGTCGAGACCGGCATGCTCGGCGGCAAGGTTCGCGTGGCCGAGTGGAAGCCCGGCGAGGAGCCGGTCCTGCATGTGGAGAAGCGGGGCCGCTTCATCACCAACATGGGCTTCGCGAATTTCGTGACGGCGGCCGTGGAATCCGACGACCCGCGCATCAAGGGCACCTGCATGGTGATTCTGGAGGAAGGCGACCCGGGTTCCTTCGACCGCGGCACGCCCACGCGCAAGCTGGTGCATCAGCTTTCCTCCACCAACGATCCGGTGCTGAGCTTGCGGGTTCCGGCGCACCGCATCATCGGCGGATACACCGTAAAGGACGGCGTCATTACGCCGCGCTACAGCCATGGCGAAATCATCGAAGCCGTGTTCCGGCGGACCCGCGTGACGGTGGCGATTATGACCTCGGCCAAGCTGCTCTCGGCCGTGGAACCGGTAATCCGCTACGCGCGCGGGCGCTTCCGGGGCGGTAACATCGCCACGCCGGGGTCGCCGCGGCATGAGCTGGGGTTGCAGCTCAAACAAGACGTGGTACATCGCCTGGTGGATGTGTGGGCCACGGGAGAGGCGAGCGCTTCTTTGGGCTTCCTGGCGGCGCGGGTGTTTGACGAGCTCGACCCCCTGGAGAGGAAGAAGGACGCCGAGCTGGCCGCGCGCGGCGTTGGAGGCGGTTCGGCCGCCGTGAAGGCGCTGCGCAAAATCCGCAAGGACGCCATTGAGTACCTGGAGGGCAAGCGGCCGGAATTGCAAGGCGACACGCTGGTGGAGTATTCCATCCTGGATTCCGTGGCCAACGTGTTGTGCCCGGCCTGCAAGCTGTGGAACACGGGCTACGGCGCGACCATGATGCGCAACGCCGTCAGCCTGATGGGCGGCTACGGCATTACCGAAGACTGCCCCGGTTTCCTGGGCCACAAGTGGATGGACTCGCAGCTTGAGGCCACTTACGAAGGGCCGGAAGCGGTGCAGCGCCGGCAACTGAGCATCACCATGACCGACGAGCTGTTCCTGGCGCAGTTCCGGCAGTGGACGCGCGACATGCGGCAGATTGCCAACGACCGTCCGGGTACGGGCGCGTGCGCCCTGGCCACGGCCATGCAGCTCTGGTTGTGGTCGCTGGAGCATTTGCTGCGCAGTTCGGACGCGGATGGGATGAAGCTCTACCAGAGCTCGCGGCAGGGCGTGACGTTCCCGCTGGCCGATGCGCTGTGCTGGCTGCTGGCCTCGCGGGCGCAGATTCTGGACGTGCTGGAGCTGGAGAAGAAGGGGCCGGAAATTCCCACGGTGGCGGAAGGACTGGAGGGGTTGCTGAATTTCCTGACGGACCTGTGCCACGTGCAGGCCGCGCACGCCGCCGGCGAGGCGGGGCGCATTTGCGCGGAGCTGGTGTTCGGTTATAACCGTCATCCGGCGTGGGATACGGAAGGCTGCGCGTCGTGCTACCAATCGCCGGATCTAGACGCCATGGAAGCGATGATTCCGGGCATTTCCAGCGCGGCCCGCGGCTATGCCGACGTGGTGGAGGCGGACGGAACGCACGCCGCCAAGGCCGGGCCGTGCGCGCGCTTCGACGGCCTGGAGCAATTCGCGCGGCTGCGGACGCGGATGGACGGCTGCCTTACCGGGTCACAACTGGCCAAGGACCGCGCAGCGGAAGCGCTCACCAAGGTGATGATACCGGAAGCGCTGGATTACCCGGCATGAGCGGCGCGGAAGCGGAACGCCAGAGCATGGACGTGGACATCGTCTGCGTGGGCTTCGGCCCGGCGACGGCGGGCTTCCTGACCACGCTTACGCGGGGCATGGTGAATGCCGACGGTTCGCCCGCGGTGGAAAGCCGCGTGACGCCGGGGCTGCCGCCGCAAGTGATGTGCTACGAGCGGGCGGACGACATCGGGTTCGGCGTCTCCGGAGTGGTGACGCGCGCGCGCGGAATACGAGCCACGCTGAAAGGCTTGGACGCCGGCCAGATTCCCATGGCCGCGCCCGTGCGGCAGGAAAAGGTGGCGTACCTGCTGGACCCGCATGGCGCCAGCCGGCGTTCCGGGCTGCTGCGCATGGGCGACCGGATGCTGCGTATGCTGGGGCTGGCCAAGCATGAGGGCTTCGAGCTGCCCTATGTGCCTCCGTTCCTGCACAAGGGCGGCGGGCTGGTGATGTCTCTGGGCCAGTTTCTGCAGTTTCTGGGCGCGGATTTGATGGCCTCCGGCGCGGTGCAGATCTGGCCCGGCGCTCCGGTGCAAGCGGCGCTGGTGGAGGACGGGCGGGTCACCGGCGTGCGGCTGTGCGACCAGGGAGTGGACCGGCAAGGCAACCCGGAGGCGGGATTCCTGCCCGGCATGGATGTGCGCGCGGCGCTCACCGTGGTGGGCGATGGGCCGGTGGGCGCGGTGGGCCGCCAGCTTGACGCGGAGTTCGGCATGCCCAAGGGACATCACCACCGCGAATGGGCCGTGGGAATGAAGATGGTGGTGGACTTGCCGGAGGGAAGCGAGCTGGAGCCCGGCACGGTGTACCACACGTTCGGCTATCCGGAACCGGAGATCTTCGGCTTTCTGTATGCGCATCCGGAGCGCGTGGCCACGGTGGGCATTTTCGTGCCGTCGTGGTTCCGTTCGCCGATGCGCACCTCATACCGCTACCTGCAGCACTTCATGCTGCATCCGTATATCTGGAGGCATTTGAAGGGCGGGAAGCTGCGGTCGTGGGGCGCAAAGTCCTTGCAGGAATCGGGGCGGCGCGGCGAGCCGATTCTGGCGGGCCCGGGGTACGCGCGCATCGGGGAAGGTTCCGGCAGCACCAACGTGCTCACGGGGTCCGGCGTGGATGAGGCCTGGACCACGGGCTCGCAACTCGCCGAAGCGGTGCTGGAGCTGCTGGGCCGGGGCGAGCCGCTCACCCAGGAGAACATCGAGCGGACCTACGTGGCGCGGCGGCGGGCGAGTTGGGTGGAGGAAGAAGGGCTCATTGCCGAGAGGGCTCGCGATGGTTTTCACAAGGGCGTAGTGACCGGCCTGATCGGCATGGCGCTGGCCGGTTTTACCAAAGGGAGGCAGTGGCTGGAAGGCGAGCCGCAGCCCATGCCGGAACTGCAGGCGTATTACAGTGACCGCATTCCCGAAAACGAGCTGAACCGTATTGTGGCGGACTGCCGCGCGCGCGGCGTCTCCTGCCACGATGCGCTGATGGACCGATGCGGCTGGCCGGCCGTTCCCTACGATGGGCAACTGCTGGTGACGCACCAGGACGCGCTGCTAATCGGCGGCAAGGTGCAGGCGCCGCCGGGCTTCGCCGATCACGTGAGCTTTGAGTACCCGGATTTCTGCGAGCGGTGCGAATCGAAGCTGTGCATCGAAGCGTGCTCCGGGCAGGCCATCGCTCCCGGGACGGGCGGCGTGCCCAGCTTCGACCGCGAGAAGTGCGTGCATTGCGGCGCGTGTCTTTGGAATTGCATGACGCAATTCGAAGACGATCCGCCGCGGGGCAACATCGTGTTTCGCGCGGGCGCCGGCGGGCTGCACTCGACGGAGAACTGAGCCCCGGCGGCGGGCGCAGGGGTAGCGAACCCATCCGCAAGCGATAGGCAAGCTATCGGCAAGTGTTTCGCGCAGCTAGCTGCAAATAACGTTCCGAATCTCTCACCGCTTCGACCGATAAGCAGGTTATGGCTGGTCGAGCCGGGATGGTTGCGTGGCTGCTCCTGGCGGGCGGTGGCGCGGCTTGGGGTCAAGCGGCGGCGGGAAGCGCTTTGGTCCTTCAGATTGGCCCGGAGGCGAGGTTGGAACCGGCGCGATTGACGCTACGCTTCCAGATTGCGCCGGACGGTTCGGCCCCGGCTGGCGAAACAGTTACCGTCACGGCGTGGATCCGGACGCTGCCAGGGCAGGCCGTTCGCCTGCGGGCCCGGCTGGGGAGCCTGAGCGGCCCCGGTTCGGCGGCGGCCTCCGGCGTGGCCTGGTCCGGCGCCGCGCTGCGCGCTTCGGGAGGCGCGGCCGCGGCTTCGTGCGCCGGCGGCGTCCTTTCGGCCTCCAGTGGCGCGGAAGCTCCCTTCGGGGCGGCGGGAATCTCCCCTGGCGCCGCGGCGGAACCAGTTGCCGGCTGGACGGGCTCGGGCACGCTGGCTTGCGCGCTGACCTTCAAGCTGCTCGCGCCCGGCGGGCTTCCACCCGGATGGTACGCCGCGGTGGCGGACCTGACGCTCGAAGCTCGTTGAGGCGGCTCGCGGGGTCTTCCCTGAGCTTTCGGAGGACGCATAAACGCCCTATTCCTGGAACTTTCCCGCGCGAACAGGCAATACTAGACATGGCGATGCGTCTGTACCGAATCGTACCGTGCCTAAGCGGATTCTCCAGTTTGCTCCTCCTTGGCATTGCTGCGCTTACCCCGCCGGTCCTGCGGGCGGCGCAGTATAGCGGCACGGTGCGCGCGGCGGACACTTTTGTGCCCGGCGCGGCCGTGGTGGCGCAGCAAGGAGATAAGAAGGTCACCGCGTATACGGACGAAGGCGGCCGGTTCACCATGGACCTGGCGGCGGGCGTTTGGGAAGTCCAGGTGAGCATGTTCGCCTTTACGCCGGCCAAGGAGCGGGTGACCATCGGCGGCGCGGCGGTAACCAAGGAGTGGGTGCTCACCATGCCGAAGGTGGCCGGGGCGAGCGGGACCTCCTCCGAGGTGGCGGCCATTCCAGGGCAGAACGGGCGCGGCGGCCGAGGCGGATTTGGCGGCCGGGGCGCCGGCGGCCCAGGCGGGCCAGGCGGGCGTGGGGGGTTTGGCGGACGCGGCGGATTTGGCGGCGGATTCGGCGGGCGGGGAGGTCAGGGCGCCGCGGGCGGGCGCGGGAGCGATTCCACTCAGTCCGCGCAGGGCGGAAGAGGGGCGGCGGCCCAGGGCGCGGGCGGGCGGGGCAACAACGGACAGGCCGCCCAGGCGCCGGCGCAGCCCGCGTTCCAGAGCGCCACCGTGACGGCGACGCCGGAAGGGCAGGCGGCGCAGGCGCAATCCGCGGACGACGGGCAGCAGGCCGGAGACCTGGCTTCCGAGGCCGATGACGCCATGCTGGTGAGCGGCAGCACGAGCGGCGGGTTGGCGCAGTCGTTCGACGACGAGATGCGGCGCCAGCAGATGATGGGCGGGCGCGGCGGGCCGGGCGGCGCGGGTGGCGGCGTTTCGGCCGCGCAGGGCTTGACCAACATTGCGGGCTTGCCGCCGGGCATGGAGGCCAGCGTCACCAACGACAGCCTGGGGCTGGGCGGGTTCGGGGCCAGCGCCATCAACGGAGGCTTCGGAGTGGGCGGCGCCACGGGCCCGGGCGGCGGCGCGGGATTTGGCGGCGGCTTAGGCGGAGCGGGCATCGGCGGCGGTCCGGGATTCGCGGGCGGCGCGGGTGGCGGATTTGGCGGCGGCGGCGGAGGCGGGGGAGGCGGCGGGCGCGGCGGCGGCGGTGGCGGCGGTGGCCGCGGCGGGCGCGGCGCGGCGGGGCGCGGCCCCTTCAACGGCCAGTTCGCGAGTTTCGGCAACCGGCGGCGCAACCCGAATCCGCCGCTTACCGGATCGATCGCCCTGACGGTGGCGAACTCGGTGCTGAACGCCGAGCCGTTTTCCTTGAACGGCCAGCCCGCGCAGAAGCCGTACTCGGCCAACAACCGGATTAACGGAAACGTGGGCGGCCCGCTCGTGATTCCGCACATCGTGAACTGGGCGCGCGCGCAATTCACGGTCTCGGTTTCGGGCTCCATCATACGGAACGGCCAGAACTCGCTCGGTTCGGTTCCTACCGGCGCGGAAGTGGGCGGCGATTTCTCCCAGCTTTCGAGCGTGATCTATGAGCCCGCGGCGGGCGCAAACCCGTTCTGCACCTCGGCCACGCCCACGCCATTCCCCGGAAACAAGATTCCCTCGATATGCTTCAACCAGGCATCGGCCGGATTGCTCAAATATTTTCCAGGCCCGCTGTACCCCGGCCTGGTGCAGAATTACCGACTGGTGATCACCAATCCGAGCAACAACCACACCGTGGGCATCCGCTTCAACGCGCCGATCAACAACCGCGACCGGCTGAACTTCAACGTGCAGACCTCCAACGGCGATTCCTACTCGCACCAGATTTTCGGGTTCCAGGATTCCAGCGTAAGCGACGGCTTGAGCGCCTCGGCCGGATGGAGCCACAGCTTCGCGGCGCGCTTCAACAACAGAGCCAAGTTTTCACTGAGCCGGAGCAAGAGCGATGCCACGCCGTTCTTCGACAACAAGGACAATATCGCGGCGGAGCTAGGGATCGCGGGCGTTTCCACCGAGCCGTTGAATTACGGGCCGCCAAGCCTCTCCTTCACGAACTACTCCGGGCTGAGCGACGGCACGCCGAGCCTGAACCGCAACCAGACGTTCACGGCGTCGGACAGCATTACCTACGTGTTGCGGCGCAGGCACAACATCACGTTCGGGTACAGCTTCAACCGGCTCGACCAGAACAGCGAGAATTTCCAGAACGCGCGCGGGTCGTTCAGCTTCTCCGGGCTGGAGACGAGCGCGCTGGACGCCAACGGCCAGCCGCAGAAGGGCACGGGTTCGGATTTCGCTGACTTTCTGCTGGGGCTGCCGCAAACCGCGTCCGTGCGCTTCTCCACCAACGGCAATTACTTCCGGAGTTGGTCCACCAGCGCCTACGTGAACGACGACTTCCGGGCGGCGGGCGGGCTCACCATCGATATCGGGCTCCGCTATGAGTACTTCGCGCCATACACCGAGCTGCACGGACACCTGGCGAACCTGGACGTGAGCCCGGGGTTCACGGCGGTGAGCGTGGTAACGGCCGGGGAGAACGGGCCGTATTCCGGCAACCTGCCCACCAGCATCGTGAGGCCGCAGAAGAAGGATTTCTCGCCGCGGCTCGGCATTGCCTGGCGGCCCTCGCAGAGACGCGGCACGGTGGTGCGCGCGGGCTACAGCATCTTCTATAGCGGCTCTTCCTATGCGCAGATCGCCAGCTCACTGGCCGCGCAGCCGCCGTTCGCCACCACCGGAACCTTCACCAACACGACCGCTTCGCCCTTCAACATGCAGGACGCCTTCCTGGCCACGCCGTCGAGCACGCTCACCAACACGTACGCCATCAATCCGAACTTCCGCATCGCCTACGCGCAGGTGTGGCAGGTGGCCATTCAGAACACGCTTCCGGGCGGATTGGTGGTGGACACGGAATACAACGGCACGAAGGGCACGAACCTGGGCGTGGTGGAAGACCCGAACCGGACCGTGACGGGCGCGGCGTCGCAGCAGTTGCAAATCGCCAACGCCACCAGCTTCACGTATCAGACCTACGGGGCGAATTCGATTTACAACGCGGCGCAGGTGCGTCTCACGCGCTTCCTTTCGCGCGGGGTCTCCACGAGCATTCTGTATAGCTTTTCGAAGTCCATCGACGACGCTTCGACATTCAACGGCACCGGCGGGAATGCGGCCGAGTTTCTGAACAACTGGCGGCTGGAGCGCGGCCTGTCCAGCGTGGCGCAGCCGCACAACCTCACGGCCACCATGCAGCTCTCCTCGCCGGTGGGCATCCATGGCTTCCTGCGCGGGGGCGGCTGGAGGGCCACGCTGCTGAAGAGCTGGAACCTGCAAACCAGCTTCACAGCCACCAGCGGCACGCCGCTGACGGCTTACGTGGCGGGCAACCTCTCCAACACCGCCGGCCTGGCCGCCGCGGGGAACTTGCGCGCGGAAGCCACGGGCCTAGCGGTCAAGGGCGTGGACGGCGCGTACTTCAATACCGCCGCCTTCACCACGCCGCCGGCGGGGCAACTGGGCAACGCAGGGGTGAACACCATTCCGGGCGTGTTTATTACCTCGCTCAACGCCAGCATGAACCGGACATTCACCTTCGGAGAGACGCGGCGGCGGCTGACGTTCAGCATGACTTCCAGCAACGTTCTGAATCACCCGACCATCACCAGCGTGGGGACCACGGTGAACGCCGCCAATTACGGATTGCCCACGGCGGCGTCCGGCATGCGCAACGTAACTTGCAGTATGAGGTTCAATTTCTGAGGCCTATGCGTATCCAATTCCTTCCCGCCGTTTCCTTCGCCGCGCTGCTGGTTACCGCGGCCGCGCAGCAGCCCGCCGCGCCTCCGCCCATGGCCCAGGCGCCGGGCGCCACCTTCACCAGCAACTCCAACCTGGTGATTGTGGACGTGAAGGCCAAGGACAAGGATGGCGCGGTGATTGAGGGCCTGAAGGCCAGCGACTTCACCGTGCTTGAAGACAACAAACCGCAGAAGATCTCGATCTTCGAGTTTCAGAAGATCACCACGGAGCCGGAGCCTCCCGAGAAGCTGACGCTGGCGGATCAGCTCAAACTCCCGGAAGCGCCGAAGACGGAGATCACGGCGGCGAATCCCGGCAAGATCGAATATCACAACAAGCGCATGATGGTGCTCTTCTTCGACTTTTCGTCGATGCAGATGCCGGACCAATTGCGCGCGCAGGACGCCGCCCTGGAGTACTTGCAAAAGCACATCACCAAGGACGACATGGTGGCGGTGCTGTTTTACGCGAGCACGGTGCAGGTGCTGAGCGATTTCACCGACGACCGCGACATCCTCACGCGCGTGATCAAGCAGCTTCCCATCGGCGAGGCGAGCGAACTGGCCGGCCTGGCGGACACCGACGACGAGAACGGCGAGGATACGCAAGCCGCCTTCGTGGCCGACGAAAGCGAGTTCAACATTTTCAATACGGACCAGAAGCTGGCGGCCATTGAAACCGCGGCGAAGATGCTGAAGAACTTCCCGGAGGAGAAGGCGCTGGTGTATTTTTCGGGCGGCGTGACGCGGACCGGACTGGATAATGAAGCGCAACTGCAGGCCTCCATCAACGCGGCCACCAAGGCCAACCTGGCCATCTATTCCATCGATTGCCGCGGGCTGATGGCGAACCCTCCGGGAGGCGACGCCAGCCATGCGGGCTCGCGCGGCAGCGGCATCTTCACCGGCGGCGTGGTCAATTCGCAGCGTTCCAGCCAGCTTGCCTCGCAGGACACGCTTTATAACCTGGCGGCGGAGACCGGGGGGAAGTCATTCTTCGATACCAATGACATCGCCTCATCCATCACGAAGACGCAGTTGGATATGAGCAGCTATTATCTGCTCGGCTACTACAGCAGCAACAGCGCGCTGGACGGCAAGTACCGCAAGATCACAGTGAAGCTGAACAATCCGAAGCTGGCCGCCAAACTGGAGCACCGCGAGGGCTATTGGGCGGACAAGACGTGGAACAAGCTGGGCGCGCAGGATAAGGAGCAGGCGCTCAAGGAGGCGCTCTCGGCGGGCGATCCCATCACGGATTTGCCGCTGGCGCTGCGGGTGGATTATTTCCGCATCTCGCCCACGGCTTACTTTGTGCCGGTCTCCATCAAGTTTCCAGGCTCGGTGGTGGGATTGGCGGTAAAGGGCGGAGCGAGCGTCACGCAGTTCGATTTCGCCGGGCAGATTCAGGATGAGCGGCACGCCGTGGTGGGCAATGTGCGCGACAACATCCAGATCAAGCTGAACCAGGAGACCGCCGCGCAGGCCACGCGCAAGAACTACCAGTACGACGCCGGTTTCACGCTGGAGCCCGGAAAGTACCACATGAAATTCGTGGTGCGCGAAAACCTGACGGGGAAGATGGGCACCTTTGAGACGCGATTCACCATACCGGATCTGGCCGCGGATACCTCCGGCCTGAAGACCAGCAGCATCGTATGGAGCAGCCAGCGCGAGGCGGTGACGCAGGCGGTGGGCGCGGCGGAGCGCTTCAACCAGCGGGCGCTGCGCGCCAACCCGCTGATTGTGGGGACGGAAAAGGTGATTCCCAACATCACCCACGTCTTCCGCCGCAGCCAGGACCTATACGTGAACTTCGACGTGTACGATGCCCAGCCGGACCCGGAGAACACACGGGCGCGGCGCGTGAAGGTGGAGATGAGCCTGTTCAACAACGAGAACGTCAAGACGTTTGAGATCGGGCCGATCAGCGCGACGCAGGTGGCGCAAGCGCGGCCGGAGGCGGTGCCGGTGCAGTTTCAGATACCGCTGAAGGACATTGCGCGCGGGTCGTACATGGCGCAGATCAACGTGGTGGATGAAGTCGGGCGCAAGTTCACGTTCCAGCGGGAGAAGCTGGTAGTGGAGTAGGAAGATCAGGCCACTTTGCCGCGGAGTGCCTCGCGGCGGAGGGCCTCGTGGAGGAGCCTTTTCACGTAGGTCTGATAGCCGATGCCTTTTTGAGCCGCCAGTTTGCGCGCACGGATCAGATCGATGGCGGGCAAACGGATCGAAGTGGGTACATTGTAGCTACACATCCATCTGGACGTCTAGCCGGCCTGAGCGCGCCTGGAGGCTTCCATGGCGGACGAGAGCGAAGAGCTTGCGGTGTTCGTAGCGCGTGCGGTTGGCGGCGGCGCCGGATGGCAGCGCTATCATCAACTGCATGAGGGGTCTCTGACTTGGCAGGTGGCCGGCCGTCCGAACGCATGAACAGTACCACGAACTACTCCGTCCGCCGCGAATCCGTGGATGGCGTCGATATTGTGCGCCTGGCCGATGCCGCGCGCCGGACTGAAGCCGCCATCGCGCCGGCGAACGGGAACATGGCCTGCGAGCTGAACGTGGGCGGGCGCAATGCGCTGTGGTTTCCATATTCGAGCCCGGCCGCCTGGCGCGCGAAACCATCCATGTGCGGCGTTCCGTTCCTTGCGCCGTGGGCCAACCGACTGGATGGCGATGCCTACTGGGCGAACGGCAAACGTTACCTGCTCAATCCCGGGGCGGGCGCGCTGCACCGCGACGCCAACGGCAGGCCGATTCATGGGCTGCTGCGGTACTCCCCGGCGTGGCGCCTGGAGGCCGCGGCGGCGGACGAGTCCGGCGCGTGGGCGGCCAGCCGCTTCGATTTCTGGAAGCATCCGGACCTGATGGCCCAGTTTCCCTTCGCGCACACCATCGAGATGACGTACCGGCTGGCGACCGGCGTGCTGGAAGTCGAGACCGCCATTGAGAATCTTTCAAGCGACCCGATGCCGGTGGCCATCGGTTTCCACCCGTACTTTCAACTTCACGACGCGCCGCGCGACCAATGGAAAGCGCATCTGGCGGCGCGGAAACGCGCCGTGCTGGACGAGTTTCTGATTCCCTCGGGCGAGTTGCAGAAGAACCCGTTCCCCGACCCGTACCCGCTGGTGGGCGGCAAACTGGACGACGTGTTCACAGATCTGGAGCGCGATGCGGACGGCCGCGCGGCGTTCTGGGTGGAGGGGGCGGGGCAGCGAATCGAAGTGGCTTACGGGCCTAAGTTCCGCGTGGCGGTGGTCTATGCGCCGGAAGGGCAGAACTTCATTTGCTTCGAGCCCATGGCCGCTCTGACCAACGCGTTCAACCTGGCGCATGCGGGGCGGTATCCGGAATTGCAGAGCATCGCCCCCGGCGAGCGATGGCGGGAAAGTTTCTGGATTTCGGTTTCGGGCTTCTGAGAAGCGGGCCGGTCTACTTGAAGCCCCGGGCCAGCATCAGGTTGGTCTCGCTCTCGTCGGAACCGGAATAGAGCAGATACTTGGCTTGGGGGTCGATGGCGACGCCGGAAAAGTCCATCATGTCGGCTTGAAAAACCGGGGTGGTTTTCTGCGTGGCGAAGTCGTAGAAAGAGAGCGTCATCGGAGCGGAATTGAAAGCCATCCCCCGGCCGCGGCCGGCGGGGCGGCGGCGCATACCCGCCCACTCCACGTAATAGGCGCCCTTGGCGGTGAGTTTAGCGCCGCCCACAATGTAGCCGCGATCCGACTGAATGGCCGCCTCCTCATCGCCCCCGGCCACGGGCACGCGCCAGATGGCGCCCTGGCGCAGGTAGTAAACATATTTCCCATCCAAGGATTCGGAAGGCTGCGCGCCGCCGCGCGTGGTGATGGCGGTTGCCCCGGAGCCATCCGCCTGGGCTCTGTAAATCTCCCCGCGGCTCTGATAGTAGACTGACTTGCCGTCATGCGACCAGCTTGCGGCGGAGGCGTTGAGCACAACGCGCTGGGGCGTTCCGCCGGCCGCTGGAATGGTATCCACCTCGGAAACGTCGCTGGTGCGGAGGTCGAAGAGGATGGTCTCGCCATCGGGCGACCAGCGCGGATAGCCGGGGAAAGCTCCGGGCTCAAAGTGCGTCAACTGCGTGCGGCGATGGCGCTCCACATCGCCCACCCAAATCTGATCCGTGCCGCTCTGGTCGGAGATATCGGCGACGCTCTTGCCGTCCGGCGAAATGGATGGCGCCGCCTCGCGGCCGGCGGATTGGAGGAAGGGCGTGCTCTCGGCATTCTCCACGCCCAGCGGGGCGCGCCAGATGGCGGAGACGGTGGGATTGTCGGTGTAAGCAATCTGGCCGCCCAGGGGGCTGACGGCGGGATACTGCGCGTGGTCGCGCGCGAAGCCAAGGTCGCGCGGGCTACCGCCGGCGGCGGTGAGGCGCCAAAGACGCCAGGTTCCCATGCGGTGGCCGGCGTAGACCAGGTGACTGCCGTCGGGAGTCCAGGCCAGGCCGCGGACGCCGCGGCCGTCAAAGGTAAGCCGCTGGGGATCGCCGCCGGTGAGGGCGCAGGTGAAAATGTCCTGGTTATCGTCGGCCGCGCCGCGCACGAAGGCGACAGTCTTGCCGTCGGGAGAAACGGCGGGTGTGGCGTCGCCCAGGGACCCTTCGGGCGGCGTGGTGATGGTCTTGGGAACTCCTCCCGCGGCGGAAACCACGGCCAGCGCGGCGGCGCCGTTGGGGCCTGGAGCGGCCACCACCAGGGAACGGCTGTCGGGCGTCCAGGAAACCGCGGGTTCGGTTTGATCCGCGCCCACGGCCGCGCAGTCGGCGATCTTCCTCTCAGGACCGCCCGCGGCCGGCAGCGTCATGCAGGCCGCGCCATCGCCGGTGACGCGCAGAAAGGCGATGCTGGCGCCGTCTGGCGACCACGCGGGAGCAACGTCGCCGGCATCCGCGGTGGTCAACTGGCGGCGGGCGCCGTTCGGCAGCGTGCGCACGAAGATATGGTAGGGCTGGCCCTTCACTAGGCGGGCGCTATAGGCGAGTTGTTTGCCGTCGGGCGAAAAGGAGGGGTAGGCTTCGGCTCCGCCGGCGTTCGCCAGGGTGACGGGCTTCACCACATCGGAGCCGCCGGTGATTCTCCCCAACAGGCTCACCACGGCGGCAACGGCCACTAGCGCGGCCACCAGGAGCACAGCGGGACGGCGGAACAACGGGCGCGAGGGCATAGATGATCCGATTATCTCAAGGGAGACGTTGCGCGGGTTCGAATGTTAGCGGCGGCAGTGTTAGAGGCGGCGCGGGCTCCCGCCGGAGGCTTGCTAACCTGGAGCCATGCACCAGATTCGCATTGGCGCGCAGCTTGAGCAGACGCTGCTGGTTACCAGCGAAGTATCCATCAGCTTCCTGG
>DATKOS010000255.1:0-3399 GCA_035524535.1 Bryobacteraceae bacterium
TTACGGGCGGCGCCGGATACATCGGCTCGCATACCGTGCGTTTGCTGCTGGAGCGCGGGCACGAGGTGGAGGTGGTGGACGACCTTTCCAATGGGCATCGCCACAACGTTCCCGACGGGAAACTGCACGAGCTGAACCTGCTGGACGGCGCGGCGCTGAGGGCGCTGCTGCGGGAGCATCGGTTCGACGCGGCGATTCACTTCGCGGCGTTCATCGAGGCCGGCGAATCCATGCGCGACCCGGGGCGGTTTTTCCGCAACAACGTGGGCGGATCGCTTTCCTTGCTGCAGGCGATGGTGGAGACGGGCGTGCGCCACATTGTCTTCTCCTCCACGGCGGCGGTCTACGGGACGCCGGCGAGCGTGCCGATCCGCGAGGACTTCCCGATTCAGCCGGTGAATCCGTACGGCGAATCGAAGGCCATGGTGGAGGCGATGCTGCGTTGGTTTGATGAGATCCACCATGTCACGCATGTGGCGCTGCGGTACTTCAATGCGGCGGGCGCGGACCCGCAGGGCCGGCTGGGCGAGGAACACCATCCCGAATCGCACCTGATTCCGCTGGTGCTGCGGGCGATATTGACAGGGCGGCCCGTCACCATCTTCGGGCAGGACTATCCAACGCCCGATGGAACCTGCATACGCGACTACATCCACGTGAACGATCTGGCACAGGCGCACATCCTGGCGCTGGAGCACTTGATGGGCGGCGGAGCGTCCGAGAGTTTCAATGTAGGGACCGGGACGGGACATTCGGTGATGGAAGTGGTGCGGGCAGCCGAGGAAGTGACGGGACGCAAGGTTCCTCTGGTGATGGGCGAGCGGCGCGCGGGAGATCCGGTGAGCCTGGTGGCGGCTTCAGACAAGCTGCGCGGGGCTTTGGGTTGGCGGCCCGCCTATGCGGAGATGCGCGTGATTATGGAGCACGCCTGGGGATTTGCGCGGAAGGCGTCCGAAGGCTGAAGGCATCCGGCCTGCTCTACGTACTTCCGATGATTTCCCGGTAGAAGCTTTCGTATTGCGGGATGATCTTGTCGGTACAGAAGCGGGCGGCGGCGTTCCAGCGGCCGGCTTTGGACATGCGGTAATGCAGGTCGGGATCGGCGAGCAGCGACATCACGCGCTCGGCCTGTCCTTCAATATCGCCCACTTCCTCCAGGAACCCATCTTCGCCGGGCGTGATCAGCTCCGGCAGGCCGCCCACGTTGGTGGCGATGGGAACGGCGCCGCAAGCCATGGCCTCCAGCGCCGCCAGGCCGAAGGACTCGAGCTGGCTGGGCAAGAGCGCCACGTGGGCCAAGGGAATCAGGCGCTCCACGTGGTTCTGCTTGCCTAGGAACGTCACGTGCTTTTCCACCTTGAGCTGGTGAGCCAGGTGCTCGGCGGCGCCGCGGTCAGGCCCGTCGCCGGCCATCAACAAGTGGGCAGGCATGTTCCGGCGCACGGCGGCGAGGATGCGGATGCAATCGCAGACGCGCTTCACAGGGCGAAAATTCGAAAGATGAATGAGCAGTTTTTCGCCCGCGGGCGCGTAGACGGAGGCGCCGGTCTTGGCATCGTCCGGGTGGTAGAGCTCACAGTTGACGAAGTTCTGAATGACGCGGATTTCCTTCGGGGCCCCGAAGACGCGGGCTGTTTCGCGGCGCAGGTATTCGCTGATGGCGGTGACGCCATCGGAGCGCTCGATGGAGAACTTGGTGATGGGGAAGTAGGATTCGTCCGAACCCACCAGCGTGATGTCGGTTCCGTGCAGCGTGGTCACGAACGGCAGACGGCGGCGCGGGGCGAGCATCTGTTGCGCCAGCATCGCGGAGATGGAGTGGGGGATGGCGTAGTGGACGTGGAGGATATCGAGTTCGTAGGATTCGGCGACGTCCGCCATGCGCGCCGCCAGCGCCAGGCAATAGGGCGGGTACTGGAACAGAGGGTAGGTGGAGACTTCGACTTCGTGATAGTGGATACGCGGAATGCCGGGGTCCAGGCGGATGGGGTTGGCGTAACTGATGAAGTGAACCTCGTGGCCGCGAGCGGCGAGTTCCATGCCGAGTTCCGTGGCCACGATGCCGCTGCCGCCGTACGTGGGATAGCAGGTGATGCCGACGTTCACAGAACCTCCGAAGCCGCCAACCACGCGGCGTTCATGGCAGGGGAACCCGGAACTTGAGCCCGACGCCGCGGCCGGGGCGCGAGTCCAGAGACATATCCGCGTTTAGGGAGCGGGCGCGGCGCTTCAAGCTGGCCGGGCCAAGGCGCAGCAGTTCCAGTTCATCGAGGGAATAGGCGCCGGAAAAGGGGAAGCCGTGGCCATTGTCATCCACGGAGATCTCCAGGCCGCCGGCGGTCTTTTCCATGGCCCCGGCCACGCGCGTGGCTCCGGCGTGCTTTTGTACGTTGTGCAGAGCCTCGCGCAGCATTTGCAGGACTTCCAGGGCCATTTCGCGGGGCAGGCCGACGCGGGCGTTGGAACCCATGAAAGCCACCGGGATGCCGCTCTCTTTCTGAAAACTCTCGGCCGTGCGGCGGGCGGCCACAATCATGTCCGCGCCGTCTACATCGGCGGGACGCATGCTGTGGAGGAACGCGCGGACGTCGCGGACCTGGGATTGCGCCAGGGCCTGGAGCTGCTTGAGGTCCTCCATGCCGGCGTTGAAGTCGCGATCGAGGAGCTTGCGGAGAATCTCCAGTCGCATCTGCATGCTGATGAAGCTCTGGAGCGGACCGTCATGAAAGTCCGAGGCGATGCGCTCGCGCTCGTTTTCTCCGATCTTGCGGTTGGCGGTGTAAGCCTGTTCGAGAGCCTCTTCCAGCGCGGCGATGCGCGTGGACTGGCGGCGCTTATTGACGGCGAAGCCGGAGGCCAGCGCGCCGGCGGTGACGATGACGCGCTCGGCCGGCCGCATGGCCACGGCGCAGATGGCCGCGCCCACCAGAGAGACGCCCACGACTTCCCACGGGCCATAGGAAGCCAAGGCCTCCACGAGCAGGAAGAGGAAGAAGACGGAAACGAGCCACAGCAGCCGGTCGGTGCCATAACTCGCCAGCACCATGAAGTAGATGGTGTCCACCACGAGGGCCAGCAGGCCCAGCATGCCGCCCTGGAACGAGCCGCGAACCGCCAGAGCCAGCGAGCAGAAGAGATAGGCGCCCAGGACGGTGAAGAGGACGCCGATGCCCGACTGAGGAGCACGGCGGTAGAAGACGATCAGGCCCACTACGGCGAGCAGAGCGCGTCCGGAGATGATGTAGCGTTCCCAGGCGAATTTGGGTGGAAAGAGCACGAGGAAGTCCTAACCGTACGGCGAACTCGAACGCTCCGTAAGACTTCAAATTTAGCATTTCGCATCGGGCGCTGAAAGTTTTCCGCCGTTAAGTGGAAAAGGCTGTGGAAAAAGGGCCGCGA
>DATKOS010000256.1:0-8248 GCA_035524535.1 Bryobacteraceae bacterium
CCGCCGCGAATAGCATGGGAAAAGACGGGTAGTGGTAGTAAATCCGCGGGCTCACCACCGCGATCACCGCCGCCGTAAATACCCACGCCCACCCGAGGGCGCGGAACCGCTTGCCGGCCGGCGTGACAAAGAAGAACCACAGCCCCGCCAGCCAGATGCCCACAGTGAGTGGGTGCATAGTGAGCGCTTCCTGCCCCAGGAAATTCCACGGCGTGAGCGCCACGTCGCGGCCGCTCCGGTGGATGTTGTTCTCCAGTTCCACGAACGGAAAATGGTGTTGGATGTTCCACACCAGATTCGGCAGGAAGATGGCGAAGGCAATCGCTCCGCCCATCCAAATCCACTTGCTGGTGAATTCGCGGCGGCCCTCGGTCAGCAGCAGCCCGAGCACAATGCCCGCGCCGAAGATCCCCATCGCGTACTTGTTTTCGAGACCCACACCGGCGAGCAGCCCGAACCAGAGCCACAGCCGCGCGTCGCCGCCCTTCACAATCCGCAGCAGCAGCCACACGCACCCCATCCACAAGAGCGGCTCGAAGGCGTTCATCGAGTAGAAGCTGTCAATCGCCAGCGCTCCGGGCGCTACCAGCATCGCCAGCGCCGCACAGCCCTGCGCATACCGTCCACCGCCCAACTCGCGCGCCAGCAGCCCGGTCATCGCTACCTCGCACGCGCCCGCCAACCCCGGCAGAAACCGCACAGCCGGCAGCGATTGCCCCAGCGTATGCCGCACGCACCACATGATCAGCGCCGCCACGGGTGGCTGATCCACGTAGCCCCAGTCCAGGTGGCGGCTGCACGCCAGGTAGTACAGCTCATCCACAAAGTAACCGTAATGTCCGCCCGCGTACAGGTGCGTGGCCAGCTTCAGAGCCGCCAACGCGGCCACAACTGCTCCGCCCGTTAAGGCAATCCGCTGGGGATGTCTAGAGCTGGCCGTCGTGGAAGACATGTGAGCTAAGATCGACTTATACCACCGCCACGTGCGCGGCGCATCGTAATAGTATGGAGACCGCTATGAATCCGCCTACGGACCCAACCGCCGCATTGTTCCTCGATTTTTCCACCCGCAAGCTCCGCGTGCTGGAATCGCGCATCGAGACTTGCCTGGAGAAGCTCAACGCCGATCAAGTTTGGGTTCGCGAATCCGACAGCGCCAATGCCATCGGCAACCTTGTTCTTCACCTTTGCGGCAATGTGCGCCAGTGGATCGTTTCGGGCGTCGGCCGCCGTCCCGACGTGCGCCAGCGGGACGCGGAATTCGCCGCTCGCGGGGGAGTCCCTGTGCCGGAGTTGATCGCGAGGCTCCGTGAAACCGTCGATGAAGCCCTCGCCGTGCTTTCCCGCGTGACGCCGGAACGCCTCACCGAGCGCCTTACCGTGCAGAGCAACGAAGTGAGCGTCATAGAAGCCATTTACACCGTGGTGGAGCACTTCTCCATGCACGCCGGGCAGATCTTTTTCGCCACCAAGGCGTTCACCGGGTCCGATCTAGGCTTCTACCGCCACTTGACGGCCGCTGCCGCGCAGGGCAGCAAAACGCCGTAAGCGAACTGTCACACACGGCGGCCGCCCGCAATAGTAGTCTGTTAGTTTGCAAGTCAATCCGCCGCCAGCCGACAAATTCAGGTCGATGATTGCCCGGGGAGACCTGGATCGCGCCAACGCGCTGCTCCAGCGTCTGGACCCGAACGTGGCCGCCGACGTCTTTCTCAGCCTCCCCATGGAGGACCAGGAGTCCCTTTTCCGCCGTATGCCGGCGGAATTCGCAGCCGCGCTCGCGCCCATCTTCCCGTACTTCCACACCTACGTCCTGCTCCACTCCAGGCCCCTGGCCGAAATGAAGGAAATCGTCGACAAGATGGATCCGGCCGAGCGCCTGATGTTCTTTGACAATCTCCCGGAATCGTCGTGGCGCCGCCTGATGGATGAGCTCTCCGAAGAAGGCGCCGCGCCCTCGGAAGCCGCCGCCGAACCGGAACCCGAGCCCGCCGGCGAAGCCCCCATCCTCGAAGCCCGCGGCGTGGCCAAGACCTTCCAGCGGCCCGATGGCGGCGTAGTCCAGGTGATCGCGCCCATCGACCTTAGCCTTCAGCCGGGCATGATCGTCGCCTTGCTCGGCCCCTCCGGCTCCGGCAAATCCACCTTGCTGCGCATGCTCTCCGGCCTTACCAAGCCGTCCGATGGTCAGGTTCTCTGGCACGGCGAACCGATCCTGCGCGCTCAGCCCAAGGTCGCGATCGTCTTCCAGAGCTTCGCGCTCTTCCCGTGGCTCACGGTGGAGCAGAATGTGGAAGTCCCGCTTATCGCCTGCGGCATGGAATTCGAGGCGCGCCGTAACAAGGCCGTCGCCGCGCTCGAATCCGTCGGCCTGAAGGGTTTCGAAGAGGCGTTTCCCAAGGAGCTCTCCGGCGGCATGAAGCAGCGCGTGGGCTTCGCACGCGCCGTGGCCGTCGAACCCGAGATCCTCTTCATGGACGAGCCATTCTCCGCCCTCGACGTGCTCACCGCCGAGGCCCTCCGCGGAGAACTCCTGGAGTTGTGGCAGGGGAAGAAGCTCCCCACCAAGACCATCTTCCTGGTGACGCACAACATTGAGGAGGCCGTCCTGCTGGCCGACCGCATCCTGGTGCTGGGCCGCAACCCCGGCCGCATCCGGTCGGATTTCCAGGTCCCCATGACGCACCCGCGCGACCGCGCCTCGGCCGAGTTCCTCCTCTACGTCGATTACATCTACAAGATGCTCACCCAGCCCGATCTCGAGGCCCAGCCGCCCTCCGGCCTCGAACACGCCGCCCGGCCTGCCGCCATGTTGCCCTCGGCCCGCCATGCCGCTATCGCCGGCTTGCTCGAGTTGCTCCGCGATCGCGGCGCACGCGACGACCTCTACCGCATCGGCGACGATCTGCGCATGGAGCTGGACGACCTGCTGCCCATCGTGGAGGCCGCCAGCCTGCTCGGCTTCGCGCATCTCGACAAGGGCGACGTGGAGCTTACGCCTACCGGCCTGGCCTTCGCCGAAGCCGATATCGCCGCGCGCAAAACTCTGTTCCGCGACGCCATCCTGACCCATGTCTCCTTGCTTCAGCAGGTGCAAAGCTGCCTGGCGAACAAGGCCGACCGCGTGCTGCCGGTCGATTTCTTCCGCGACATTCTGCGCGAACGCTTCAGCGAGGACGACGTGAAGCGCCAGATCGATACCGCACTCAACTGGGGCCTCTACGGCGGCGTCTTCACCTACGACCGCGGTGACGATAGCATCCAACTGCTGGAGCCGTCTTCCCCGGAAAAGCCCGCCGCGCGAGTCACCCCATGACCCCGCAAGGCGCCGCCCGGCCTTACGGTCCTCCCTGGGCCGCCATTTCCGAGCGCATCCCCTCGCTCATCAAGGATGCGCCCATCATGCTCTGCGGTCTGGCGCTCTTCTACGCCCTCTTCTCGCTCACGCGCTACTGGGCCGGCCCCGTGAATCCACAGCCCGTTATCCGCATGGACGCCGCCGCGCTGCCGCAATACGCGTTCTACTCGATGGCGCGCATCCTCCTCGCCTATCTGCTCAGCCTGTTTGTGGCCGTGGCCTACGGCTACACGGCCGCGCATCACACTACCGCCGAGCGCATCATGATCCCGCTCCTCGATACGCTCCAGTCCATCCCGGTCCTCAGCTTCCTCCCGCCGGTGATGGTGGCCATGGTCTCCCTGTTTCCGGCCAATCAAATTGGGTTGGAGCTCGGCGCCATCCTCCTCATCTTCACCGGCCAGGTGTGGAATATGGCTTTCAGCGTCTATTCCTCGCTCCGCAATCTGCCCAGCGACATGCTGGAAGCCGCGCGCATCTACCGCCTCAGCCGCTGGCAGACCTTCTTTCAGCTCGAGTTGCCTCACTGCGCCATCGGCCTCATCTGGAATTCCATGATGTCCGTCGCCGGCGGCTGGTTCTTTCTCATGGCCTGCGAGATGTTCGTCCTCGGCTCGCGCGACCTCCGCCTGCCCGGCCTCGGCTCCTACTTGCAAACCGCCGCCAACGCCGGCAATACAGCCGCCATTCTCCGCGGCGTCTTCGCCATGGTCGCCGTTGTGGTGCTCATGGACCAGTTGCTGTGGCGTCCCCTCATCGCCTGGAGCGAAAAGTTCAAGTTGGAACAAGTGGAGGCCGCCCAAGCGCCGCGCTCTCCCATTCTCGATTGGCTCCGCCGCTCGGACCTCATCGAATCCCTCAACCGTTCCGCCTTCGCTCCCGTGCGCGAGAAGCTCATGCTGCGCTTCGCGCGGAAAAACCGGCCCGCGGAGGACGCGCCTCCGAGCGGGCTCAAGACCTGGCTCGGCCGTGTGCTGGTCCTGGCCGCGCTGACGGGCCTGGCATTCGCGGTGGTGAAGATGTTCTCCGTGGTGGCGGAGCTTTCCTGGCCCGGCCTGCGCGTCATTCTATTGGGCGCCGGAGCAACTTTTCTGCGCGTGGAAGCCACTCTGGTGCTGGCCGGCATTTGGACCATTCCCGTTGGCATCGTCATCGGCTTGCGCCCGCGCCTCTCCGCCATCGCCCAACCCCTGGCGCAAATCGCCGCTTCCGTGCCCGCCACCGCGCTCTTCCCCATCATTCTCCTTGCCCTGATCCGCGTGGGCGGGGGACTCGGGATCGGATCCATCGTCCTGCTGCTGCTCGGTACGCAGTGGTACATCCTCTTCAACGTGATCGCCGGCGCCACCGCCATCCCCTCAGACCTGAAGGAAGCCGCGGCCGTCTTCCGCCTTGGAACACGGGAGCGCTGGCGTACGCTCTTCCTGCCTGCCATCTTTCCGTACCTGATTACCGGCTTCGTCACCGCCTCCGGCGGCGCGTGGAACGCCAGTATCGTGGCGGAATACTTCCGCTTCCACGGTAAGACCTATTCCATCACCGGCCTCGGCGCCGTGATCAGCCGCGCTACCGACGATGGCAACTTCCCTGTCCTCCTCTGCGCCACCCTCGTCATGGCGGCCATGGTGGTCACCATGAACCGGCTGGTCTGGCGCCGCCTCTACACCCTGGCTTCCACGCGATTTAAACTGGAAACCTGACCCCGCGGTGGGACTCTTCCTCACCGGGGAACTGCAACCTTCCGCCCCCGGGCCGCATCGGTAGGCATAGGATGATCGAGGCTGAAATTCCGCCGCTGCCGCCCTCCAGTCCGCATTGGCCGGACTTGTTCCAGCGTCAGATTGTGCAATCCGAAATGGAAGGCGGAGTGGATCTCCGCCGGCTACCGCCCGGCTCGGTCCTCGAGGTGCAAACTCAGAATCGCGCCTACACCATCGTGACCCGCGGCTATAATGATGTCGAGATTTCCGGTCACCCGACGCTCTGCCCGGAGCCCATCGCCGCGCGAATCCATGGCTCCACGTGGGGCGGAAGCCTGCTGAAGCAGCACTTCATCGGCCGAGGGATGCAAATGGAATTCCAGATTAGCGGCTGCCTCCCGGTTACTACCACCCGCATTCTGGACGTCCGCGAGAAATAGTCTGAGCGACTTTCACGAAGGCCGGGCAGCGCGAGATTACGAACGCAGCGAACTCAGATAGGCCCGTAGAATCGCGTGCTGCAACCATGGCAGCGGTACGCCCGCTTTCCGAGCAGGTTCATGAGCCAGTCGAAATACCAGCGGAATGTCCGCGATCGATGGACTTCCAGATTATTCGCGCAGTGGGGGCAATTGGGAAGCGGATGGGCCATGGCCGGATTTTTAAGACTATCATGCAAATCGGCCGAGCCTGCTGATGAAACGGCCTGATTTTTGCCCCTTCCAAGGTGAGGCGTATACGAAACAGAATCGCCGGAGGGGCATCATGTTCCCCCAACAGATTGCGCACTACAATCAAATCCAAGCTCGGCGAAGGCGGCAGGCTTAAGCCGCTTCGGGAACCGCCGCGTGGCGGAACGGCCGCCCTCCCCGCTTGCCATCCGTGCGCTTCACCACGCTCGCCTCTTGACACAAGAAACGATTCCCGCCGATAATTCCAAACGTGCGCTCCAGGCGCCGGCGGGTTCGCGCGAAGGGCTAAGCCCACTGCATCCAGCGATGCCAGGCACGTCTGTTTGACCACGTGCTGCCCGATTGCGAACCGCGGGCTAAAGCATGGAGGTCGTAATGACGTCGCACCCATTACCCGAGCGCGCCAACCTGGAGCGTCTCAAAAAAGAAGCCAAATCCTTGCTTCACGCCGCGCAGGCCAGGCAGCCGGATGCTCTTCGCCGGTTTCAGGCTCTGCCTTCCCGGTCCAGTCTCTCGCTGGACCAAGTTGCCGCCGCAGCGCTCGCCTTGAACGAAGCCCAGTCCGTAATCGCCCGTGAGTACGGCTTCAAATCCTGGAAGGAACTTCGCGACCACGTCTTGGACCGGTCGCTCTCCTTCACCGCGGCGGTGGACGAGTTCCTTCGCTGCGCCACCGGAAACGCCGCGGCGCGAGCGCTGCGCTTGCTGGATCGCTTTCCGGCCATCGCCCACGCCAGCATCTTCACCGAGTTGGTGCTCGGCGACGCCGAAGCTGTGGAGGCGCGCCTGCGGAAGCGCGCCGCGGCCGCCACGGAACCGGGCGGCGTTCAGAATTGGGAGCCGCTCCTCTACGTCTGCCACACGTACCTGGCGTGCGGAGAGACGAGTCTCTCCCAGTCCGGCGCCGCGCGCACGGGTCTGCCCCTCCCGGCACCCAATCTCGCCGCCTGCGCGCGCGCCTTGCTGGCGCGGGGAGCCGACCCCAACGCGGAATACCATTGGGACTGGCATCGCGAACTCCCCCGCACGGCGCTGTGGGCCGCGCTTTGCGCCGTCCGCAGTCTCCCTCTAGCCCAGACCTTGCTCGAAGCCGGGGCCAATCCCACCGACGGCGTCTCCTTGCACATCACTGCGGGCGGGGCCGATCTGCCTTCCCTGGAATTGCTTCATCGCTTCGGCGTCAACGTTAATGGGATCCCCGGCGGTGTTCCGCCCCTGCGCTACATCCTGGGTTGGGCCGCCAACACGCCGGAACGCACAGCGGGCATTCACTGGCTCCTGGAGCATGGCGCGGACCCGAATCTGGCGTGGAGTGAAGCCGGCGACGCCCCGCTGCACGTAGCGGCGGAACGGTGGGACGTCGCCATGGTGGAGGCGCTGGTACGCCACGGAGCCGATATCCACCGGCGGCGCGCCGACGGCCGCACGGCGCACACCGTGGCGGCCCTGTACGGCAAAGGCGAAATCGCGGCATGGCTCGCGGAGCACGGCGCTGCGGATGAGCTTTCCCCGCTGGAGCGGTTCGTCGCCGCCTGCGCCTCCGGCGACGGCCCCCGCGCCTCCGAGATGCTACGCTTGCGCCCCAATCTCCGCAACGAGCTCGGCGGAGAGCAGCACCTCCTGATGCACGCGCCCGCCGAGCGGGGCGATGCGCCGGCGCTGGAAACCATGATCGCTTGCGGCTTCGATGCCAATGCGAAGGACCGCGACGGCATTACGCCGTTGCACCGCGCCGCCATGGCTGGCCGCCCCGCCGCCGTTCTGGCGCTAATCGCCGGCGGCGCGGACGTCAACGCCCTCGATGGCATGTTCTCGGCGTCGCCGCTGGTCTGGGCTACCGAGGGATGGAAACATGATCCCCATCTCGACGGGGTGGACCACCTGGCCGTCGCGCGTCACCTGGCCGCCGCCGGAACTTCTCTCGATTGGGTTCCGCCCGAGAAAGCACCCGACCCGGAGGGGACGCTGGAGAACTTGCTGGAACTATGCCGCGCCGCGGGCTTGGCCCGCTAACGCTAAATCAAATCGCGGCCGGCCAAGAGTGCCGGGGCGCCGCGCCCGAACCTCGCTTGGCCGGCGCGGGCTCGCTCTATTCGGTGGCGGGCTCCGGGTCGCGCGGAGCGAATTCCTCCGGCTCCGCAATTTCGAAGCTTTCGCCATCCGGCGCAGACGCCGCCGCCAGCTTGCGCGCGGCCCGGCGGGCCGCCTTGTCGCGTTGCTTCTCCATCCGGGCGATTTCCTTCTGCCGTTTTTGAAATGATGTACGAGAACGCGTAGCCATAATGGGGCACCTCACAGCGGCGGCCGCGCCGCGTCCGGCCAGCCGTCGAAATTCGATCCCGAAAATCCTACCAGCGAGGCTCGCGGCGCTGCCTCGGAGGGCCGCCGTGCGAACCGCCTCCGAATCCGCGCCCGCCACCCTGCGCTTTGGGCCGGGCCTCGTTCACGTTGAGCGGCCGGCCCTCCAAGGCCGTTCCGTTCAAAGCTGCGATTGCCCG
>DATKOS010000257.1:0-19882 GCA_035524535.1 Bryobacteraceae bacterium
GGCCGTAGCGGCGAAAGTAGGTTAGGAGAAGTCATCAGTCATCAGTCATCAGTTATCAGTCATCAGTTCTCAGCGAAAGGTTCTTACTGACAACTGATGACTGCCGGCTGACGAAGGATAACGGCCTTACTCATTCCACCCTGACGCTCTTCACATTCACAAACTCGCGGATGCCGATTTCTCCCAGTTCCCGGCCGTAGCCCGAACGCTTCACCCCTCCGAATGGCAGTCTCGGGTCCGACGCCACCAGGCTGTTCACAAACACCATCCCCGCCTCAAGCTCATTGAGAAAGCGTTCCTGCTCCTCCGGGTCGTTGGTCCATACGCTTGCCCCAAGCCCGAACTCGGTGGCGTTGGCAAGCTCGATCGCCTCCGCCGCGGCGTGCACGCGGAACAGCGCCGCCACCGGCCCGAAGAGTTCCTCGCGGGCCGCGGGCGCGCCGTCCGGGATATCCGCCAGCGCCGTGGGTGCGTAGTAGTTGCCGGGGCGCGCCAGGCGCTTGCCGCCGGTCAGCAGCCGCGCCCCCATTTCGAGGGAGCGCCGCACTTGCCGGTCGAGGTCATCGAGGATCCCCGGCGTGGCCAGCGGTCCCAGTTGCGTGGCTTCCTCCATGGGGTCGCCCACGCGTAGCGCCTCCAGCCCGGTCACGAAGCGCGCTTCGAACTCCGCGTAGACGCGCGCGTCGACAAGGAAGCGCTTGGCCGCGATGCAGGATTGGCCGTTATTCAGCACGCGAGCCTCCACCGCCACGCGCGCCGCCCGCTCCAGGTCCGCGCTGGGCATGACGATAAACGGATCGCTGCCGCCCAGTTCCAGAACAGTCTTCTTGATGCGCCGTCCGGACTGCGCCGCCACCTGCGCCCCCGCCGGTTCGCTTCCGGTGAGCGTAGCGGCCGCGATCCGCGCATCGTCCAGCACTCGCTCCACGCGCCCCGACCCGATCAACAGCGTCTGGAATACGTCAGGCGGAAAGCCCGCGCGCCGGATCACCTCTTCAATCTCCATGGCGCACTGAGGCACATTGGAAGCGTGCTTCAGCAGGCCCACGTTTCCCGCCGCCAACGCCGGAGCAGCGAAGCGAAACACCTGCCAGAACGGAAAATTCCACGGCATCACCGCCAGCACCGGGCCTATGGGCTGATAGCGGATGGCATTGCGCCCCGGGCTGGCCGCCACCGGTTCCTCCGCCAGAAGCCGCTCCCCATTCTCCGCATAGTATCGGCACGCCCAGGCGCACTTCGCCGCTTCAGCCCGCGCCGCCGCCACCGGCTTGCCCATTTCCAGCGTCATGATCCGCCCGAGCCGGTCCTTTTCGGATTCCAGAATCTCGGCCGCCGCCATAAGCCACCCGGCCCGCTCCCTGAACCCGGTGCGCCGGTAAGACTGGAACGCCCTCATCGCGGCGCCGATCTTCGCATCAAGCGCCGCCTCGCCAAGCTCGTCAAACCGCCGCAAAACCTCGCCGGAAGCCGGATTGATGGATGCAATCACGTCTTCATTGTAGGGCAGCGCCCGCGGCGCGCCGCGCGCGATCTTCCGTCTAGTGGCGTCGTTTGTCCTGGCCGCCGCGGGCCAACTTAGTTCGAATGCGCCTCTCAGTTCAGGCTGGAGCTTCTGGAAGGTTCAGCGGCAATCTGCCGCGAGAGCGCGTAATCGAAGGATCGACGGTGAACCATGGCCGGGCCGCAAGGCGGAGTTCTGAAATGACTGGTGATCGGCTCAACGCACGGATGCCCTCCGGCAAGCTTCCCTTTGACCGAGAAGGCCTCAACATTGCTCCAGACATCCCTGGCAACGCTTGGCCCGAGAGCTATTGGTTTTGCTTTACCCCGAAGTCGAAAATGTCAGCAGCGCCGGCGGCGCCATTCGGCGATGCGGAGATGAACGCGTATTCGCCCGGCTTCAAGTCCTCCACGGGAATTACGCGATACACGCCGGGCCGCACCCGTTCCGACTTGAATGGTATCGTTTCCTTGCTCTCACTACCGCTGGACGCCGACGCGAACCCTATCGTGCCGATAACGACCTCGCGGCTGTCTTTCTTCTCCTCGAATTTCACAATGCTGAACTGATCGGGGTTCGAGACGGTCTGCGCACCGAATGAGTGCGACTTCCCCAGCGCAGCGGACTTGTCTTCGAAGTAGAAGTAGAAGATCGGCTTGAGGTCTTCCGACCGCACACTGGCCTTCGGGCCTGGAATGACGGCTTTGGTCTTCCCTTTGACGATGCCATAGGTGAGAACGTGTCCTAAAACGCCGGTCTTCGTCCCCTCGGTCGCCGCCCGCTCAAGGGGAATCATCTGTTTGAGCTGTCCGGTTTGGTTCTCGGCGTAGAGATAAATTCCCGAGTCGTGGGGAGCGTCGGGGTTGTTGGCATTCGCGGCGAGGTCGGCATCCGACATCCCGGCGCTCGGCGTGGCCCCGGAAGGTTGGCTCATCCCGGCTATCCGAACCTCTTGCGCTCCCGCGGGCGCTGAACCGGCCGCCGGCAGTGGAGTCACCTGGGCCTTAGGGTCCAGCATCACCTTGATGATGTTGTCGCTGATCCCGCTCTTTCGCAACTGGATCATCTCAGTTGCGCTCAGATCAAAGGGACGGTTTTCCTTTCTGAGGGCGGCGATCACCAAGTCCTCTGACAACCCGCCCTTAACCATGTCCTGCACGTCCGAGATGGTCAGGCCTGGGCTTGGCTTGGGCGCCTGTTGGCCAGCGGCCGAAACAGCGACCCCCACAAGGATCGTCACTAGCGCAAATAACTTCATGCCACTCGTCTCCTTTAGGGACTCTCAGCCACTCTACAACGCAACCCTCTCACTGCGCAAGCTCACCACCAGAGGGTCACCTCCAAGACGTCTATCCACGCTCAGCCGTTTTGCGTGCGCCGCGCGGAATCGCGCTCCTGGGTCAAAGGGCTTGCCGAAACGGCCCTCGGCAATTCGCCTCGGTCCGGACCCGCGCTCCATCGTCGTCAGCAGCGCACTCCGCCTCACCCGCCGCCTGCTTCGTGGCTCGGCGCCGCAAGGTAAAATGAATCTTTCCAATTTCATGCTGGAACAATCCATAGAGGAACTGTCCTCCGGTTCCCTCGCGCGAATCGCCGCGGCCGCTTCGCTTGACGAGCTCGAAACCGTCCGCGTCCAGGTCCTCGGCCGCAAAGGCGCGCTTGACCAGTTCTTTAAGCAGATGGGCAAGCTGGCCCCGGAGGATCGCGCCCGCGCCGGCAAGCTGCTCAACAGCGCCAAGCAGACGCTCGAATCCGCCGTCGAAGGCGCCAGGCGAAGTTTTGAGGACGCCGCCCTCCGCGCGCGCCTCGATGCCGAGTGGGTGGACCCCACCATTCCCGCCCCCGGCCCGCGGCGCGGCCACCTGCACCCCATCACGCAGATCCAGCGCGAGCTGGAAGAGGTCTTCCGCTCGCTGAATTTCGCCGTGCTTGACGGCCCGGAAGTGGAAACCGAATATCGCAACTTCGACGCCCTGAACATCCCCGCCGATCATCCCGCCCGCGACGCGCAGGACACCTTCTGGCTCGCCGGCGGCAACCTCCTGCGCACCCACACCTCGCCCGTCCAGGTTCGCGGCATGGAGCGCCTGGGCCCGCCCCTGCGCATGATCGCCCCCGGCCGCGTGTTCCGCAACGAAAGCGTGGACGCCAGCCACGAGCACACCTTCTATCAGATTGAAGGCATGATGATCGATCGCGGCGTCTCCGTGGCGCACCTGCTCTACTTCATGAAAGTCATGCTCACCGAAGTCTTCCACCGCGAGGTGAAAGTGCGCCTGCGCCCCGGCTTCTTTCCCTTCGTCGAGCCCGGCTTCGAGCTGGATATCGCCTGCCTGCTGTGCGGCGGCGCCGGCTGCCCGGTCTGCAAGCAAAGCGGCTGGGTGGAGCAGCTCGGCTGCGGCATGGTCCATCCCAACGTGCTCCGCATGAGCGGCATCGATCCCGAGGAGTGGAGCGGCTTCGCTTTCGGCCTCGGCCTCACCCGCCTGGTGATGATGCGCTACGCCATCGACGACATCCGCCATTTGCAGGGCGGCGACTTGCGGTTCCTGGAGCAGTTCTAGTGAAGTTCTCCTACAACTGGATACGCGATTTGGTGGACGGCCTGGACTGCGCCCCGGAGCAGCTCGAAAAGCTCATCACCATGAAGACCGCCGAGTGCGAGGGCATCGAGCGCTCGGGCGAACTGCTGGAGAATGCCTGCGTGGCGCGCGTGGAATCCGTTGCGCCCATCGCCGGCAGCCATAACGTGCGCGCCCTGGTGGACGCCGGCCGCCGCGGAAAAGTGGAAGTCGTCTGCGGCGCGCCGAATTGCCGCGCCGGGCTCCTCACGGCGTACGTTCCGCTGGGCAGCAAGGTCATTGACGGCGTCGAGAGCCACGGCATGCTCGCTAGCGGCGCGGAGCTGGGCGTCAACCGCGATCACGCCGGCGTCATCGAGCTGGACGCGCCGGTGGGCGGCCCCATCCCCGGCTGCCGGCCGGATTCCGTTTTCGAGATCGACAACAAGTCCATCACGCACCGTCCGGATTTGTGGGGCCATCTCGGCATGGCGCGCGAAGTGGCCGCCATTCTCGGCCTCAAGCGCAAGGAACCGGTGAATCTGGGCCTCCTCCCTGGCGGCCCGGCCGCCGTCGAAATCCACATCGCCGAGTTCGCCCTCTGCCCGCGTTACAGCGCGCTGGTGTTTGAGAACATTGTGGTGCGGCCCTCGCCACCCTGGCTCCAGGCTCGCATGACGGCCATCGGCCTGAACCCCATCAACAACATCGTCGACGTGACGAACTTCATCATGGCGGAACTGGCCCAGCCGATGCACGCCTTCGATGCGGATTTGCTCCGCGGAGGCGCCATCTTCGTCCGCCCGGCCGTCGCCGGCGAGCCCTTCACCGCGCTCAACGAAGAGTCCTACACGCTGACGCCCGCCAACCTGGTGATTGCCGATGCCGGCGGCGCCATCGCGCTCGGCGGCGTCATTGGCGGAATGGGCAGCGCCATCGGTCCCCGTACGCGCCGCGTCGTGCTCGAAAGCGCCAACTTCCAGGCGTCTTCCATCCGCAAGACCTCCTCGGCCATCAAGCTGCGCACGGATGCCTCCATGCGCTTCGAAAAGGCCCAGGACCCCCAGAACACCGTGCGCGGCCTGGCGCGCGCCGTCGAACTGCTGCGCGAGGTCGCGCCCGAGGCGCGCCTGGTGGGCGGCCTCGCCGACGAGCGCCGGGAAGCGCCCGCGCCGGCCCCCATCGCCCTGCCGCTCGACTGGCTGGAGCGCAGGCTCGGCCGCGCCATCGCGCCGGCCGAGGTGCGCCGCATTCTGGAGGGGCTGGAATTCGGCGTCGCGGAAAGCCAACCGCGCGTCTTTTCCGTGGCCGTGCCCTCCTGGCGCGCCACCAAGGACGTCTCTATTAAGGAAGATCTCCTCGAAGAGGTCGGCCGCATGGTGGGCTACGATTCCATTAAGCCGGCCGCGCCCCTCGTGGCCGGCACCACGCCGCCCGCCAATCCCGAACGCGATTTCCAGCACGGCGTCCGCGAGTTGTTCGCCGGTCTGGGCTTCACCGAGGTCTATAACTACTCGTTCCTCGGGGAGGACGACGCGCGCGCTTTCGGCTTCGACCCGGCCTCCCACGTCCGCGTCTCCAACCCCATCGCCTCGGACCAGGCTCTGCTTCGCACCTCGCTCGTGCCCGGCATCCGCCGCAACGTGGTGGAGAACTCCAAGCGGCGCGATTCGTTCCGGCTCTTTGAGATCGGCGTGGAAATTCATGCCCTGCCCCAGTCCCTGCCGGACGAGGTTCCCCACCTGATGGCCGCTTTGTATGAGCGGCAGGGCGATGGCGTGGCCGGCCTCGCCGAACTGCGGCGCGCGGCGGAGTGCCTGATGCCGGGAGCCGAAGCGTGGCCGGTGGAAGCGCGGGCCTTCGAACATCCCGCCCGCTCGGCGGAAATCCGCTGGCGGGGCGTCGCCCTGGGCCGGGTCTTTGAGCTGCACCCTTCCCTGGTGGAGTCCGGGAGGGCCGCCGTCTTGGATCTGAACCTGCGCCTGGTTCAGAAGCATAGCCCCGGCGTGGTGAAATACACGCCCATCCGCCGCTACCCGTCCAGCGCGTTCGACCTTTCCGTGGTCACCGGGGCGCGCGAGCTGGTCGGCGCCCTGAAATCGGCGCTCATGGAGTTCGCCGGGCCGCTGGTCGAATCCATCGACTTCGTGCGCCAGTACTCCGGTCCGCCCCTTGAGGAAGGCCGCAAGAGCGTTTCCTTCCGCGTCACGGTGGGTTCCGCCGAACGGACCCTCTCTTCGGAAGAGACCACCGAAATCCGCACCCGTATGATCAATGGCATGAAAGCCCGCGGCTTCGACCTGCGAGTCTGATTCTAAAAGCCTTACCTCTCGTCTGACTTGACAGCCCCACATCATCGGGGTGGCATCAGGTAGCTACCCGGGTTAGGGTACCGCCGGTCACACCGGTCCTGCCTGTTACCCCGCCATTACCTCTGGTCCTGGGCATTCGAGCGGGGAAATGGTGAAATCGAGACATGAACAACGCCCCCGCAATCGCCTCCAAGTTGATGGCCCCGGCCCACACGGCGCTCGGTTGGCTGGAACGCTTCCGTCACAGCCGGCTTCGCAAGCGTCAGATGAGGAGCCTGGCGTTCGCCATCCGAAGCGGCGTCTTCGCGTAGGCTCGGCGACGGAGCCCCGCGGCTCCGGCCGGTTCAGCCCCTTTCGTAAAACGTCTGCTCCTTTGCGCCTTTTCTCGGCATGGGTGGACGGAGCTCGTCACTCCGCCCACCTTTTCTTTTTGGATTCAGCCCAACTGTTCCAGTTCGCCTTCCAACAGCGCCACGTGCTCTTCCTCTTCCGCCGCCAGTTCCGCGCAAAGCTCGCGCTCCAGGCCTTCGGGAAGTTCCCGTTCCAGCTTGCGGAAGTGGTCCCGGGTGCGGCGCTCCATTTCCAGGGCCGCGCCATAGAGATCCTTCACGCCGCTTTCCCCGCTCAGGCGGATGCCGTGAAACAGCCAGCCGGATAGCAGCTTGGTCTCGTCCGCGGAGAGCTCCACTACCTCGCGATCCAGGTGGGCGTGGTATTTCTCCTCCAGCTCGTGCAGATGGTCCAGCTCGGCTTCGTAAAGCCGCTCCAGCACGGCGCGCTGGTCCGCCGTGGCCGCGCGGTCGCGCGCCATCTTATAGAAATGGAACGAATCCAGCTCAAACTGCACGGCCTCGCGGATGGCGCGAAACCGCATGGAATCGCCCAAGTCCCGCGAAGGAACGATTTCCAGCTCCCCGCCGCACAGGAAGCATTTTCCATAGGGAACCGCAAACCCGCTGGTGAGCTTGAAGCAGCTCTTACATCGCCAGGAATAACGAACCTGCGCGCAGCAAATCTCATCGGACTCAATCGTGCGGTGGCATTTCGGGCAAGTGGAGGGCATGAATTGGTAGCCGTCAGCCTTTAGCCTCGGGCTTTTCTCCTTTCACCTTCTGCGGTAGAGCGGTCAGCATGTGCCGGCGCCTTGGTTCGCCAAATACTCCATCATCCCCTTCGCCGCCCGCTTCCCCGCCCCCATCGCCAGGATCACCGTCGCGGCGCCGGTCACGATGTCTCCCCCCGCGAAGACTCCGGGAATGTTGGTCATGCCGCTGTTCTCATCCACCTCGATGTAGCCCCACTTGTTGGTCCCCAGGCCGGGTGTCGTCTGCGCGATGATCGGGTTCGCGGTGGTGCCAAGCGCGTAGATCACGGTATCCACGTCCATCGGGAATTCCGAACCGGCGACCGGCTCCGGCCGGCGGCGCCCCGAAGCGTCCGGCTCGCCCAACTCCATCTTCTGAACGCGCATCCCGGTCACCCAGCCGGATTCGTCACCCAGTATTTCCACCGGGTTGTTGAGCCAGAGAAACTCCACGCCCTCCTCGATGGCGTGCTCCAGTTCCTCGGCGCGCGCCGGAGATTCGCGGCGCGTCCGGCGATAGACGATGGAGACCTTCTCCGCGCCCATCCGCAGCGCCACGCGCGCGGCGTCCATGGCCGTATTTCCCGCGCCAATCACCGCCACGCGCTTGCCCATGCCCACCGGCGTATCGTAGAGCGGCTGCTGATAGCCGCGCATGAGGTTGACGCGCGTCAGAAACTCGTTGGCGGAGAATACGCCATTGAACGCTTCGCCTGGAATGCCCATGAACTTGGGCGAGCCGGCCCCGGTTCCGACGAACACCGCGCCGTAGCCCATGTCCGACAGCAACTGCGGGATGGTGAAGAGCTTGCCGATGATGGTGTCCACCCGGATCTCCACCCCCGCCTTCTTCAGGTTCTCGATTTCCGCGTCGATGATCAGGTCAGGCAGGCGAAACTCCGGAATGCCGTACTTCAGAACGCCGCCCGCCACATGCAGCGCCTCGAACACCGTTACCTGCACGCCGTTCCGCGCCAGCTCGCCGGCGCAGGCCAGGCCGGATGGGCCTGAACCGACAATGGCGGCCTTCCATTTCGTCCCGCCGTTGTTCGACGCCCCGCCGGCCGCCTCGTCCCAGCCTCGGCCCATGGCGCAATCCGCCACGAATCGCTCCAGGCGTCCCACGGCCACCGGCTTGAACTTGGCGCCGACCACGCAGGTGGCCTCGCACTGGGTTTCCTGCGGGCAGACGCGCCCGCAGACGGCCGGCAGGGCGTTGGTGGACTTCAGAATCCGATACGAGCCTTCGATATCCTTTCGCGCCAGCGCGGCGATGAAGCCGGGAATATCGATGCCTACCGGGCATCCCGGTACGCAGCGCGGCTTCTTGCAGCGGATGCAGCGCTCGGCCTCATGCAGCGCCCCTTCCAGATCCAGCCCCAGCGCAACCTCCTTGAAGTTGTGGCGCCGCTCCTCGGCCGGCTGATGCGGCATGGGCGCGCGCTCGGGGGGAATGGTCTTGATGTTCTTCGGCAGGCGCGATTCCGGTGTGGCCTCCAGGGGCGCGGGCAGCTCGCAAAGCTCGAAGGCCGCCCTGGCGGGCCCCTCCCGGCCGCGTAGCGCCGCCAGTTTGGCGGACTCGCTGCGGAAACGCTCCAACGACGCCTTCTCCTCCCGCTGGAATCGCTTCTGTCGAAGCGCCAGTTCGTCGAAATTGACCAGGTGCCCGTCGAAATCCGCGCCATCCACGCAGGCGAACTTCATCTTGCCGCCCACCGTCACCCGGCACGATCCGCACATGCCCGTGCCGTCCACCATGATCGAATTCAGGCTGACCACCGTCGAGACGCCGAAGCGCCGCGTCACCTCGGAGCACGCCTTCATCATCGGAATCGGCCCAATGGCCACGGCTTCCGCTATGCCCTTCCCGGCGGCCAGCACGTCTTCGAGCGCGGCGGTCACGAAGCCGCGGCGGCCGTAGCTGCCGTCGTCCGTGGTCACAATCAGCTCATCGCTGAAGTCGCGGAACTTGTCTTCCCAAAAGAGCAGGTCGCGGCTGCGGAATCCCAGGATGGAGATCGTCCGGTTCCCCATGGCCTTGTACTCGCGCAACTGGGGAAAAACCGGCGCCACGCCCAGCCCGCCGCCCACCAGCACCACCGTCCCTTCCAGCTTGCGAATGTGGCTCGGCAGACCCAGCGGCCCGATGAAATCCAAAAGGTAGTCGCCCTCCCGCAGCGCCATCATCTCGAAGGTGGTCTTGCCCACCGCCTGGATCACCACGGTGACCGTGCCGCGCGCCGCGTCGAAATCCGCCACTGTCAGCGGTATGCGTTCCCCATGCTCATCGATGCGAGCCATGACGAAATGCCCCGGACGGGCCGCACGCGCCACATCCGGCGCCATCACATCCCACAGGAACGTGGTTGGACCAAACTGTTGTCTGCGATTGATGAGGAACACGAAGCCCCTGCCCTGATGACGGTTCTGATGCCCTATCGTAGCAGAATTTGGTCTTAAAAGGTCTGAAAATAAGCCTTCGCCGTCAGCCTTCAGCCTACGGTCATTGGCGCGGACTTGTTCGAACAGTCGCGGGCTGACGCCGGCGGAATTCCCGCATGTCCGGGCGGCTCCCACACGCCGGCCGATGGCCGAGGGCTGCCTCTTACTGCTGGGGCTCTTGCAGCAGCTTCTCGAACTTGGCTTTCTGCTCCGGGTTGAGCGTCTGCTCGATCCTCAACTTGCAATCTCCCAGCACGGAGCGGTAATACTGCCAGAAGTCGTTCAACGTGGATTCAACTTGCGCGGATTGTTGCGGCGAAAGAGCCAGATCCTTCTGGAGGCGAGCGAAGGTCGCGGCTTTTCCCTTCCCCTGGAGGGTTTCGAGGGTGGCTTCCCGCTGGCGGTTGTGAACCCCGAAATCCATCGCAAGCGCCCCGATCACCAGCCCGCAGAGGAACACCAGGGCAAGAGTCAGGGCTCCGGTGACCTTCGGGTTCCAGTCATACCGCGGCGGCGCAATGGCCGGCGATCTAGTGCTCATACGCCGCCAGCGTCACCAGCATTTGATCCGGGGCCGGGGCCGAATCGAAGGACGGGGAGTACTCCTGCGCCATCATGGCTTCCGCCGTGGGCGCGGGCGAATACGCCTCCTCTCGAGTCACCAGATACGTGCCCAGCACGGCCAGGGTCATGAGGGAGGTGAAAACCAGCCGCCGCCCCAGCCCCAAGTCCAGGGCGAACCAGCCGGCGAAGACGGGTGCCGAGCGGCGCTCCTCCACCCGCTGCATCACCGAGGCGTAGAAACCCGGCAAGGGCTCCGGAGCTTCCGCTTCGGAGCGCAGGCTTCCAAACATTTCCGAGACTTCCCGCACTTCCGCGATCTCTTCGCGGCAAGAGCGGCAAGCCGCCAAATGGGCCTCGATTTCGCGGCGTCCGGCCGGTTCCAGCGTATCGGCCAGATACTCTTCGAGGCGATCCACGATTACCGCATGCATGATGTTTCTTCCCTTAAGTCCGAACTGCCGGGCCCAACCCGCCGCGGATCTATGTCCGCTTACGGGAGCATAACATTGCGCACTAACTGGAAGCCACGCCCGGGGCGCGGTCCAAACGCTGCGCCGCCTTCACCAGCTTCTGGCGGGCGCGGAAAAGTTTAACTTTGATGGTATTCTCGTTCATCCCGGTGCGCGCGGCCAATTCCTCAACGGAATACCCTTCCACTTCCTTCAGCATCAACAACTGTCGTTCCTCGCCGGAAACCCGGGAGAGGAGCTTCAAAATGTAATCGCGGCGCGCCAGCGAGGCGTCCGCCGCTTCCTGGCGGTCCACCACCGGCTGGGAATTTTCCACCCGGCGCGATTCGTCCTCGCTCAAATCGCTTTCGTAAACCAGCTTCCGCACCTTGCGTTTGCGCAGGTAGTCGAAGCACTCGTTGACGGTGATCTTGTAAATCCAGGTGATCAGGGAGCTGCGAAAGTCGAAACTGCCGATGGAAAGATAAACCTTGGCGAAAACCTGCTGGGCGATGTCTTCCACGTCGTTGCGCCGGCGCACGATGCCGTGAATGATGGAAAACACTTTAGATTGATAACGTTCCACCACTTCGCGGAACGCCGCCTCATCGCCCGCCTGAATGCGGCGGACCAGCGCGCCCTCGGGAGTGTTCTCGTAGTCCACTCTAGCTTTTACCGCAACTCCGGGGCCGAATCCGGTGAGGGGAAGAGCGCCGCTCAGTGTACCCATACACCGTGGCAGACGCGCACGGACTTCGGCTGGTTTCAATAGGCGATTAGTACAATTGCACCATAGCACAGGGGAAAGTCACGGCTTAGCCACCTGCCTGGCGTCAGGGCCGGGGGTTCAGCCGGCGGCGAACCGCCTTACCCGGGTTGGGCGCGTTGCCCGCGAAATTCTCCTTTCCCAAAGGGTTAAACACCGGATAAGATTAGGCCACTCGGCATTGAAGTGGATAATATCTGTCCACTTTCCCGCGACCTAAACCCTTTCCGCGCATCTGATATGGTGAAATCCCAAGCTGGGCTAATCCGGATTCGTATAATCGAAGGATAGGCGGCTTTAGGATAAGGAGCATAGAACGCATGGTGCAACTGACCGAAAAGGCGGTAGGGAAAGTTAAGGAGATCATGGCGGCCCAGGACCCTGTCCCCGCCGGCCTGCGCATCGCGGTGGTGGGTGGCGGATGTTCCGGGTTTAGCTATTCGATGGCGTTTGAGAATCAGCCCAACATGCTCGACAAGAGCTACCAATACGACGGGCTGAAGGTCTTCGTGGACCAAGCCAGCTTGCTATACCTGGACGGAGCCGAAGTGGACTACGTCGAGACGCTCGAAGGCGCCGGCTTTAAGTTCAACAACCCGCACGTGAAATCGACCTGCGGCTGCGGCAGCTCGTTCCAGGCCTAAGCACCGCAAGATCGCGGACTCTTGAGCGCCGTCCATGGCATGGGCGGCGCTTTGTGTTTCCTGTCGGCCTTCTCGCCCCGCGTGTATCCGCGGATCTGGATAGTCCGCGGCCTTCAGGTATCCGAGCCTCGCCTCCCCCGCGGCTTCCTCCCGTCTTCCAGCATCCAGAGGCGCAATTCGCGCAGGTTCTTCAATAGAAAGTCCGGCTTTCCGGCTTCAAGTTGCTCCACTGGCGTAATGCCGGTGCGCACGGCGACCACCGGGATTCCGTTGCCGTGCGCCGCTTCGATATCCTGGGGAGCATCCCCAACCAGCGCTATCGGAGCCTCCCGGCCAATCCACCCCTCGCGCCGCGCCCGGCGGATGGCAAGCCGGGCCAAACCGGTCCGCGTTGAGGCCATTTCCCCGAACGCGCCGAAGCGGAAATAGGCGCGCAACCCGGCCCGCTCTAGCTTGCGCCAGCCAATGCGGGTCAGGTTCCCCGTCACCAGTCCCAGCAGGTGCCCCCGGCGCGTGAGCCGCGCCAGCGCCGCCTCCACTCCCGGGCAGAGCTTGGCGCCTAGCGGCGGGCATACCCGCAGGTAGTGCCGTTCCGCCGCCCGAAGGATGTCCGGCATGGCCTCCCGGATGGCCTCGCGCCGCGCCCCCGCGCGCCGCAGCATCACGCCGACGATATCGGGGTCCAGCATCCCTTGCACCGGAATGCCGTCCACCGTCGTTTCCAGGCCGGTCACCCGCCGCACGCCCTCCACCAGGGCCTCGCGGTGATGCGGCCCGGCGCGGCGGACCAGAGTGCCGTCAATATCGAATAGAACCAAGCCTCGGCGGGTCACGGGAAGTCCAATCATAGCAACCGGAACAAATCCCCCATCCGGTCCGTATTCCTCACTCAAGGAGAAAACCATGCGCACCACGCTCCTGCTCGCGGCGGCCGCCGCCGGGATGCTTTCCCTGGCCGCGTGCGACGTCGAGGACCTCAATTTCCAGCGGTTCCAGCGCGATTTTCACTACAGCTACCCGCTCAAGGCGGGCGGCAGCTTCTCGCTTGAGAGCTTCAACGGCTCCGTGGACATCTCGGGCTGGGATCAGGATACCGTGGACATCAGCGGTACCAAGTACGGGCCGACGCCGGAGGCCGCCGACGCGCTCAAAATCGATATCCAGAACTCGCCGGATGAAGTCTCCGTTCGCGCCATCCGCCCCTCGGACCATCGCAATAACGAGGGCGCGCGCTTCAGCGTGAAGATTCCCCGCACCGCCCTGCTGGAGCGTGTGACCACCTCCAACGGGTCCATTCACACCATGGATGGGAAAGGCCCATCGCGCTTCCGCACCAGCAACGGGTCCGTCCGCGTGCAGGACCTGGAGGGCAGCCTGGACGCCACCACCAGCAACGCGGCCGTGGAACTGCGCAACATTGCGGGCGACGCCACCGTGCGCACGTCCAACGGCCACATTGAGGTTGGCCGCCTGGCTGGCTCGCTCGACGCCGGAACCTCCAACAGCAGCATCACCGCGGAGGCCGGCGCCGCCGGGCACGGCGTTCGCTTGGACACCTCCAATGGCAGCGTGGAACTGACCCTCCCGGCGCGCTATTCCGGCGAGGTCCACGTGTCTTCGAGCAACGCGTCCATCACGGTCCGCACGCCGTCGGAGCCTAATGCGCGGATCATGGCCCACACCAGCAATTCGGAAATCAGCTCGGACTACGAGATCCGCGCCGAGGGGCGCTTCGGCAAAAACTCCGTCGAGGGCGCCATCGGCAGCGGCGGCGGCCTGCTGGATCTCGGGACCTCCAACGGCAGCATTCGCCTGATGAGGATGTAATTCAGCGGGCCCGCGCGCCCAGTTTCGAATTGACACGGGCCGCATCCGGCGTCACAATGTGTCTTACATGAAATCCCCCTCACGCCTGTGGCCGCTCGCCGCCATTCTTTTGCTGAACGCTTGCACGCCCGCCCCCCCGAAGCTCCGCGTCGCCAATTTAGGGGAGCGCATTGAGCTTGGACATATCATTTATACGATCTTCGACACGCAATGGCTCACGCAAATCGGCGAGGGAGTGAGCGCCCGGCTTCCCCAGAACCGTTTCTTCCTCGTTCGCTTGAGCGCCGCCAATAGCAGCAATGCCCCGCTGATGATACCGGCCACCACCCTGACCGACGATGACGGCAAGACTTACGACGAGTTAGGCGACGGCCAGGGCGTGCCGCAGTGGATCGGCCTTCTCCGTGAAGTCAGAACCGCGGAGGCCGCCCAAGGCAACATCGTGTTCGACGTCCCGCCGCGGCACTACAGGCTCAAAATCAGCGATGAGAACGAGCAGCAGTCCGTGCTGGTGGATATTCCCCTGTCTCTCGGAAACGACATCAATCTCACCCCGCTGCCGGGAGAGAAGAAGTAGCCGCGGCCGCCCCGCCAACATTCCGAGCCGCGAACGTAAGTGAGCGTAGCCCCAACCCTCAAGAGACAACCATCGCCGAACCCAGCTACCAGCCACCACTCACTCACACCACGCGATCCATCTCCAGAAACTCGCGCACATGGGGGTGACCGCATTCCGCCAGCCCCTCCACCGGACCTTCGTAGATCACGCTTCCCTCGTAGAGGAACACCACCCGGTCCGCCACCTTGTACATCAGATCCAAATCGTGGGTTACCACCACGGACGTCAGTTGCAACTGCTTCTTGAGGCGCAGCATCAGGTCGCCCAAGTGGCCGGACATAATGGGGTCCACCATGGTGGTGGGCTCGTCGTAGAGAACGCATTGCGGCTGGGCCGCCAGCGCCCGCGCAATCGCCACGGCGCGCTTGTAGCCGGTGGAGAGGTCGGCGGGATACGCATCGCGCGCGTGCGCGATGTCCACCATTTCGAGCAGCCCCTGCACCACGTCTTCCTTATTCTGCTGGTCGTAATCCGTCCGCAGTTCCAGGGAGAAGAGCACGTTTTCGGCGACGGTGAGCGAATCGAAGAGCGCGCCGGACTGGAACACCATGGTCACCTTCTTGCGGATGCGGTTCCACTCCGCTTCCGGCAGGCTGGTGGCGTCCTCGTACGCGGCGATGACCCGGCCCTCGTCGGGACGCAGAAATCCCATCATGTGAGAGAGGGTCACGGACTTGCCCACGCCGCTGCGCCCGATGATGGCCACAGTTTCGCCCGGATCGACGTGAAAACTGACGTCGACTAAAACCGGGTAATCGAACGTCTTATAGACGTGGCGAAATTCGATGTAATGCGGGTAGGGGTCCTTACCGGCCATGCGCGGCCCACTCCTCGGGGGTGTTCACATTCGCAACCGCGGTGACATCCGGCGCGGGCAGGTACGCCACGGCCAGCCCGCCCAGGGCCCGCAGCACGGAGCGCTCGCCCGAAGCGAAGGCCGCCTCCAGCGCCGCCAGGGCGCTCCGCCGGTAAACGCCGCACAGCGGCTCGGCATGCCCGGCGCATCCGGCCAGCAGGGCGTCGGCGGGCGTGCCTTGCGCGGCTTCCAGCAATTGCGCCAGGAATCCCGCGCCGAGACCCGGCATATCGCACGCCACAATCAGGTTCCACTCCGCGCCGCCATGCCCGGTTCCCTCCGGCGGTTCCGCGCGCAACGCGGTGAGAATGGCGCCCAGCGGCCCCTCGCCCGGATACGCGTCCGGCAGGACCGCAAAACCCAGGCGCCCATAGCGCCCCGGGTCCCCAATCAGCCTCGCGCTTCCCGCCGCGATTTCCACTTCGCGCGCCACCACCGCCGCCAGCGCGGCGCCGCGGAACGGCAGCAGCGCTTTGTCGCGGCCCATCCGCGAGCTGCGCCCTCCCACCAGCACGTACCCCACCTGGCTTGTTCGCGGCGCGCCGCCGGGTTCGCCGGATCCGCGCCAATCGCCGGCCCGGGAGCCGCCTTCCTCGCCGCCGCGGCCCAACCGCGGGCGCGGCGCGGGGCGAGGATGGATGCCGCCCGGCCGCCGCGTCCCCTGGGTACTCACATGGAAATGATAACATTTGGGGTTGCGAACCCCGTATCGGAGGCCGGGCGGCTTGTTCTATACTGAGGTGAAACATTTCGATGCGGTTCTGTTTTAAGATTGCCGGCGGGCTGGCGTTGGCCGCGGCCCTCTATGCCGCCGGAATGCCCGGCTCGGACGAGATGCGCCGCGCCACAGTGGTGCGCGCTGACCGGCGCACCGGTAGGCTTGTCCGCGTCGCCCTCCAGCCGAATCCGCCCGCTCCAAGAACGCCCGCCCCGGATTTGAAAGCCGCCGTGGACCGTATCGCCCGCGAGCAAGCCCTGCCTCCGGAGCTGGTTCATTCCGTGATCCAGGTGGAAAGCAATTATAATCCCGGCGCGGTTTCTCCCAAGGGCGCGCAAGGCCTCATGCAACTCATTCCGGCTACCGCGCGGCGCTTCGGAGTCTCCGACGCATTCGACCCGCTCGAGAACGTCCGCGGCGGCACGGCGTATTTGAAATACTTGATTGGTCTTTACAAAGGCAATTACACCCTGGCGCTGGCGGCGTATAACGCCGGCGAAGGCGCGGTGGCGCGCTACGGCGACGTTCCGCCTTACCAGGAAACGCGCGACTACGTGAAGGAAGTGGCCCAGCGGCTGGCGGCGCAAGCGCCGGCGCCCGCTCCCGCCGCGGCCGCGGAGGCGGCCCCGGTTGCCGCCCCGCCCGCCGGTCCCAGCCACATTGAAGAAGTGGTGGCCGCGGACGGCGGCGTTCGCTACGTGACGCGCTGAGGCTTCGGATGAAACGGCTGGCGTCGTTCGCCATCTCGGCTTCCCTGCTATTGGCGCAGGCCGGCTCGGGACCCGCGCTTTCGGTGACCGAAGTGCGCCATTGGTCCCTGAGCGACGCCACCCGCATCTCCGTGCGCGTCTCCGGCGATTTCGAGTTCCGCACCGCCCGCCTCCATGGCCCCGAACGCGTCTACTTCGATATCCTCAATTCCCATCCGCTGTTCGGCAGCCGCCCGGTTTACGCCGAGATGCTGGACGACCCGCGCGTCAGCCGCATTCACGTGGCGCAATACTCCCCAGACGTCACGCGCGTCGTTCTCACCCTGACGGACGGAACGGAAGTTTCCACGTCGCGCCTTGCCAACCCGGACCGCCTCATGGTGGAGCTGCGCCCCGGGCTCGCGCCGCCGGCCCGGACGGAAACCGCCTTGCCGCCGCGCTCCACGCCTTCCAGCGCCCCTGCCGCCGGCGCCGCGGCCGCGCCGGTCCTCGCTTCCGATGCGCCGCCCACGCCCTTCGAAACGCCCCTGCCCGCGCGGCCCGCATCTCGGCCGAACTCCCCCAGCCCGGTCAGGAGCGCCTCCGCCGAGCCGCCCACCCCGCTTGAGAATCCGCTCCCCGCGCAGGCGCCCTCCCGCTCCAAAACGGCGAACGCCGCAAAGACCGCGGCCGCTCCGCCGCCCACGCCCCTGGAGAACCCGCTGCCGGCGCAGTCCTCGCGCCGCGTTCCTTCCTCGCCGGCACCGGCGCCAACCGCCGCGGCCTCGCCGCATACGGATCTGGCCGGAAGTTCCTCGCGCGCCACGCCCGCGCCATCGAACGGCGGAACCACCGCCCCCGCGGACTCGGCGCAGACGGGCCAATTCCCCGCCGCCTCGGCGGTGGCTCCGGCGTCCCCGAAGGCTTCGGCGCCGAAGCTCGATGCAAGCGCCGATAGCGCCTTGAAAACCGCCGCCATCGAATCCCCGAAATTTCCCGCAATCAGCCCCGCGGCGGATGCGGCGGCCGCCGGCCCGCCGCCGGGCGCTGCCCAGCCCGCCGCCGAGGAAGTCGCCAAGGCCGCCAAACGCACCAGCGCCGGCGGTACCTCTCTGGTCCGCGCCCTCGGCCTGAAGATCTCGCGGGTCGTCATTGACCCCGGCCACGGCGGCCACGACCAAGGTACTTCCGGCCCCCACGGCTTGCTCGAAAAGGACGTCGTGCTGGACGTGGCCCAGCGCGTCGGCCAGCTCATCGAACAGCGCATGGGCGCGGAAGTCATCTACACCCGCTCCGACGACACCTTCATTCCGCTCCAGGAGCGCACCGCCATCGCCAATGAGAAGAAGGCGGATCTCTTCCTTTCGATTCACGCCAACTCGTCGCCCGTGCCGCCCGTCGCCGGCATTGAGACCTTCTACTTGAGCTTGAACGGCACGAAGTACGCCACCGACGTGGCCACCCGTGAGAACGCGAGCTTCGAGAAATCCGTCTTCGACCTGCCGGACCTGATCCAGCAGATCGCCAAGAACGACAAAGCCCAGGAGTCCAGGGAGTTCGCGGACCGCGTTCAGGCCGCGCTCTTCGCCTTCTCCGCCAGGAATGTTCCGGGCTCTAAGAACCGCGGCGTGAAATCCGCCCCGTTCGTAGTGCTGATCGGCGCCCACATGCCTTCCATCCTCACCGAGATCGGCTTCCTGACGAACCCCAAGGAAGAAAGCCTCCTCAAAAAGCCCGCTTACCGCCAGCAACTGGCGGAAGCCATTTACAAGGGAGTCAGCCGCTACGCCGACAGCCTGAGCCATTTCCAGCCCGCCACGGCCACGGCCGCCGCCGCCAAGCCCGCGCCCAAACTCGCCGCGGGGCAGTAAGAGCCGCGCGGCCCCATCTCTTTCAGGACCGCGCCGCCCAAGCTACGGCGCCATCGTCTCAATCGACGTGAACAAGCCGTTGGCGTTCACCGCCAGGCCCAGGCCCGCTACCTGCCCGGCCGCCGGTAGGCGTCCCCGAAATCACGCCCGCCGGCGAAGCGACCAATCCCCCCGGCCAGGAGCCCGACACGATCGCCCAGGAGTAAGGAGGAACGCCGCCCGAAGCGCTGAGCGACTGCGAATAGGAGCCGCAAACGACGGCGGGGCCCAGCGTCGGGGCCGAAGCGACGGCAAGCGGGCTAGTGCCAATGACGAGGGTAAACGCCTGGCTGGCAGCGTGACCCGCGCTGTCAGATTCTCGCTCCAGACGATAAACTGCCGAAACCGTTTACGTCGAGCTCATACGATGGGCTGGCCGTTCCCACCCCCACCTTGCCGCTGTTCGTGTTGTAAATGTCGTCCCCGCTCGAAGCCCACAGATCGTCACCCGATCGCGGGCCGAACAGGCGTCCGAGGCGCGCGGCCGTACGGCGAAGAAATCGAATAATCAAACCGCGGGGGGGTGACCTCTTCTCCACGGCGTTCCGGCGAAATCGCTGTTGACAACGCAGACTTCCAGGCAGGCTGGTGCGGGCCTGCTCGGACTAAGTATAGACTAAGATTTAGAAAATTCAATGACAATTTAAAGTGACATCCATTTGACCTTCGCGCCGGCCCGGATACACTCCGCTTCCGTTATCCGATTTCCCCTCGGAACACATTGCGAGATCTCGGGCCCGCGGTCTTGTGCTCCGCCCTTGCTTCGTCCCCGGCCCCGCGCGCACATTGCTTTCGGATCTCCCTCAACCCCTGCCAAACTTTCCGCAATAGCCCTATCGCCGCCTTGACGCGGGGGGCGAAATCATCATAATGAAGTAGATTGTCCGTTTTTTCTCTGTAGGCTGGTCCATGTCGATACCCTCCACAAACTCCGAAT
>DATKOS010000258.1:0-15901 GCA_035524535.1 Bryobacteraceae bacterium
GGATTGTCCTGACGATTGGCGCGATCGCCTCCTGGTACGTGGCGCTGCCGGTTTGCGCGGCGACGGATCTGGGCTTCGGCGTGCTGCTGGGATGGGCGCTGCTGAGCGGCTTTTTGGCGCGAATCTATCCCACGCCGTACCCGCACGTGGAGATCTCGATCCTCGCCAAGCTGGCGGTCTTTCAATCCGCCGCGCTGGCCCTGATGGCAGCGCGCGGGATGACGCAGACCGGATACGGCTTCGTGCCCACTTGGCGCGAAATTCGCATTGGCGCGCTGCACTTCGTCTATTTCGCGCCCATCGGGCTGCCGCTGGCGCTGGGCCTGCGCGCCGTGCATTTCGCCAAGCCGGCGCCGCTCTGGGTGGTGGCCGGAACGTTTGTGGCGTTTCTGTGGGTGGTGGCTTTGGCGGAGGAATTTCTTTTCCGCGGAGTGCTGCAAGCGCTGCTGGAAGAGCGCCTGGGGAACCAGCAAGCCGCGCTACTGGCGACCTCCGTGCTGTTTGGGCTGGTCCACCTGTGGTTCCGCGGATTTCCGAACTGGCGGTGGGCTCTGGTGGCCGGGACCTTGGGTTGGTTTTGCGGGCGCGCGCGCAACCAGGCAGGCGGCATACGCGCCTCGGTAGTGACGCACGCGCTTACGGTGGCGGCCTGGCGCGCCTTCTTCGCATGACTCCCAGGGACCGTTGGCGGCGGTTTTGCGCGTGGTTCGCCGCGCCCGCGGCGCTCCTCCTGCTAAACATTTGGATCGCGCTGCGGCTGTTCCGGGTGGAATGGTCCGCCAACCTCGGCTCCAACGAGGGCCAGTTCATCGCCCTGGCGCGGGGCGTGGCGCAACATTGGGGCGACCTGCGCTGGTGGCCGGAATGGAGCCTGGGCATTCCCTTCCAGAACACGTACCTGCCGCTGCTGCAAGTGGCGGCCGGGTTATTCAGCCGCCTCACCGGCCACTCCGCTGCCCTCTCGTTCCACCAGGTTTCGGCGGCGTTCTTTTGCCTGGGGCCGGTCTCGGCGTACCTGATGGCGTACGGCATTACGCGCAGGCCGCGAGCGAGCTTCCTGGCCGCGCTGGCGTACTCCGTGTTCTCCCCGTGCGCCCTGCTGCCTTCGTTCCGCGTGGACCTGGGGAGCGTGTGGAATCTCCGGCGGCTGCAGATTCTCGCGCTTTACGGCGAAGGCCCGCACACGGCGTGCCTGGCGCTGTTTCCGCTGGCGGTTCTCTTCCTGTACTTGTCGCTGGAACGCGGCGGGCTGCACCACAAGATATTGGCCGGAGTGTTCCTGGGGCTGGCGGTGCTGGCCAACGCCTTCGGCGCCACGATTCTCCTGGCCGCGGCGGCGTCGCTGCTGGTCACCGTGGGCACGGAGCGCTTCCGGCGCAACGCGCTGCTGGCGCTTGCGATCGGCGCGCTGGCCTACTGCTGGATTTCGCCATTCGCGCCGCCGTCCGTGATTGCGGCGATCCGCATGAACTCGCCCACGGTGGATGGCGATTTCCGCTTCGGACCGCGGATGGCCGCTGGGCAGGCGATTCTGGCGGCGGGTTTCGTCATCGCCTGGCTGGCGACGCGCGGCTGGCGATGGCCGGCGCATCTGCGCTTCTTTCTGCTGTTCGTATGGCTGATGACTGGAATCGTGCTGCTGGACGCCGTGGCGCATGTCGCGGCCGTGGCGCAACCGCACCGCTACCAAATCGCCATGGACCTTTCCGTTTGCCTGCTGGCGGTTTTCGGCGGAGCGGAGATTCTGGGGCGCGTCTCGCCGCGCACGGCGACGGCGGCCGGAGTCGCACTGGCGCTGGCGCTTGGCGTGCAGGCGCGCCATGCCGTGCGCTATGGCCGCGGCTCGATCCGTTCCACGGATATCAGGCAGTCCGATATGTACAAGGCGGCGCGCTGGATGGACGCCAACTTGCACGCGCGCGCCATGGTGGGCGGATCGTATTCGTTTTACTTCAATGATTTTTCCGACCTCCCGCAGTTGCACGGCGGGCAGGACCCCATGCTGCCCAATTTCATGATGCGGATCGCGGTGTTCACCATCTACAGCGGCATGAACGCGGGCGCGCGCGACGGCCAGGTGGCCGCGCTATGGCTCAAGGCTCTGGGCGCGCACGCCGTACTCGTGCCTGGGCCGCGCAGCCAGGAGACGTATCATCCGTTCGTCAACCCGAATAAGTTCGAAGGCATCCTGCCGGCGCTATGGCGGAACGGCGGCGACACGGTTTACGCCGTGCCCGCGCGTTCGGATTCTCTGGCGCACGTGATGGCCGGGAGCGACCTGGTGCGAGACCCTCCCGCCAACGGCCTGGACACCGCGGAACTGGAAAAATACGTGGCGGCGCTGGACGATCCGGCCTACCCCGAGGCCGCGTGGCAATGGACCTCGCGTCACAGCGCGGTGATTCGCGCGAGCGTGGCGCCAGGCCAGGAGATCTCCACGCAGGTCACGTATTCACCTGGATGGCGCGCGTCGCCGGCGCAGGCGTTCAAGGATGGCCTTGGGCTTCTGGCGCTGAAGCCAGCGTGCCAGGGCCCCTGCGAGATTACGCTCACCTACGATGGCGGGACGGAGTGGCGCGTCACCTGCCTGTTGAGCGGGGCCTCCATGCTGGCCGCCGCATGCCTGCTGTATCTCGGCCGGCGACGGAAGCGCCTCGATCTCAATCGGGATGGGCGGAAGCTCGCGCCCTGAGACGCGGATTCTGAGAAGACGATTTCCGAGGCGTGTGCGGCGGCCCAGCAGGAACGCGAACTCGTAAATGGACGCGGCCGAATCGACCAGTTCGAACTGGCCGTATTCCACCGGGCAGCCATCCACGGTGAAGGACGCCTCCTCGGGGTTCTCGAGATCCTCAATGCTCACCTTGACGCCGCCCATGACGATGCGGCGCTTCGACTCGATATCGAGGCCATCGGACACCGCGATCACCCTTGGCGCGCGCGGGGGCGCCTCACCGATCTCCACCGTCCTGGGGGCCGCGATCGGGCGGCCGTCGCAATAGAGTTGCACGGGCGCGGGGCCCGGCGGCAGGTCGCGCGGCGCGCGGACGTTCAACTGGCATCCGCCGGATTCGCCGATGGGGGAAAGGTAGAGGCCGCGCAGCCGCGTTTCGCGTATCGCGACTTCGAGATTGCCGAGGTGGCAGGAGCGCGGCAACCCGTCGATCCACAGGCTGAAAACCTCGCGCCACACTGCGCCTCCGGCCGTGATGCGCGGGCCCACCAGATCGCACGGAGTAACGTCTTTGAGCGCAGTATGCGAGAAATCCGTCGGACCGCGGGGAGAGGGCTTGAGCCACGAGGTCCACATGTAATGCGTGCCGGCGCCGGAAAGCGCCACCAGGTGGAAGTCCGTTTCGCGGGCGAAGGCCGCGACCGAATCGGCGGTGAAGTAGCAGCCGGTCCAGGTGGCGGGATAGCGCCGCAACTCGGTGGGCAGCGGCGGGGCGCCGCGCAACTGGCAGCACAGCACTCCCCCGGTCTTGAGGGTACGGCGCGCCTCGCGGAGGTAATTCAGAACGATGGCCTCATCGGGAATGTGCTGGAACACGGCGAAGGAGTAGATGTAATCGAAGTGCTCGTCCGGGAACGGCGACAAATTCGCGCCGGAGGTCACATGCACGCGCGCGTGAGGAATGCCGCGGAGGTTTTCACGCGCCCGCGCGGCCATCTCTTCGGAAATATCGACGCCATGGATTTCTCCGAAATGCGCGCTCATGGGACGCATGAGGCGTCCCGGTCCGCATCCAATTTCGAGCGCGCGGCGGGAGGAGGCGGGCGCCTCGGGAAGGCGGACCAGATCGATGGTCAGATTGTGCAGCACCTCCTCGCCGCTTGCGAAAAACTCCCCGGCGTCCTGGCGCCTCCGGCCGAAGCCGGCGTAGTAGTAGGCGTCCTCCCTGGCCCGGCGATCCCAATCCTCGCGCATCGCTTCGATGGCGCCCATGCTCCGATTGTACGCGGGGCCAGGAGGCTCCCCGGCGATGCGGCGTCCGGGCCGTTTCAGAGACCGGCGAGGCGGCGGGTGAGATCAGCCGCTGAGATCTCCGAGCATCCGGCGGGGTTTTGGCCGCACCAAAGGGGCGAGAAACCGCCGTCGCCCCGGCTTTCGGCCTTGGCGCGCAACGGAGCAAGCGCCGCGGAAGCTAAAGGGAAGGCGGGCGCGACGGCGTTCATCGGGCCAAGATCGCGCATCAGGCGGTTGACGATGCCGCGCGCGGGGCGGCCGGAAAACAGGCGCGTGACGGCCGTTTCTCCAGCGTCCGGGCTCTTGAGCGCGGCGCGGTAGGCCGGATTGGTGGAGGCCTCGCGGCATAGCAAGTAGGACGTTCCCACTTGCACCGCCGCGGCGCCGAGCGCGAGACCCGCGGCCACGCCTTCCGCGCCGGCTATTCCCCCCGCGGCGATGACCGGGACCTTCACGGCGCGGACGATTTGCGGCACGAGGGCGAAGACGCCGAGCTGCGCCGCGGTGTCTTCAGAAAGAAACATGCCGCGATGGCCGCCGGCTTCCCAGCCTTGCGCCACGATGCCGGCCACGCCGCGAGCTTCCAGCCAGAGGGCCTCCTGGACGGTGGTGGCGCAGCCGAGAATCGCCGCGCCCGTCGCCCTTACTCCCGCAAGCAGTTGTTCCGAAGGCAGACCGAAGTGAAAGCTCACCACGCGCGGGCGGAATTCCTGAATCACATCGAGGGCTTCGCGGCTGAAAGGCGCGCGGCCGGGAGTTGCCGGAACGGCCGCGGGGTCGATTCCGAACTCCTCGTAATAGGGCGCCAGCGCCGCCCGCCAGGCCGCTTCGCGGGCGGCGTCCGGAACGGGCGGCGTATGGCAGAAGAAGTTCACGTTGAATGCGCCGGCGCCGGCGGCGCGCATGGCGGCCATCTCCGCGCGCATCTGTTCGGGGCTCAGCATGGCGCAGGGCAGCGACCCCAGGCCGCCCGCGTTCGACACGGCGATGGCCATAGCGCTGGTTTGCACGCCGGCCATTGGCGCCTGGACGATAGGGAGATCGACTCCAAGCAATTCGCGAAACATAATCACCTCGCGGAAGATTCCACCATGCGATCCCATGCGCCCATCGCGCAGCCGACCGCGGATGGTTCCGGATAGGAACCGATCCCAACAACGAGGACCGGCGCGGCGGCGAAACGCTATAATTTACGTGAGCCCGTGCGGTCGTGGCGAAATTGGCAGACGCGCCAGACTTAGGATCTGGTTCTCGCGAGAGAGTGGAGGTTCAAGTCCTCTCGGCCGCACCAAGCTTCACCCCAACGGTCCCTTCCGGAGCGCCCACCGTCAGTTCTTAGAGGCGTCGGGCTTTGCCACGGGTTCGCGGAAGCTGCGTTCCACCATGTTGTTGGGATCGGTGTCCACGGGGCCGTCTCGCCAGAGCCAGCGCATCATATCCGGAAGAATGGCGCCCCCGAAAGCGGAACCGTGGAGGTTCATGCCCCAGGAGTAATTGACGTCGTAGCCCTTCTCGGTGAGCGCCTTCATCAGGCGCACGTTCTGGTAGAACCAGTCGCGGTTGGGGTTGTATTGGCCGCCGCGGCCCTGGCCGCGATTGTCGTTGCGTCCATCGCAGAGGAACACGTGGAGGGGTTTCTTCTCCGAGGCGAGCACGCGCTCGGGATAGACGTAGCCGCCGCGCAGATCCACGAAGCTGCCCACAATGCTGAGTACGCGGCGGAAGTCGTTGGGCCGCTCCCAGGCGACGGAGAAGGCCGCAATGGCGCCGGAACTCTCACCGCCGATGCCGTGCATTTCCGGGTCTTTGGAGATGTTGTACTTCTGGTACAGCTCGGGCATGAGCTCATTGACGATGATGCGCGCGTACTTATCGTCGGGCGTGTTGTATTCGGTGGGGCGGTTGGTTGTGCGGTCGCCCCATTCACTGCCGGAAGGCTCGGGCTGCTCCGGCGTCCGGCCGGGGTCGATCATCGCGCAGAGCATGACGGGAATCTCGCGCCGGTAGATCAAGTTGTCCAGCACGTTGGGAGCGCGGAGACCGCCATTGGGGTCCTTGAACGCCTGACCGTCATTGAAGATCATGAGGGCCGTGGGGACCTTAGGGTCGTATTGCGCGGGCACATAGACCCAGTAGGTGTGCTGCGTGCCGGGGTACACCTGGCTCTTCACCACGAAGGGCCCCTGGATTTCGCCCTTCGGGACGCCCTCCTGCGGCATGGAATCCGGACCCAGGCGGTACTGCGAATTCGGGTCGGGACCTTTCTGAGCCTGTTTGGCCGGCGGCGCTCCGGGCTGTGGCGGAGCGGAAGCCGGGGCTTGGGCAAGGGCCACCGCCACCGCCGCCAGTCCGGCGGCCGTGGCGAATGCGGGAAGCTGTTTCATACGAATTCTCAGGGGCTTATTGGTTGGGCGCGGCGGCTTCCGGCGCGGCAACGGCCGGTTCATTCGGCGCGGCCTGCGGCTGCACTTGCAGGCGCTGCCGCGTCTGCTGCTGCTGCGGCTGCTGCGGCCGCTGCTGCAGTTGCTGGGGCCCGCGGAAACGCCGCACTTCGGGCTTGGCGCTGGCCAGTTCGACGAAGGCCTGCGTGATGGCGTCCTTCTGCGACGCATCGGCGATCAGGTAGTTGTGCTGGCCCTCCGCCGAGGCCGTGAACACGGCCCGGCCCGAATCGTCGACGGAGATCTTGCCGGGATCGGAAAGCTTGAAGTAGCCGGCTTTCGGCCGGGCGGCGTAGAGCGCCGCCGAAAGCGCATAGGAGGGGGCGTCGTACGGCATCGCCTGGTAGGCGCGATAAGCGCGCGCCACGGGATTGCCGGGCATGGCCTCCTCAAACTCCTTGTCGATGCTGGCGCCCGGGAACGGCAGCGCGGCGCCGACTTCCTGCCCCGCGGCGACAATCGGCGTGGGCCACTCGGCCAGGACCTTGCGCACGGCCGGAACGTCGGCGCGGAAGTTGGGGTCCGGCGCGCCGGACGGGAAAGCGCCGCCGGCGATGACCAGGCGCTGCACCTTCGCCGCAATCAACTTCTTTACGCCCGGCATGTCCAGCAGAGCAGCCAGATTCGTGGCAGGCCCGGCCAGCACGAAGAATGCGTCGCCGTCATGGAAGGCTTCCAGGTAGTTGCGGAAGAGCGTGCCGGGGTCCGCGGTATCCACCAGCGATCGGACCGTATTCTTATATACCGGCGTCCCGTCCGCCTGTTTCTCTTCAAACGGCTTCACAAACGCGGGCGAAGTTGTCCCGGGCTCGCCCTTCTCCGGCACGCCGATGGGGGGCAACTGCGCGAAGTTGCCGGCGGGGCCGTGATAGGTGCGCTGCACCATATCCACGAAGCCGGCGACGTCCAGGTTCGGGCGGCTCATGGCGATGGCCGCCACCTTGCAGTCGCTCTTGCCCTGCAAGCCGTATAGAAGAGATACGGCGAGGAGGCTGTCGATGGTGGTGAATCCAGTATCGAAAAACGCCCCCGCGGGGGAAGGTCCTCCAGCTCGTTGTGGCATATCGCGTTACCCCAAATCCAAACAGTTGAGACGCCCGGTCGAATCGCCGAAATGATCCACGTTCACGCCCATCCGGTCCATCATGGTGAGGAACAGATTGCACATGGGCGTCTCGCGGCGCGCCAGAATGCGGCGTCCGGGTTTGAAATAGTTGCCGCCGCGGCCAACCATAAGCGTCGGCAGGTCTTCGTGCAAGTGCGCATTGCCGTCGGAAAGGCCCGCGCCGTACACGATCATGCTGTTGTCCAGGAGGCTGCGGTCGCCTTCCTTCGATTCCTTCATCTTCTTGACGAATCCGGCGAACTGCTGCACGTGGTATTCGTTGATGCGGCGCACCTTCTCCATCAATTCCGGCTGGTTGCGGTGGTGGGTGAGCGGGTGATGTCCGTCCGGAATGCCGAGTTCGTGGTACGGGCGCAAGCTGCCTTCGCGCGTCATCAGGAACGTCACCACTCGCGTCAGATCGCTCTGGAAGGCGATGGCGATCATGTCGGACATGAGCTTGAAATGGTCGCCGAAATCGGCCGGAATGCCGTAGGGCTTGTCCATTCCCGGATCGACCTGGCGGGTATCCTTCTCGGCCGCCTGGATCTGGGTTTCCACTTCGCGGATGGAAGAGAGATACTCGTCGAGTTTGCGGCGATCCGTGGGCCCGAGGTTCGATTCGAGCTTGTGCGTATCGTCCATCACGAAATCGAGGATGCTGCGGCGGGTCATCGCCTGGCGCTCGCGTTGTTCGGGCGTCATGGGCTGCCCCGTTCCGAAGAGGCGCTCAAACAGGGCGCGGGGATTCAGCGTGGGCGGCAGCGGCTGGGTGTCGCTTTTCCAAGCCAGGTTGTTGGTGTAGGCGCAGGAGTAGCCGGAGTCGCAGTCGCCGGCCTGGCGGGCGTCTTCCATGCCGAGTTCCAACGAAGGAAAGCGCGTCTTGCCGCCGATTTCGCCGGCCACAATCTGGTCGAAGGAAACGCTGCTCTTGATATCCACCAGCGATTTCTTCACCTGCACGCCGGTGAGATAAGAGCCCGAGCAGCGGCCATGATCGCCCGCGCCATCCAGCAAGGCCCGGCCCGTGTTGTGGGTCAGGTTGCCGATCTGGATCATGTCGTCCTTGAACGGCTCCATGGCCTTAAGGGTGCGCGGCAGCTCCTGGAACTTGCCCTCGTAGTTGAGGTCCCAGGCGTCCATGATCATGCCGTTGGGCACGTAGAAGAACGCCATGCGCACGGGCGCGGCCGGGGCTGTGCTGGCGGCGAAAGCCGGAGACATGGCATCCAGAAACGGCAGGCCGATGGCCGCCGTTCCGATCCCTCGCAGAAATGTGCGACGCTTCAGCGCGGAACGCTGAACCATGGCGGGAGCTTTACCTTTGATCATCGCTGGGCTATCTCCTTCGGCTTTTCGCCGGTGCTTTGCTTGTTGCTCACCAGTTCTCCCCGCCGTGACTGGAACGGCAGGCTCGTGACGACCTGGTGGATCAGGGTCTGGAACTTGTAATTGTCGGCGGCCAACGCTTTGTCGATGTCGTCCATCGCACGGGCGTCGTAAGCCTCCATGCCGCGGCCGAGCGCGTAGGTCATCAGCTTCTCGGTGAGGCAATGCGCGAATTGCGGCATGTCGGCCAGCAGCACGCTGCGCATCTCGGCGGCGGTGTGGAAGCTTGCGCCATCCGGCATGGTTCCGCCTACGTCAATGGGGAACTTGCCGTCGGTGGTGCGCCACTTGCCGATGCCGTTGTAGTTCTCCAGGCCGAAGCCCAGGACGTCCATCTTGGCATGGCAGGACGCGCAAACCGGGTTGGCGCGATGCGCCTCCAATTGCTGACGCAGAGAGACGTCCGTACCGACCTTGGAAACATCCAGCGGCGGTACATCCGGCGGCGGGGGAGGCGGCGGCGTTCCCAGAATGTTGCTCAGAATGTACTTGCCGCGAATGGTGGGAGAGGTGCGGTTGGGATAGCTGGAGACGGCCAGGACGCTACCTTGCGAAAGGACGCCGCCGCGCTCATCCGTAGTGAGATCCACCTTGCGGAAGTCCGGCCCTTTCACGCCCGAGATGCCATAGAACTTCGCGAGCCCCTCATTGAGGAAGGTGTAGCGGCCGTTAATGAAATCCGTAATAGGGCGATTCTCTGTGAGCACGTACTGGAAGAACAGGCGCGTCTCCGTCCGGAACTCTTCTTTCAACTCGGCGTTCCATTGCGGGAAGGTTTTGGCGTCCGGCGTGATGAAGTCTAGGTTGCGAACCTCCAGCCACTGGCCGGCGAAATTGTCGGCGAAGGCTTCCGCCTTGGGGTCCTTCATCATCCGGTCCACTTGCGCGCTCAGAACGGCGGGATCGTGCAGCTTGCCGGCCTCGGCCACGGAGAGTAGCTCGTCATCCGGCATGGAACTCCACAGGAAGTAGCTGAGGCGCGTGGCCAACTCCACGTCCGAAATGCGGTGGACCTTTTCCGGGTCCGTGGGGTTTGGATCGCGCTCGATGCGGAAGAGGAACTCCGGCGAAACCAGCGTGGCCTCAATGGCGAGTTGGATGCCCTGCTCCGTGGTTTGCCCCTGGCTCTTGGCCATGGCGACGAATTTCATAAGGCTGGCCACTTCAGCCGGGGTCACTGGACGGCGGTAGGCGCGGTGGGCGAACTGACTGACAATCTTCTGCACACAGGCGTCGCCGGTGGCTGGATCGCAGATCAGGATTTTCTTGCGGCTGGCCCTTTCCACCTTGGTGGGGTACGGGCCGACGAAGGTGATGGCGCCGATCCACTTGTTCTTCTTGTCGCTGTAGGCGTCCCGGTCACTGGTGAACTGGGCGACGAAATCGTCGTTGAGGAACGCGGCGCGAAAAACGTGATCGCCCTCTGGGAGGAACACGGTCATTTCGCCGTTGGACTGCGGGTTGAAGGCCACCAGATTGGACGGCTTGGTTTCCACCTGCATGGACTTCAAGAGCTGCCCGTCCATGTAGAAGCCCATGGTGACGGGCTTGGCGTCCGCGCCCCGCTCGCCGGGGAACTTGAAGAGGATGTTGTAATCGCCGTCGTAATCGATGCGCTGGCTGGCTTCCACGGTGCTGTAGTCCAGGCGCCGCAGGGTCTTGGTGGAGAGGTCGCAGGTTTGCTCCAGGGGCTTCTTGGGAAGCGGGTCGGCGCCCAGAGCGCGGGCCGAAATGGTTTCGGCGGCCTCCAGGTATTTTTCCATCAGCACCGGCGACACGGTGAGGATGTCAGCGATGTTGTCGAACCCGTAGCCGGAATCGTCAGTGGGGAAATTCTTATCGGCGCGGAAATCCACGGCCAAAAGATCGCGAATGGTATTGGTGTACTCATTGCGGTTCAGGCGCTTGGCGGTGACGCGTCCCGGATCGGGCTTCACGGCAGCGTCCGCGCGCGCGAACTCGCCGCGCAAGTACTTCACCAGAGCCGTCATCTTCTCCTGCGGAGGACGGGCCACGCCGGAAGGGGGCATTTCGCCGGACTCCACCTTGCTGGCGATGAGTTCCCAGGTGGCGCGATCGCTGGCGACGGTGGCGGGGTCCAGGTAGGGGACCAGATTCAGATCGCCGGATTTGATGCTGGCGTTATGGCACTGCTCACAAGTGCCGGAGACGATGGGCTTGACGCTGGCGTTGAAGCCGGCCGTGTCCACAGCAGGCGCGGCAGGAGTGGCCGCACGATCCACCGCGATGAAACCGGCAGCGAGAACCGCGGCCATGGCAAGGCTCCCGCCGGAAATGGGAACCCGTGCTCCGCGAGCAATCTGCATCCCTCTGTACGCCAGCCCCGGCTATCCCGCAAGCGTTTACGTGCGGGACGCCGCCCTTCCCCTCATACGCTGAGGCAATTTGGCATTAGGTTATCAGAAAAGCGTCCGGGATGCACCTGAGTTTGGCGCTATTTTCGGAAAAATAGCACGCTTTTCAACGTCCTCCGCCGGCACGCCGGACAAGAGCCGGGAAGAGAAACGGCGAAGGGAGCCATGGTCTAACCTGCGCGGAGGCCAAGCGGGGCGGCCTTAGCCGCGGTGGAACACTTTGGACTTGGTGATCAGCGCGGTGGGAAACGTACCGGAAATGTGGTCCGGCCACGTGAGGCTTTCCTCATCCCAGAGGGACCACGCAAGCCCTACCAGCAGGCAACTGCTCAAAGCGGAGCCGATGCAGCGCAGCATGCGTTCCTTGCGCTGGGGCGGGAAGCCGCGAAAGGTAACCAGGCGTAACCCGGCCATGCGCATGCCTGCGGTTTCCGAACCCATGACGGCGGGCAGCAGGCCATAAGCGGCCGCAATCACCGCAAAAGCGCCGGCCAAAGCCAGCAGCGTGGGCCGGTTAAAGGTGATGGCGCTCGAAGAGCCCCAGATCGCCACGCATACGCGGAACGCAGCCAGGAAGGCGACGAAGCCGAGAGCCACCATGCTCCAATCGAAGGCGGCGGCCACGGCGCGATGCCCGCGCGCGGCCACTTTGTCATCACAACTGATCACAGCGTCCACGGTGGTGGCTAGGGTCTTCTGCTTGGCCTTCACGGAGCGAAAATCGAAGTTCTCCTGCTGTTCGGCCGCGGGGCGGGGACGCCGCACACGCGGCTTTCCGGGGTTAGTCTTGGTGGCACGGCCGCCGGGAAATTGCAGCACCTTGGCCCCGTCATCCTGAAATAAGCGCGATTGATGTCCCGGTTGTATGGGAGCGTGCGCCGCCGGGTGGCCAGAGCTGGGAGCCGTGGCAGTGGCCGAGCCTGTTGCAGTGGCCGTCGCGACACTGGGGGCCGCCGGCCGGGGCGCTGGACGCGGCTTAGGCAGCACAGCTCCGCGGACCACGGCCCCCGGCATGAGGGTATCGTCGCGCGTTCGTCCGCAATGGGCGCAGCGGCGTTCCGCCTGGTCCATCGGTTTCGCGCAATACATGCAAACCATGGTGTCCCGTCCGACCCGCTCACACGACCATGGGAAGTATGGTAACTTTGCGGCTTGAGGCCCTTCCCGAGCAGATCTCTTTCTTTAAGTAGCATAATCCCCTTAGCTTGTCGAGGAGAATTCTCGGGTAATAGGTACATTTTTTCTCTTAGCACGTTGGCAGCGCTGGTTTTAATCGCACATCCGGCCCTCGCGCAGGAGGATCTGGCCTCGGCCGAACCCCTGGCCGTGGACGCGGCGCAAGCCTCCTCCGCCGCTCCGGCTCCGCCTACGTCCACCCCACCTTCCAGCGACTCCACCGCGGCGGCGCAGCTACCGGGCCCGCCGCCGCCTTCCAGCATTCCGGCCGGACAGTGGGAGGCGGATGCGGTTCAGGAGCAAAAAGGCGAAGGGAAGGAATGGGAACTCCACGGCAATGCCTGGGTGGAGGGCCCCAAGATGCTGATCCGCGCCGACAACATGACGTGGGACCAGGACAGCGGACAACTCCATGCCACCGGCCACGTTTACCTCCACAACTTCGAGCGCAATGAGGAAGTGTGGTGCGACCGGATGGATTACGACACCAAGAACGAAAGCGGCATGTTCTACAACGTCCGCGGGCAGATGGTGCCGCGGCTGGTGACGCGCCCGGGGATGCTCACCAGCCATAGCCCGTTTTACTTTCAGGGCGAGTGGGCGGAGCGCAACGGGGGCGTCTACATCCTGCATCACGGCTACATCACCAATTGCAAGATTCCGGCGCCGTGGTGGCGTTTGCGCGGCCCGAAGTTTCTGATTGTGCCCGGCGATAAAGCGGTCGCCTACAAGTCCACGTTTTGGCTGAAGCACATCCCGCTCTTCTTCACGCCGTACTTCTACCACTCGCTCGAAACAGAACCGCGCCGCAGCGGCTTCCTGACGCCGAATATCAGCCACAGCTCCATCGGCGGCGTGACGCTGGGCATCGGCTATTTCTGGGCCATCAACCGCAGTTACGACGTGACGTACCGCCTGCTGGATTACACATCGCGAGGGCTGGCGCACCACCTGGAGATCTCCGGCAAGCCGCGGCCCGGCACGGATTTTTACGTGCTGGCTTACGGCGTGCAGGACCGCGGCGTATCGGGCCCCAACACGCCGCTGCAGAAATACAGCGGCATTTCCATGAAAGCCGCCGGCAAATCCGTGCTCGGCGACGGATGGACGGTACACGGCGAAGTGAACTACGTGAGTTCCTTCCGGTTCGTGCAGCAGTGGTCGCAATCCTACAGCGAAGTAGTGGGCTCCGAGACGCATTCCACCGGTTTCGCGAACAAAGACTGGTCAGCCTATTCGCTGGATGTGGTCGCCTCGCGGACGGAGAACTTCCAGACCGTGGAGGTACCCATCCCCTCCGACAGCACCAACTACGTGGCTAACGCAGTAGTGATCCGCAAGCTGCCGGAAATCGACTTTTCGGGCCGGGACCAGCAGATTTTCCGCGGGCTGCCGCTGTGGTTTTCCTTTGACGCTTCGGGCGGACTGCTCTCCCGTTCCGCGCCTTACTTCAACACGGGCTTGACGCAACTGGTGGGGCGGTTTCAAACCGGCCGCTTCATGAACCGCGAGAACATCGCGCCGCACATCACGGGCGCGTTCCATTTCGGCGATTTCCATCTGGTTCCCACGCTGGGACTCTACGAGACGTATTACAGCCAGGGCCAGACTCCGAATCTCTCGGTCGCGGGCCAAACACAGTATCAGGATGCGTACCAGACCACCGGATCCAGCGTTCTGCGGAGCGCGCGCGAATTCTCGCTGGACCTCATCTTTCCCACCATCTCGCGCGTTTTCGACAAGAAGACCTTCCTGGGCGACAAGCTGAAGCACGTGATTGAGCCGCGCGCCACCTACACCTACGTGACGGGCATCGGCAGCGACTTCGACAACTTCATCCGCTTCGACGAGAACGAACTGCTGACGAACACGAGCGACGTGATGTTCTCGGTGACCAACCGTATCTACGCCAAGCGCGGGGATAGCGTGCAGGAGATCTTCACCTGGGAACTGGCGCAGAAGCGCTACTTCGATCCGACTTTCGGCGGCGCACTGATCCCCGGCCAGCGCAATGTGTTCGACGCCACTGCCGATGTGGACGCCTTCGCCTTCCTGGTGGCGCCGAGGGGCATTTCGCCGGTGGTCTCCAACGTGCGGGTCAGCCCCGTGGGCGGCATCGGCATCCGCTGGCAGGCCGACTACGACACGGCCGCGCGGCGCATTGCGGATAGCACCGTGGCGGTGGACTACCGTTACAAGAAGAAATATTTCGCCTCCATTGCCAACAGCCAGGTGCACTTGAACCCGCTGCTTACGCCCACGGCGAACCAGTACGGATTCCGCGCCGGCTACGGCGATGCGAACCGCACAGGTTGGAACGGGTATGTGACCGTGAACTACAACCCGCTCACCAACGTGATTCAGAACTCCGCCGTGGAGGCGACCTACAACACCGACTGTTGCGGCCTGAGCGTGCAGTATTACCGCATCAACCTGGGCCTTCGCGATGAAACCGGCTGGCGCTTCGCGTTCGCCATCGCCAACGTGGGAACGTTCGGAACGCTGAAGAAGCAGGACCGGACGTTCTGAGGGGGCGCGGACATGCGGAACGCCGCAGGAGCCCATTGCAAAGCTCTCGCTTGGATATACAATGCCAATACCGGAGCGAGGAATCGCGTTCCGGCTACGCGAGGAGGGATCTGTGCGGGAAAAGCACTCCGTGGGGCGAATTTTTTGGATGGCGTTGGCGAGCTTGCTTTGCGCGCCATTCGCCGGCTTCCTTTATCAGACAGCGCGGGCGGCATCGAGCGAGCTGCCGCCACCGGTGAAAATGACCAGCGAACAGGACCATCAACACATGATGGACCTTTTGCACATTGCGTCTCTGCGTCCGGGGCGGAGAGGTTCGGACCCGTCGCTGCCGGCGTTTGCCAACTACAACGAGTCCCTGGCGAATCCCTACCCGAAACTGCCGGACCCCTTGAAGCTGAAGAACGGCAAGAAGGTCACGACGGCGGCGGACTGGTGGAACAAGCGGCGGCCGGAAATCGTGGAAGATTTCGACCGCGAGGTGTACGGGCGCGTGCCCAAGCTGACTCCCAAGGTGAAGTGGGAAGTGACCGGCACAACCACCACGAAGAACGGCGATGTGGACCTGATTGTCAAGCGTCTGACGGGCGTGGTGGACAATTCCTCCTACCCGGACATCTACGTGCACATTGAGCTGACGCTGGCGACGCCGGCCGACGCCAAGGGGCCGGTTCCGGTGATCATGCAATTCGGCGGCGGCGGTGGATTTGGAGCGCCGGCGGGAGGCGCGGGCGGTGCGCCGCCGGCGGCAGGGCCGCCCTACGGGCCGAACGGATTCGCAGCGGGCGGGCGCGGACTGGGAGGCAGCGCGGCGGCGGGCCGTGGCGCGGCGGCAGCCGCTCCGGAGGCTCCAGCTCCTGACTTCCTGTTTGACGACCTGGCCGGAATCATCTACCAGGCGCCGGCCGCGGCAGGACGT
>DATKOS010000259.1:0-9363 GCA_035524535.1 Bryobacteraceae bacterium
GGACCCGCCGGCAGCGGGAATCGTTCCGCAAACCGTCAGAGCCGCGCCAGGGCCATAATTGGCAACCAGCGGAGTGGTGGTGCTGTTCGCATCGTCAATCACCAGAGCGGCGTCAGAATACGTGACGCCAGCGGAGGTAGCCTGACGGCTGGTGATGGCCGTTCCATAGTTGACCGTAACGTCGACAGCCGGCACCTGGGTGGTAGCCGGATTGCCGGGCGCAGCCCCGCCCGTGCACTGGATGAGAACATCTCCAACCAACTCATGCGTGCTCTCGGCCCGGAGCGCCGGCGACGAAGAGGCGCTAACCGTGCACGTCAGCGGCGTAGTCTGCTGAAGCTGCGCGCTGGCCAGGCCTGCGAAGAGGCACAGGACAGTCAACGCAAGAACTACTCTGCGTAAACTCATCATTTTCTCCTTGAAAATTTGAAAAAATTGAATCGGTCGAAGTTCTCTTTGCAACCTGAGCCTCGAACAACTGTCTAGCAATTCTATCACGCAACCCAGGGAACTTCTCCGTGTCGGGCGGAGAGCGCAAATTCTATCCGGCCTTCGGTCGAGCCCATCGGCCGGGGTATTACGGAAACTGCACCGTGGCGAGCCCTCTTGTTTTGCCTCCGTTGCGCGCTCACGGAATAAAATTACACTTTGGAAGCGTTAAGGATATTGATAACCGATTGGTTCGCGGAAGTCAAGGAGTATTGCTCTTCTTTAATGCGACCGCCACGTCCGGATCGTGCGATATCACGCGTCCCAATTAACACAGACCTTCAATATACCACGCGTTCGGCAGGCCCTTGAACACAAGGAACCACCCGCCGCGCCGAAAAAAATGAGGAAACAGACCAAATCCCCACCAGATTCGTCTGAATTAGTAAGGTGCTTTCGCGGTCCAGCGCCGGCGCCCGCGCGCGCCGCAGTCCCTGGACAGGCGGAAACCTGCCGCTGCCGCCTCACCGCAAAGCTCATTTCCGCCCGCTAGAAGTGCTTGGGCAGCAGTGCTGCCGAAGTGGCGATGAGCATCGCCCCCAGAACGATTAGCACCAGCTTCAAGGCGAAACTGCGCGGCCCGGGCGTCCACCCGCCCCGGCGGCGGCTCTTCAGCATCCGCCGCGCCTCCAACCGGTAGGCTGCCACCGCCATCCGGTATTCCTCATCGTCCATGATCCTGGCCTGCTCGCCCGGAGAAAGGGTCATAGTTACACCTTTTCAGTCCTTAATATACTAAATAGAACGCGTCCGAGTCACACATATCGGCCGGATCCCGCCGAATTTCGAGGAAATTCTAGTCGCTGCCCAAAATCTGGTCGATCCGGCGCAATTCTTCCTCCGTGAACCCGGCTGAGTGAGCCGCGGCCGCGCAATCCTCAATCTGCGCGGTGGCGCTCGCGCCGATCAGCGCGCTCGTTACCGCCGGTTGGCGCAGCACCCACGCCAGCGCCATGCGCGCCAGGCTCTGGCCCCGTTCCCGGGCGATGCCGTTCAGCGCGCGGATCCGCGCCAGCCGGTCTTCCGTGAGGTGAGACGCGTTGAGAAAGCGGCCGTCCCGCCCGGCGCGCGAATCGGCGGGAATCCCGTTCAGATAGCGGTCGGTCAGCATTCCAAGAGCCAGCGGGGAAAATGCGATGCCCCCGGCGCCCTCGGCTTCCAGCGTCTGAAATAGCCCTCTCTCGGGCGTTCGGGCGAACATGGAGTACTTCATCTGATGAATCAGGCACGGCGTGCCCATGCGCCGCAGCGCCGCCGCCGCCGCCGCCGTCTGCGCGGGGTCGTAGTTGGAGATGCCCGCGTAAAGCGCCTTGCCCGCGCGCACCGCGCTATCCAGCGCGGACATAGTTTCCTCCACGGGAGTCTCCGGGTCCGGCCGGTGCGAATAAAAGATGTCCACATATTCCAGGCCCATGCGCCGCAGGCTCTGGTCCAGGCTCGCCAGCAAATACTTGCGCGAACCCCAATCGCCGTAAGGGCCGGGCCACATGTCATAGCCCGCTTTGGTGGAGAGAATCATCTCATCGCGCCACGGCCTCAGATCCGAGCGTAGAATGCGGCCGAAATTATCTTCCGCCGATCCGTACGGAGGCCCGTAGTTGTTCGCCAGGTCGAAATGCGTGATCCCGAGGTCGAACGCGCGGAACAGCATCGCGCGCATATTACCGGTCGCACCGGGGCCGCCGAAATTGTGCCACAAGCCCAGCGAAATGGCCGGCAGCTTCAACCCGCTGCGCCCGCAGCGGACGTAGGGCATGCGCGAATATCGAGCTTCGTCGGGCGTATACATGGCGTGGTCCTCGATTCGGCGATCCGTTCCAGTTCCACGCTAGCAGCAAATCGGGGGAGCGCGCCCATCGGCTCCCGCACGGACATCCCGCCGGCTGGCTTGGCGCCCTCCGGTTACACTGAGTTCGTGCACCCCCTCATTCTGGGCGTCGACGCCACTCGCGAGCATGGCAGCCTGGCGCTGCTTCGCGGCGGCGAATTCGTCGAGGAGGTCCTCCTGCATTCGCCCTCGGGTTTCGCGCACGTCCTTTTCGGAGAGTTGGAGGCCCTGCTGCGCCGCCATGGGATTGCCGCGCGCCAGATCGACTGCTTCGCGGCGGCCTCCGGTCCCGGCTCGTTTACGGGCGTCCGCGTGGGGCTCGCGTTTGTCAAAGGGCTTGCCGATGCGCTTGGCAAAGCCGCCGCGGGCGTCTCCAATTTGCAGGCCCTGGCCTCGCTAGGGTCCGCGCCACTGCGCGCGGCTATCATCGACGCCCGCCGGGGAGAGATCTACGGCGCGGTTTACGATGCATCGGGACGGCTCATCTCGCCGGAAACGGTGACGAAGCTGGAAAGCTGGGTGGCGGCGCTCCCGGACGGCGATCTGGAGTTCCTATCGGCCGACCCCGGCCTTCCGGGCGCGGCCCTCTGCGGCACGCGCTTTGCGACCGCTCGCGTTGTCGCCGCGCCGCAAGCCATGGCCGCGGCGGTGGGCCGCATCGCGCTGGTCCGCCAGCGCACCGGCGCCGCCTGCGACCCCGCCGCGCTGGACGCCAACTACGTCCGCCGTTCGGACGCCGAGCTTCTGTGGAAGGACCGCTAAGGCCGCTAAGAGTTCACTTACCCTGCGCCGCGCCCTTTCGCGCGGGCGCGCTCCACACCCGCTCCAGATGGCTGCGCAACCGCAAGATCCCCTGGGTGCGCAACTGCCCCACGCGCGACGTGCCCATGCCGACAATATCCCCAATCTCCCGCAGCCCCATCTCGCGGAAGTAATAGAGGTGCAGCACGGTGCGCTCCATCTTAGGCATTCTCTCAATGGCGCGCGTCAGAAGGCCTTCCAACTCGGCCCGTTCCAACCTTCGCCAGGGGCACGCGTCCACGCCGCCGGCCGCGATCTGAGCGCCCGGCGCTCCGGAACCGCCGCCATTCCAATCCAAGCTGTCCAGCGAGACGCCCCTCGCCTCCGTGAGCCACTTGTGGTATTCGCCTAGGGGGATTTCCAATTCGGCGGCAATCTCTTCCTCCGTCGCATCGCGCCCGGCCCGCTGCCCGGCGCGCGCGATGGCCGCCTCGATTTGCTTGGATTTCTTGCGCACGTCGCGCGGGGCCCAGTCCGCATCCCGCAGCCCGTCCAGAATGGCGCCGCGAATTTTGCTCTCGGCGTAAGCGCCGAGCGTCACGCCCAGGGACGGGTCGAAATTGTCGATAGCCGCTAGCAGCCCCAGTACGCCGCTCGACACCAGATCGTCCAGGCTCACGCTCTCCGGAAGACGCTCATAGATGCGCCGCGCGATGAGCCGGACCTGCGGCAAGTGCCTCAGCGCCAGCGCCTCGCGGCGCAAGGCGGGACCGGAAGATTCGGGTGGTAGAGCTTGCGGAGCGGCAGCCATGAGAAGTCCCCTCGACTTCTCCTGTTATGCCAGTACTGACCCGATCGTACTAGCTCCTATTTGGGTATGGGAAGCCCTGATAACACACGATAAGCATCTAAAGGTAGTTATCCAAAGGTAGCCTGGCGGGCGCGCCGGTCCGCATGGCCGCGGGACCGGGCGCCGCGATGCCCAAGCGAAAGGGAGGCCGCTGCTATTGCTTCTTGGCGTCCCACTGGATGGCTTGACCGCCAAAGCCGCCGCCGCCCGCCCCCGTATCCACGTCGAACTTGATCTCCGTAGCGCTGACAATCTTGCCCTTGTATGTCAGCTTCATGTCCTGACCCTGCATGTTGCCCGTGATGCTGAACGTCACGGCGTCGCCCTGCACCGTGCCATCCGTGATGGTGGACTTGCCCATCACGGAACTGGTCGTTTCCCCGGTGAGCTTGGCCCCATCCTGCTTAAACACGAAGGTCCGCTCCATGGAGTTGCCTCCCATGTCGGCCGTCGCCTTCCAGGTCCCCGTGATATCCGCCGCCGAAGCGGTCAGCGTGAATACCGCCATCAGCGTCAATAGCCACTTCATGATGTCTAGCTCCTTTTCGTGGTCCGCTTGCGCGGCTCTCGTCGATACTCCAACGGGAATATCTTAGCGAATCCGGAGCTCGATGGATGTGCGCTAAGCCGGATAGGGGTCGTTGTACTCCGGCGTCTTCACCCAGCCGAGGTTGAACGGCAGCTCCGTCATCGGGCCCTGCCACTTCAGCTCCCGGTCGATGTCGGGATGCATGCGGTATTGCTTCTTCGCATCCGCCACCTTGCCGCCGATCACGTCGATCTTCGCGGGGTCGAATTGGCCAAGCTGCATCTCGCCGCAGTACTTCACGTAGCCGAGCCATTCGGGATCGATGCCCATGCACTCCGCCGCGGTTCGGTCCGTGGCCACGAAATCCGCCGACGCAAGCGCCAGCCGTGAGGGCACCGGCGTCCCCGACGCCGGGCCGTTTCCTTCCATGCCCTCGAAGCCGTCAATCACCGCCGCGCCCCAGCTCGGCGCCAGGCGCTGCGCCGTCAGCAGCATGTTGTAGTGCGTTTGCCGGAGCCCCACGTGGAACTTGCGCTTCTCGTTCCAGCGCCCGGATTCGCCGGGGGCGTAGTGCAGCGGCGCGCCCAGCACCATGTTCTTGATGGAGAGCGACGCCACCGCCGTATTATGGGTCTTCAGCATGGCCGACGAAATCACGAACGCGTCCGGATCCACCAGCCTCGCCGCCAGCCGCAGCGGCACGATGTGGAGATCCGCGTCCAGCACCGCGATGCGTTCGAATTTCGCCTCCGCATTCAGGTCGATCAGCTTTACCTGCTGCTTCTTGTACTCGTTCGGCAACGTCGTGTACCTAAAGTTGTCGAAACCTTGCTGCGTGCTGCCGGCCGACGATTCCGCAATCACCACCGGCCCGTTGAATTTCTGCGCCAGATAGTCCAGAATTCCGCGCACGCCGTCCACGTGGCTGGCGGCAAGCTGATTCTGCGTGTTCACGAAGTTCGGCTTGATCACCACGTACTTGCGCTGCTTCAGCTTGGGCTGCAAGTCCGCATCCACCGCCATCAGAGCTTCGTAGACGTTCTTGCGCCGGTCCGCGCCGGTGGTGAGCGCCACACGCGCGCGCCGGTCCAGCCCGGGGAACGCCTCCGTATTTCCCCCTTGGCCCGGGAACATGCCGCGGTTCGTGCCTTGCCTTTGTCCGAAGCCTCCCTGGCCTGACATAAACGGCTGGCCCGGCATTCCCGGCTGCCCCGGCTGGCCGGGCGCCTGTTGAGCGGAGGCGGCGCCGGCCCGAAGCAGTGCGGCGGCGCCGGCCATTTGAAAAAGACTTCTGCGGGGGACGTTTGCCATGATTCCTCTCCTGATTCCTGCGTTTGTTAACAGGACCGACGAAGTGTACAATAAGATCTTAACATCGTTTTGACTGGAGACTCCATGAATCCCGCCACTTCTCGCCGCAATTTTCTGGCTGCCGGTCTGGCCTTGCCCGCCGCAGCTTCCGCGACCCGCTCCTCGGGGTCCGGACAAACGCAATCCTCCTCGCCGGCGCACTCTTCTTCGCCGGCGCTTCAATTCAAGGTTCTCGGAAAGACCGGCATGCGCGTTACCACCGTCGGCATGGGATGCATGATCACCTCGGACGCGACGGTGGTCACGCGCGCGGCCGACATGGGCATCAACTATTTCGACACGTCGCGCAACTACACCAACGGCCAGAACGAGCGCATGGTGGGCGCGGCGCTCGGCGCCCGGCGCAAGAATATCTTCCTGGCCAGCAAGTGCGACCGCACCGACGGCGCTTCGATTCTCCAGGAACTAGATACCAGCCTGAAAGAACTCGGGACGGATTACCTAGACGTCTGGCACCTGCATGGCAAGAGCAGCCCGCAACAGATTTCCGACGACATGGTGGAAGCGCAGATGAAAGCCAAGCAGGCCGGCAAGGTGCGTTTCATCGGCGTGAGCTGCCACCAGAATCTCCCCGCCATCGTGGACCGCTGCATTGAAGCGAAGATGGACGTGGTGCAGGCGCAATACAGCTTCGCGCAGGATGCCAGTTGGACTCCGGCGGTGGAGAAGCTCGCCCAGGCCGGCATCGGCGTCATCGCCATGAAGGTGATGGCGCGGGCCGGGGGACGCGGACGCGGGCAACAGGCTCCGCCCAAGCCGCCCAATTACGGCGCCGCCGCGCTGCGCTGGGCCATCAAGAATCCCAACATCGGCACCACGGTTCCAAGCATGACGGACCAGGACCAGCTCCAGGAGAACTTCACCGCCATGGCGGCGCCGTTCAGCGACGCCGATTCCAAGCTTCTGGTGGCGCGACTGGAAGAGATCCGGCCGTACTATTGCCGCACTTGCGGGCAGTGCGATGGCCAGTGCCGCAAGGGCCTGCCGGTGCCGCAGATGGTTCGCTTCGTCATGTACGCCGACGGCTACGGGCAGTTCGCGCTGGGCCGCCAGAACTTTCAGACGCTGGCGCAAGAGCACCAGGATGTCCGCTGCTCGGATTGCGCCACGTGCGCCGTCCAATGCCCGCATGGCGTGCAGGTGGCCCAGCAACTCGCCCGCGCGCAGGAGCTCTTTGCGTGAGGGCCAAGCTGGCGTTCCTGGCTGGGGCGGCCTGCGTGCTGGCGGCGCCGCTGGCTGGCGCGGCTACTCCCGCTTGCAATCTGGTTCCCGGCTGGGCGCAGTCCGGCGAAACCCGCTATTACACCGCCGATAACCTCTTCGAGTACATGGACGGCAACTCGGAAGGTTACTTCTCCTACAACTTCCAGAACATGCACGGGGTCACGTGCAAGAAGAACGGCGTCACGTTCGTGATTGACATCTCCGACATGGGAGATTCCGACGACGCCTTCGGCTGGTTCAGCGATACGCGCGATATGCGCCAGCCGCAGGCCGCCATCGGCATGGGCGGGCAGATCGTCGAGCGGCGTCTCATTTTCGCCAAGGGCAAGTACTACGTGGAGATCGCCGCCGAGCCTGAGGGCGATCATAGCGCCGACCTGAAAATCTGGGCCGCCGCTCTCGAAAAGATCGTGGATGGCACAACCACCCCGCCCGCCGCTCTGGCCTGGTTCCCCACCGAGAAGCAGCAGTCGCTCAAACTCGCGCCGGAGAGCGTGCTCGGGTTGCGCCTGCTGCAACGCGGCTACGTGGCGCAATACGATTACGGCAAGGCCTTCGTCGTGTTTGAGGACACGGCCGCTTCCGCCGCCGATGTGATGCAGAAGCTACGCGATCGCTTCGGCGCCGCCACGCCGGTCAAGCTGGGCGACGAAGCCTTCCAAACCACCGATCAATATCTCGGCAAGCTCTGCTTTGTGCGCAAGGACCACTACATCGCCGGTTACTCCATTACCGCCGAAGGGATGGACCCCGTGGCGCTGAGCGCCGCGCTGATCGCGAAGGTCCAGTAATAGCGGCGGCCGCGCCAGCGAAATCCCGCGAAGTCCGTATCCTCGCCACGCGGGGCGCTCAACGCTACAATAGCCTGCTTGGAAACGCGGCCCCCGCACGGGAGAGCCGCGGCCATAGGAGCCATTCCCATGAACAGCCTTCTGAACCGCACTCCGCTCCGGCCTGCCGCCGCCAGCTCCGAGGAGCGCTCCGGCATTCTCGCGCTCCTGGCGGCGGTGGGTTTCTGCCTGGCCTTTGCGCCAGCCTGCCATGCGCAGAATCAAGGCCCGCGCTTCCCTCCCGACGCGCCCAAGCCTCGGGTGATCGTCACCACGGATGGCGAGGTGGACGACTTCTGTTCCATGGTGCGCTTCCTGATGTACTCCAACGAATTTCAGGTGGAAGGGCTGATCCATAGCAGCTCCCGGTTTCACTGGCTGGGCTATACCTGGTCCGGAGTCGAGTGGATCGAGAATCAGATCGGCCAGTATGCCCGCGTCTATGACCGCTTGAAGCAAAACGCTGACGGCTACCCGTCTCCCGAGGATCTCGCTCATAAGGTCTATGTCGGCAACATCACCAACGTCGGCGAGATGGAAAAGGATTCGCCCGGCGCGGACCGCATTGTTCAGGTCCTTCTCGATGACAAGCCCGGCCCGGTGTACCTGCAAGCTTGGGGCGGCACGAACACCATTGCCAAGGCGCTCTCGGTAATCCAGAGGGAGCACCCCTCCGAAATGGAACGCGTCAGCAACAAGGCGGTGGTCTACATCATCCTCGATCAGGACGACACCTTCCGCAAATACATCGAGCCGAACTGGCCGAAACTCAAAGTGCTTGGGAGCTTCCAGCAATTCGGCGTTATGGCGTACGACTGGGCCACCTCCATGCCGCCGGCCATGCGCCTGTTCTTCGAGAAGCCCTGGATGGAGGGAAACATCACGGTAGACCGCGGACCTCTGGCCGGGGCCTACGTTCCCTACGAAGGCGCGTTCCGCTCCGAGGGCGATTCGCCATCTTATATGTACGAAATCGAGGTGGGCCTGCGCAGCATGGAGAACCCGGGCTATGGAGGATGGGGCGGGCGCTTCACGCCGGAGAAGCCCGGCAAGACCAACGTGTGGGCCAACGTCGCGGACGAAGGGGATATGGGCAAACCCATCTGGCGGTGGGCGGATGATTTCCAGAACGATTTCGCGGCGCGCGCAGCCTGGTGCGTCAAGCCCTACCGCGAGGCCAATCATCCTCCGGTGGTGAACCTTGCCGTCCCCAAGGACATTGCGGCCGCGCCCGGTGAGCGAGTTACTCTGAGCGTGGCCGGCTCCAAGGATCCGGACGGCGACAAACTCGACTACAACTGGTGGCAATACAAAGAACCGGGCTCCTACAAAGGCGACGTCCCGATTCTGGACCCGGACCGCGCCACGGCCCAGGCCACGATTCCGGCCGGTGCGAAACCGGGCGAAACCATCCATTTGATCGCCAGCGTGACCGACGCCGGCAAGCCGCCGCTTACGCGCTACGCCCGCGTCATTGTGACCGTCAAGCCAAAATAGACAG
>DATKOS010000260.1:0-3104 GCA_035524535.1 Bryobacteraceae bacterium
CACTATACTGGGGGTCGGAGCGGCCTCGGTCTTCGCCCGAGTCGCTTTCGGCCCAGCCGCCGCCCCGCCGGGAAGAAGTTAGGAGGCAGTATCATGACGCTGACTTCCGCCGCAGTCGTTCCCTTGTTAGCCGCCGCGGCCGCATTTGGGCAGCCGTATACCATCGATAGCGTCGCGGGTGGCGCCCTTTCCGCGCCCATGGCTATCCGGGGTCCTCAGGCCCTGGCTCTGGATGCCGCCGGCAACCTCTACTTCGCCACGCAAAATCACCTGGTGTTTCGCCGCGACGCCGCCAGCGGCGCTATCTCCGTGGTGGCCGGAACGTCCAGCCCCGGCTTCAGCGGCGATAATGGGCCAGCCGTCAAGGCGCAGTTGCGCAATCCCAGCGGCCTGGCCGTGGATGCCTCGGGCGATCTCTACATCGCCGACTCCGGGAATGCACGCGTCCGCAAGGTGGCTAAGGGCATCATCACCACCGTCGCCGGCGGCGGCAGCGTTCTGGGCGATGGCGGCCCCGCCACCAAAGCCGAGCTGCAGAATCCCGCGGGGCTCGCCATCGGTCCTTCCGGCGATCTCTACATCTGCGACAGCCAGGACAACCGGGTTCGCCGGGTATCCACGCGCGGTGTGATCACAACGATAGCCGGGACCGGCTCCCCAACTCCCGTCTACCACGGCGATACCAGCCCCGCCGCAACCGCGGAACTCAACAGCCCCAACGGCATCGCGCTCAGCGCGGCGGGCGATTTCTACATCGCCGAACTCGGCGGCGACCGCATCCGCAAGGTCTCGGGAGAAACCATTTCCACCTTCGCGGGAAATGGCCAAGAGGGATTCGCCGGCGACGACGGTCCCGCTATCAAGGCGCCCCTCTGCAACCCCTACGGCATCGCGGTAGATTCCGCCGGCGCTGTATACGTCGCCGACTTCTGCAATACGCGCATCCGCAAAATCGTTAACGGCGTCATCGCAACCATAGCCGGTTCCGGAACTGGCGGATTCTCCGGCGACAAAGGCCCGGCGACGGCCGCGCAGCTTACCATTCCGGAAGCCGTCGCGGTGGATTCCAAGGGCCGGGTTTACGTCGCCGATACCGGCAATGATCGCGTCCGCGTGCTCATTCCGGCCGCCCCATAGCAGCGCGCCGGATGTCGTCGCCTTCACGCCGCTGTTTCAGCGCCGCTGATGGTCAAGCGCGCCGCGCATCACCGCGGCCGGCTCTCGGCCTACCTCCGCCCCATGGGCGGCAAAGTCCCCCATCTACGGTCCCAGCGCGGATCGCCAGTAGGCGCGGGCTGCGCGGATCGCCCTTAAGCGAAGGCGGCGAGGCGCGCCCCGCCGCCGGCGCAGCCGGATTTCGGAATTTGCTCCTCCGCCAAGCACCTCGCGCGTTCGCGGTTGCGGGGGCCTCGCCTGTTATCATGTCGTTTATGGCGAAGGCCGAAGGCGGCGCACCACCGGCGGAGACGTTCGAGACCTGCCTCCAGGAGCTCGAAAAGACCGTGTCGGAATTGGAAGCCGGCGACCTCTCTTTGGAGCGCTCCCTGGAGCTTTTTGAGCGCGGCATGAACCTCAGCGAAACCTGCCGTAAGCGCCTGGAAGAAGCCGAGACTCGCGTCGAGATGCTCGTGCGCAAGGAAGGCAAGATGGTCGCCGAACCGTTCCGCCCTGATAAATCCGAGAAATGAACCTGCGCGAATACCTCAGCCGGCGGCAGGCGCTGGTGGATGCGGAACTGGACCGCTTGGTCCCGCCGGAATCCACACCTCCGGCCACGATCCATCGCGCCATGCGCTACAGCCTTTTCGCCGGCGGCAAGCGCATTCGCCCCATCCTCTGCATGGAAGCGGCCCACGCCGCCGGAGGCGCCCCGGATGGCGTAGTCTCAGCGGCCTGCGCGCTCGAACTCATCCATACGTATTCCCTGATTCACGACGACCTGCCGGCTCTCGATAACGACGATTACCGCCGCGGCAAGCTCACCAACCATAAAGTCTTCGGCGAAGCCATGGCCATTCTTGCTGGCGATTCGCTCCTTACGCTCGCCTTTCAGGTTCTGGCGGAATTACCCATCGCCGCCGACCGTAAGGCCCGCCTGATCGCCGAACTCGCGACGGCGTCGGGCACCGTGGGCGGCATGATCGGCGGGCAGGTGGCGGACCTCGAAGGCGAGGGCAAGCCTCCGGACGCCCAGTTGCTAGAAAGCATCCATCGCGCCAAAACCGGCGCCCTCCTCCGTGCCAGCCTCCGGCTCGGCGCCATTTACGCCGGCGCCGCCGAAGAGTCCTACGCCGCCCTTTCCCGCTACGGAGAGCACGTCGGCCTCGCCTTCCAAATCGTCGACGATCTGCTGGACGTGGAAGAGACCTCCGCTGAGTTGGGCAAGACCGCCGGCAAGGACGCCGCGCAGCATAAGATCACCTTCCCCGCGGTCTACGGCATCGAAACCTCGCACTGCATGGCGGCCGAGGAATGCGAACGCGCTCACCAGGCGCTGGCGCCGTTCGGAGACCGCGCCGCGCGCTTGCATGAGCTGGCGGACCATATCGTCCACCGCAAATCATGAAGACGCGGCTGGACCGGCTGCTGGTGGAGCGCGGACTGGCGGAGTCCCGCGAAAAGGCGCAGGCGCTCATCATGGCCGGTGTGGTCACCGTGGAAGGGCGCAAAGCCCTCAAGCCCGGCCAGCCCGTGGAACCCGAAAGCGCCGTGGAAGTGCTCGCGCGCCCGCCCTACGTCAGCCGCGGCGGCCTCAAACTCGCCGCCGCGCTGCGCTATTTCGCCATCGACCCCGCCGGCAAGGTCTGCCTTGACATCGGCGCCTCCACCGGAGGCTTTACGGATGTTCTGCTCCAGGCCGGCGCCCTTCGCGTCCACGCCGTGGATGTGGGCGCGGGCCAGATCGACTGGCGGCTGCGAGCCGATCCGCGCGTGGTCCTCCATGAGCGCCTGAACGCCCGCTACCTGGAGTTCGCCGCCATCGGCGAACTGGCCGACCTCATTGTCTGCGACGTAAGCTTCATCTCCGTCACCCTCATCCTGCCGGCCGCCGTTCCCCTGCTGCGCCCCGGCGGGCAAATGGTTATACTAATCAAACCGCAGTT
>DATKOS010000261.1:0-15657 GCA_035524535.1 Bryobacteraceae bacterium
ACAAGCTCGTGGTTGCGCCGCGGCGCTGGTACGCGGCGCCGGGGATGACGTCACAACTGCCGAATTCCCCATGGCTGATCGCGCTATGAGCTCCGGCGCCCGAAAAAGAAGCGATTCGCCGCGCATTACGGTTCTGCTGCCGGTTCATAACGGCGAGCGCTACCTTGGCGACGCCATTGCGAGTGTGCTGGCGCAAACGCTGACGGATTTCGAGCTGGTGGTTGTGGACGACGGTTCGACAGACCGGACGGCGGAGATCCTGAGCGGCGTGACGGACGGCCGGCTGCGCGTGATTCGCAACGAAAAAAACGCGGGCATAGCGGCCGCGCTGAACGCCGGTATCCGGGCTTCTCAGGCTGAGTTTTTGGCCCGCATGGATGCGGACGATATTTGCGATCCGCGGCGGCTGGAGCGTCAGGCGGCCTATCTGGAGGCGCATCCGGAGGTTTCGATTTGCGGGACGTGGTACCGCGCTTTCGGGGCGCGGCGTGTCACCGGCCGCCCGCCGTTGGACCACGAGCGCATCTGCGCCGCGATGTGCTTTGGGTGGGCCATTGCGCATCCGACCATCCTGATGCGCCGGGACTTTCTGAAACGCGAGGGGCTCTCCTACGACGAGTCGTTTCGCGAGAGCGCCGAGGATATTGAGTTTCTGTTGCGCGCCGCCGATCTGACGCGCCTGGCCAACGTGCCCGAGTTCCTCTACTTCTATCGATTGCACGAAGGGCAGATGTCCGCGGAATCCGCCGCTCGAAGGCAGCGGGAACTGTCGCGCGCGCTGGCCCGCCCGCTGCGAGCTCTGACGCCAGGAGCGACGGAATCCGAGAAAGCTCTCCATGCGGCGTTCGGGCATCGCCCGCTTTCCCTGGGCGAACTGGCGCAAGCCGAGGAGTGGCTGTTGAAATTGTTGCGAGCCAACGAGGAGAGGCGCGTCTACGAAGGGGACGCTTTTCGGGCCGAGGTCCGCCATCAGTGGCACGGGCTGCACGTAAAAGCGCAGGCGGGCTTCGGCGCGCTGTATTCGTATTGGAAATCGGAGCTGAGCGGCGCGGGGGCCGTGCCGTTTCGCGCGCACGCCTGGCTGGCGCTCCAGTGCGTGGTTCAGCGGCCTTCCTGGAAACGGGCGCTGCGCGACGCATTTGAACGGGCAACCGGCGGCGGAAAACCGCCAGCTAAATCGGGCCGGGCGTAATCCGCCCGGCGGGAGAAATGAATGGCCATACAACTGCACCTCGGTTGCGGCAAACGGCGCATCCCAGGCTTCCTTCACGTGGATTTGGACGACCATCCGCACATCGACTACCGCAGCTCCATCGATAAACTGCCCATGTTCGCCGATGAGAGCGCATCGCTCATCTATTGCTCGCACGCGCTGCAGTATTTCGACCGGCCCGAGGCTCTGGGCGCGCTGCGGGAGTGGTTTAGAATCCTGCAGCCCGGCGGCCGCCTGCGCCTTTCCGTTTCGGACTTTGAGGCGCTCATTGAGGTCTACCGCAGGACAGGGGATTTGAAACGGATTCTGGGACCGCTGTTCGGACGCATCGAGATTCAGGCGCCGGAAGGGGCGCGGCTCCTCTACATGCGAACCGCGTACGATTTCCGCGCGCTTGAGGAGCTTTGCCGGGACGCGGGCTACTCCTCGTTTCAGCGGTACGACTGGCGAGAGACTATTCACAGCGATTACGACGATTTTTCCCAAGCCTACTTCCCGCACATGGACAAGGAGCACGGACTTGCGATCAGCCTGAATGTGGAAGCGGTGAAGGGAACGCTCAGCCGTTGAGGCCGGCCCAAGCGCGAATGACGGCGCAAACGCGCCCAATTTCGGCGTCGCTCAAAAAAGAAGAAGATGGCAGCCAGAGCCCGCGTGCGGACGCTTCCTCGGCGGCCGGGAAGCGCCCTTTCCAGCGATACGCCGGCTGCAAATGCACCGGAGGGTAGAAGGGGCGAGCCTCGATTCCGGCTTCGCTGAGGCGGCGCCGCAAATCGTCACGCCTGTCCGTAAGGATGTCGATGAACCAGGGCGTCACCTCGGCCAGATCCGTGTCCAGGAAGCGGATGCCGGGCGCGCCCCGCAGTTCCTCGCGGTAGAGCGCGAATATCTCTTTCTTGCGCTCCACGCGCCAAGCCAGTTTGCGCATCTGCGCAACGCCGACGGCGGCCTGCAGATCCGTGAACTTGAAGTTGTAGCCGATGGATTCGTGGACGTCCACCCCGCCGCGCTCGCGGCCGAAATCCTTGAAGCGGCGCAAACGCTGGGCGATTTTTTCGTCCGCGGTGACCACCGCTCCGCCTTGGCCCGTGCTGATGATCTTCAGCGGGCCAAAAGAATAGGCGCCGGCGCAGCCGAAGGAGCCCAGGGCTTTGCCGGCTTGCGTGGAACCGAGAGACTGGGCGGCGTCCTCGATGAGTTTGAGCGAATGGCGAGAGGCGAAGCTGAGCGCCCGGGTCATGTCGGGCGCGCGGCCGTTCAGGCTCACCAGCAAAATAGCTCGCGTGCGCTCCGTGACGGCCTGGCCGGCGGCATCGAGATCCATGCAGAGATTCGCAGGATGGATATCGACAAACACCGGAGTCGCTCCCGCCAGCAGGACTGCATTAGCGGTTGCGACCATGGTGAATGCGGGCACGAGGACTTCATCGCCCGGGCCGATGCCGCAGGCCGAAAGCGCGCAGAACAGCGCGGCGGTTCCGCTGGTTACGGCGATTGCGTGCGGGCTGCCGGTGAACGCGGCGATGGCTTGTTCAAACTCGCGCGTCTTGCTGAATTCCGTGAACCAGCCGCCGCTCTCCATATACTCGGCCACGGCGGCTCTTTCCTCTTCCCCAAACCACGGCGCCATCTGTAGGATGCGGCTTTCCCGCGGACTTGCGCTCATGAGGCCCCCAGCCGCTCACGGTACCAGGCCACCGTGCGCCGGATTCCTTCCTCCATGCTGACGGCCGGACGGAAGCCGAGCAACTCGCGAGCTTTCGCCGAAGAAGCCAGGCGCCGCGCATCGGCCGCGCCCTTGGCTGCGTCGAATACGATTTCGCCCTCAAAGCGAGCCTGGCGCGCGATGAGTTCCACCAGAGCCTTAATGCTGATTTCGGATTCCGAGCTCAGGTTAACGAAGGACGGGGCCTCCAGCTTTTCCGCCGCGAGGAGCAGGCCTTCGGCCACATCGGCCGCGAAGAGAAAATCGCGAGTGGGGGACCCGTCGCCCCACACGATGAGCTTCGGGTCGCGGAGGCATTTCATGACGGTCGCAGGAATCACGTGGGCATGCAGTGGGTCCAGGCTATCGCCGGGCCCATAGGCGTTCGCGGCGTAGACCGTGACCATGGGTAAGCCATACTCGTGGTGATACAGTTCCGCGATCACGGCGAGATTCCGCTTCATGGACCCCACGCCGCGATGCGCCCCGCCCGGCATGCCCTGGAACAAGAGGTCTTCCACCAGCGGCGACGGGGTATCCGGCGCGTATGCAAACAGGTTTCCGATGGCGACGAACTTGGCCACTCCGGCCTTCCGGGCCGCTTCCGCCATATTGAGATCGATTCGAGTGGAATCCAGATACTGGCTTGCCGGATGCGCGCGGCTGAATCCGATTCCCCCAGTGACCGCGGCCAAGTGGATTACGACATCGCAACCGCTCACCGCGCGCAGACAGTTTTGGGGGTCACGCAGGTCACAATCGGCGGATCTCGGGATGACGATATCCTCCGGACGGACGCCGCGCGTCGCGATGAGGCTGCGTACCACATAAGAACCCAGGAAGCCGGCGCCGCCGGTTACCAGCACGCGTTTATGAGCCCAGTATTGCCGATCCATCGAGCCGCTTTCGCGATCCCCTCAGCTCCCCGCCAGCTTTCACGAATGGCGCTCGGCCGGATTTCGACTCTCAGCGGCCGGGGAGACACTCAACCATTGTTCCACGTTCCGCGGTTCGGTCCGAGAGAACAAATCACGGAACGTACCCGCCCAGTTTCGAGCCACTTCGGCCACACGGAAGCGCGCCTCGAATCTCTCGCGTTCGGCTTCCGCGGTGCGGCTGCGCCAGCGGTCATCCGGCATGCGATTCCTGAAGAAGTCGATCCAGGTTTCCATCCGCAGATTGAGCACGGCGGAATCCGGAGGGAGGTAATCCGCGCTGGATACTTGATCCGAGACAGCGACCGCGCAGCCTGACTGAACGGCCTCCAGAACCGCGACGCCGAAGCTCTCATAGAGGGACGGCAGGAGCAGCCAGCGCGCGCGCTGGAGAAGGTACAACTTGTCGTCACCCGAGACATGACCGGTGAAATGGATGCTGCTCGCCGCGGCGCCAGCCGCCGCAAGCCGGGCCAAGCGGGCGGCGTGGGACGGCTCCCCGGTTCCCGCGATGACCAAGTGATAGTCTCTGGCGGGGCGAGCCCCGTGCCAGGCTTCGATGAGGAACTCCAGGTTCTTTATAGGGTGCAATCGGCCCAGGAATAGAGCGATCTTGCGTTCGGGCGGCTGCTGGAGCGCCTCGTGTTCCGGCCGCTCCACGGCCCTCGCTTGAGGCGCGATTCCGAATGGCGCGACAACTGCGCAGCGCCTTGGCGCGGGAAAGATAGGGGACGCATTCGTCCATTCGCGCTTGCTGGTGTAGAGTACGGCTGCGGCGTTATCAAAGATCCGCCTTTCCACGAGCCGCCAATACAGGGACTTCTTCAGGCTCTTGAGGATTCCGCCCTGGCGGAAGGGGTATCGGGCCAGCATCCCATGCGGAAAACAGGCATATGGCACGGATGCCCGCTTGCACTCCAGGGAGGCTGCCAAGCCAGGGTACAGCCAGAGTCCGTGGATCACGACGCCATCGAAATCCCGCAGATGCCGGCGGAGCCACTCTCGAAGGCCGGGAGCATAACGGAACGCCTGGAAGCTGGGAGGAGGTGCGACGTGAATCCAGTCCGAGGCGAGGGGATTGTCGCGCAGCGCTACAGGTCCGGGCGCGAGCAAATGGCTCTCCAGACCGTGGCTTCGGGCCGCCGCCGAAAGGTCCAGAATGGCGCGGACCGGCCCGCCGTCTTGTTCGTCGAGCGAGGCCAGGACGTGGAGGATTCTAGTGGACCCGGACATACGGCGGAGGAGAACGGGCGGAACCAAAGCCGGCTCCAGGGAGGCCGGCGCTTTCGCTTAGAAGGCGATGCTTCTGGGATGCAATGTCTCCCCGGAGGGGACCTCGGCCAAATGGAGGATGTCGAGGATGCGTGCGACGCCATGGTCCACGTCGTAATGCTCCTCGAACGCCTTGCGCCCGCGGGCTCCGGCTTCCCGAATGAGATTCGGCTCCGAGGACAGGACCTGGAGAAGATTCACTAGCGCCGCCGAATCGCCGGGCTCGATGCGCCAGCCGCAGCCGAAGCGTTCGATGAGACGGCTAGGAGTACCGCCAACGGGCCCAATATAGATGAACGGGCGACCCGCGGCCATCAACGCGTAGGTCTTGCTGGGCACCACGGAGCCGCAGGTGGAGGGCAGTTGGGTGACCAGGCCCACATGGCAGCTCCCGAGGTGCTCGGAGAGGCGTTCGGCTTTTTGGTAAGGGATGAAGGAGGCGTTGGTCAGACCGGTGGCGCGGCAACGCGATTCCAGTTGCGGCATCCGGGACCCGGAGCCGGCGAACACGAAGCAGAAGCGCGAGCCATCGGACAGGTGAGCCATGGCTTCGGCAAGGGTTTCGACGTCGTGGGCGCGCCCGAAATTACCGGAATAAAGGGCGGTCAAGGGCGCGGCGGGTGGAAACGGTCTTGGCGAAATGACGGGGCCGGTGGCCCAATTCTCCGCCACGGCCACTCTCCCCGCAGGGATTCCCCTGGCCAACAGGCGGTCGCGCATGCACGGCCCCAGCGCTAGAACTTTGTCCGCGCGGCGGCGCGAGAAGTCCGCGAGGAGGCCCGTGATCCAGTCTTGAAGAGAATTGCGGCGGAAGAACCCCAAATCCGTGGCGATATCCGGGTAGACGTCCATCTCCCAGCTATAGTGCCGCGAGCCGCGGAGCATCTTCGCGGCCGAACCGGCCAAAGAGAGAAGCGGCGGGGTGGTGAGCGTGATCACCACGTCGGGACGCGGTCCCGACAAGGTGTGGCGGATGGCGCCGACATAGAAGGTGGCATAGGATATGAGACGCGCCACGGAGCTGACGCCGAAAGAAGCCGCCCAGGGATGGCGGTAACTCACGCCCGGAATCTCAATGTTCTCCGTTGCGTAATGCGACCCTGCGTACCGGACGCGAGCGCACACTACCGTAACCGAATGGCCCTGCGCCGCAAGGCTCCGCGCTACGTCCGCGAGAAGCTGGCCCGTGGGCGCGCCGTCAGGCGGGAAGAACTGGTTGAGGAGAAGGAATCTCACGCGTTTCCAGGCGCCCTCTGAGACGTAAAGACTGTTCTCATGGTAATACAGGGCCGCACCAAAACACTCTGATTTAGGGGTGTGGGCGTACTGTTACGTCTCATGCCGTCCTTTTGCCCAAATCCAGAATTCATATTCCGCCAGCAAATGGCAGAAGATGTAGCCTTGCGCTCCGTCCAGGAATCCGCGTTTCAGAAAGAAATGGTAAAAAAAGCGGAGCCAATGGGGGAAGGGCAGTTTCCGCGCGGCGCGCTTGAGGGTCCTTCGGGCGTTATGAACCGCACCAATTGCTCCGCTGCCGCCTTCGATGGATTTTGTGGCGTGCGGGCCGGCTTCGGCTTCCCAGGTGGAGTAGCGGTTGTGCTTTTCGATGAAGACGTCGATGGTGGGAAAGGCGAAGTGGTCCATGGGGTTCGGGAGGCGGCCGGACGGACCATCGAGGATGACGTGCTCGTGCACTTCGTTGTCGCCGGTGCGCGCGCTGGTGTCCGCCACCCTTTCGTAGAAGCCCTTCCCCTTGCGGATGAGGCGCATATTCCAACTGGGGAAATAGCCCGCGTGCTTGATCCACCGGCCCAAGAAGTAGAAGCGCCGGTTGATGTAATAGCCGGCCGTGGCGCCCGGGTTGGCGACCGCGGCGGCGATATCGGCGGCCAGCTCCGGCGTGATTCTTTCGTCCGCGTCCAGAATGAGCACCCAATCGTAACGAAACGGAATGTTCTCAAGCGCCCAGTTCTTCTTTTTCGGGCCGCCGGGCGCGTACTGGAATTGATGCACCGCGGCGCCGAACTCGGCGGCGATGGCGCAGGTACGATCCTGGCTGCCCGAATCCACCACCACGCGTTCGCCCGCCCAGCTCACCGAGCGCAGGCATGGCGCGAGGTTCGCTTCCTCGTTCTTCACGGGGATCAAGACGGAGACCGGGACGGGCGTCATGTCCGTTGCTATTGTCCGGGCTCCTGGAACCCGGCCCGGCGCTTGACGATGCGCGCGGGATTGCCTGCCACCACGGCGTAGGGCGGCACATCGCGAGTCACTACCGCGCGCGCCCCCACCACGGCGCCTTCGCCAACCGTGACGCCCGGGCCCACAAACGCGCCCGCGGCGATCCAGACGGAGCCGCCCAGCGTGATGGGCTTGGGAACCAAGGGGAACTCCGGGTCTTCATAGTCGTGCGTGGCGGCGCACAGGTGGGCGTATTGCGAGACCGTGGCGTGCGCGCCGAGGCGGATGGGCGCCACGCAGTAACAATCCACATCGTCCGCCAGGCAACTGTGCTCGCCCATCTCCAGGTTCCACGGGGCGAAGACGCGGCAACTCGGGTAAGGATGCGCCGTGGACGCCACGCTGGCGCCGAAGGCCCTCAGCAGGAACCGGCGCCAGCCATGCAAAGGCCTGGGAGAGGGCCGGTAGAGCACGGCGCAGGCGAAGCCCCAGGCGACGCGCAGCAACCGGTTGGAAGCCGGCAGGCGGTTGCGGTAGGGCGTCCTGCTTGCGCTTGCGGCGCCGGGCTGGGTGGCGTGTTCAGGCATGGGTGCGCAGCCAGCTCACAAATCTCGAGACGCCCTCGGTGAAGGAGGTCGCGGGCCGGTAGCCGAGCAGGTCGCCGGCCTTGCGGATGTCCGCGAAGGTCGCGGGCACATCGCCGGGCTGGGGCGGCTGGAGATCGAGCGTGGCCTTCCGGTTCAAGGCTTCCTCGATGACGCGGATCATATCGCGGAGCGAGATCGGGTCGCTGTTCCCGAGGTTGATCACCTCGTAGTTGGTAGCGCGGTAGTCCATGGCCGCGCGGAACCCGGCCACGATGTCATCCACGTAAGTGTAGTCCCGGCTGGAGGAGCCGTCGCCGAACATGGGGAGCGGCCGGCCGGCGAGAATCGCTTCCGCGAACTTGCGAATGGCCAGGTCCGGCCGCTGGCGCGGCCCGTACACGGTGAACAGGCGTAGCGCCAGGAAGCGCATGCCGTAGAGGCTGGCGTAGACGTGGCCCATCAGTTCGCCCGCCACCTTGGTGCCGGCGTAGGGGCTCACCGGAAGCAGGACGTGATCGCTCTCGCTCCACGGCGTGCGCGGATTCACCCCGTACACGCTGCTGGAAGACGCGAAGACGAATTGCGGCACGGAGCGGCGTCGGGCGAACTCCAGCATGCTTTGCAGGCCGGCGACGTTCACGCTGACGTAGCCCCCGGGGTCCGCAAGGGAGGGCCGCACACCCGCCTTGGCCGCCAGATGCACGATGCAATCGAGCGGCGCGGGGATGCTCTCCAACGCGGCGGCGTCGCGGATGTCGCCTTCCACAAGACGGAAATCCGGGGAGCGGAGGCAGCAGCGGAGATTGGCCATCTTCAATTTGCGCGCGTAGAACGGATCGAAGTTATCGAGCGAGGTGACGCGGATACCTTCTTCGAGCAGCCTCTCCGCCAAGCGGCTGCCGATGAATCCCGCGCCGCCGGTAATCAGACAGTGCATTTCGCCTCCGGCGCGGCGAGGTCCGCGGCGAGCGAAACCGATTGCGGCATGGGACCGGCGCCGAGCAGCCAATCGTAGACCGACGCCAGTTCGCATCCGATTTCGGGCCAGGTGAAGCGCGTGCGAACCAGCGCGGCGCCGCGCGCGCCCATGGCGGCGCGTTCCTCGGGCGTTCGCCGCAGCATGTCCCGCACGGCATCCTCAATCTGGCGGTCCGTGGGCAGCGAGATCACGCCGCACCGGGCCTCTTCGACCTCCGGGAAGTTGCAGCCGGGCGTGATGATGACCGGGCGCGCGGCCGCGAGCGCTTCCAGAACCGCGACGCTGAAGCCCTCCGAGTGCGAGGGCAGCACGAACGTCTCCGCGGCCGCCAGGGCCGCCCACTTGTCTTCCACGCCCAGCATGCCCGTGAAGGTGACGCTATTCTGCAAACCGAGTTTGCGCGTCAGCGTTTCCACGCGGCTCAAGGTTCCTTCGAAATCGGGGCCCGCGATAACCAGGCGCGCGTCTGGAAACTCCTGGGAGAGCGCGGCCCAGGCGCGGCACAGGATGTCCACGCCCTTCTTGTGGTGAACGCGGCTCAGGAACAGGACCAGCCTCTTGCCGAGCAATTCCGGGAACCTCCGGTAGAATGGCGCGGAGTCCATGGTCTCCGGGATGGCGATGCCATTGGGGATCAGCGCGGCCGGAGCGGCGAGTCCGAATCGGCGGTAGTCGCCGACCTCCTGCCGCGTGAGGGCGCGCAGGCACGCCGCGCCGCGCAGGTTGCGGCGTTCCACCAGGGTGGAATAGAGCCACTTCTTCCAGCGTTTGTTGCGCAACGCCCAGCGCTCCAGCATGCCGTGGGCAGAGACCACGAAAGGCTTCTGCATCTCGCGGCAAATGAAGCCGGCTGCGGCGCAATGCGATTCCCAGACGCCGTGAATGTGCACGACGTCGGCGCGATAGATGGCCTTCGCGAGCGACCTGGCGCCATCGAACCTTCCCAGGAAGGCGCCGCGGGGCGACCAATCGAAGCGCAACAATTCCACTCCGGGGGCCTGAGGCACATAGTCCCCTTCCTTGGCGAAATACAAGAGGTGCTGCTCGAATCGCCCGGTTTCCGAGACGGCCTGGACCAGGGCCGGCACCGAGACGCTGGTACCGCCGGAGCGCGGGTCCAGGCCTCGGACAATGTGGAGAGATCGCTTCACTGGCAACCCTCCGGAGCGACTGCTGCCCGCCTCATGGTGAGCAGCAAATGCAGCAAGGCGCCGTCACCTAGTCGGGCCGGCGGCGGCGCGGCGATGCGAAGCGCCTGTTCCAATCCGTGGCCGAAGCGGTCCGGAGCCCACTCGGACGCGATTCGGCGCGAGGCCTCACCCATGCGCGCGATGCCGGCGCCGCTATCGGCCACCTGCGCCATGAGGCGCGCGAGTCCCTCGGTATCCAGCGGATCGAAGGCGTAGCCATTGACTCCGTTCTGGACCAGGTCAGGCGCGCAACCGCAGCCCGCTGAGACGAGCACTGGCAAGCCCGCCGCCATGGCCTCATTCACTACCAGCCCCCATTGCTCCACGGTACTTGCATGAATGAAGACGGAGGCCAGCCCGTAGTAGTAAGGCAGACGGTCGTACTGGATGAATCCCGGCAAGAGCAGGTCGTGCCCCAGTTCCAGGGCTTGGGCTTGCTCCAGGACGGCCTGACGCATGGGACCCTCTCCGAGCAGCGCCAATTTCCAGCGCTTTCCTGGCGCGAACTGGCGATAGCGGGCATAAGCCTGGAGCAGGCGCGTCAAGTTCTTCTTGGCGATAAAGCGGCTGCTGGCCAGGAAGTATTTCGGGGGCAATCCCAAGTGGCGGCGGGTTTCGGCGGCGTCTTTCCGCGCGGCCGCCGCTCCGCGGGCGAAATGGCCGTTGTCCACCACGTCGTATCCCAGGAAGATCCGGTCTTCCGGCATCCCGAGCCGCCGCAGGTACTGCAATTGGGGGGCGCCGCCGGCGAGCGCGGCGGAGAACAACCCCACCAGGCGCCGTTTGAGAGTTTCGGCTCGCCAGGAACGTTGGGTGTCATGCTCGCGGCTTTCGGACATCACGATCGCGGGCGTCCGCGAGACGCCGCACCACCGCAATGCCGCCAACGCGAAGGGCGTGGACCAGCCGGGAATGGCCACTGCCCGGGGCGACAATTGATCGAGCGTTTTGGCCACCCGCTGCGCGACTTGCGCGCCGGTAGCGGCCGCGGCGTCCTGAAAGATCGTGACGCGGCTTAATTCCGGCGCTTCGACGGGATCCCAGGCATAGACCCTGTCAGAAGCGGTCAGCTCCACCGCGACGGACGGGAAGCGCCGGGCGGCGGCATTCAGCCGCGCGCGATGGTACGGGCCGATGCGGCGGAATAAGATGGCGACGGGCCGGGTCATGGTTCTTGCATCCCGCATCTACACATGGCACAGCGCGGCGAGCATCGCCTCCTCCGCCAGGGTGCGCCGACGGGGCACGGCGCCGAGAGCGCACTCCGCGGCCTGCGAGAGATTGCGCGCAAAACGAGCGGGGCCCCATTCGGCAATGATGGCGGCGCTTTCCGCCCCCATCGCCGGCGCGGAAGCCTCTTCACGCTGGACACGAAGCATGAGGCGCGCCAGCGAGGGCGCGTCGAATGGGTCGAAGCTGTAGCCATTGCGGCCCTCGCGCAGTAGGTCGGGGCAGCATCCGCAACGCTTCGAAACAAGCGCCGGCGTTCCGGAAGCCATAGCTTCATTCACCACGAGTCCCCATTGTTCGGTGACGCTGGCGTGGATGAAGCACTCCGCCAGCGCATACCAGGCAGGCAGATCGTTGTACGCGGCGAAGCCAGGCATGTGCAAATGGCCGTTCAAACCGAGCGCGGCGGCCTGCCGCTCAAGCGCGGGCCGCATTTCTCCATCGCCGAGGATGGCCAGGTTCCAGGCGCTTGCTCCGGCCACGGCTCGGTATTCCGCGAAGGCCTGGATGAGGCGGGGCAGGTTCTTCTTCTCCTCAAAACGGCATGCGGCCAGGAAGTAGCGCCCCGGGAGCGCCAGACGCGTCCTCGCCGCCGCGGGGTCGCGCCGCGCCGTCTCCGCGTTGTTCCGGAAATGGCCGTTGTCCACGGCATCGTAGCCATCGAAGATGCGTTCCCGGGGCGCACCCAAAGACTCGAGGTATGCGGCGTGCAGAGAGCCGCCCACCAGCGCCGCCGAACACAGGGCCACCACCTGGCGCTTCATCCGTTCCTTCCACCACCGCCTCGGCTCGTCGCCCTCGGAGCTTTCCGACATGACGATGGCTCGCGCTCCGTTGCGCCGCGACCAGCGCAGCGCCTCGATGGCGCCGCCAAACGACCATCCGTTGATGCACACGACGCCCGGGCGGAGGCGATGGAGCGCGGCGTCAATCAGCGGTCCAATTCTTTGGCGGAGGGCCAGGCTGGTGGGCACTCCCGGCAGCAGGGTATGCAGATCGTAGGGCGCGGACTCCGGCCGCGCTTCGAGCGCCCGCACCGAATCCGTGTCGGTAATTTGCACGATGGTGGCGCGATGGGGCCACAACTCCGCGAACGCCGACATCCGCGCGTGGTGGTAATGCGTGGTTGAAACCAACACCCAGGCCACGGAGCGGGATTGGGCGGCGCTCAAAGCGCCGGGCTCAATCCGCACGCTGGGAGACCTCACGGACCGCGGCCTCATAAATCTTCACGACGTCGCGCGCCATGCGGGTAACCGAGAAGTGTTCTCGCGCGGCCGCTACCTGACTCGGGCACGGGGGCCCGGCCGCCAGCGCCTGCTCCATGGCCCTGGCAAGCTGCGCCGCATCGCGTTCTTGAAGCGCAACCGCCCAACCGGCGTGGCGCAGAACGCCGGGGACTCCAGGTCCCGAGAGCGCGGCGATTCGAAGGCCGGCGCAAGCCGCTTCAATCAGGGATTGCGGCATGCCTTCAAAGTGTGACGTAAAAGCGCACAGGTCCATGACCTTCAGCCAGGGACGAACGTCGGAGACCCAACCGGTGACGTGCAGCGCGCCGGACAAGCCCTCCGCATCCGCGGCGCGCTCGATGTCCGGGCGCATGCTTCCATCGCCCACCAGCAGGAGTTTGGCTGAGGGGAATTCGGCGCGTAGGAGGCTCCAGGAGCGGACCAGCAACATCGGGTCCTTGCGCTCCTCGATTTGGCCCACGAAACCGATCACCGGACCGGCGCCGGTCCAGGATGGAGGGAGCGGCGCGGGAGCGCCGGTCTGCGCGGCTTCATCGTACGTAGCGTTGTCGACTTGGAACACGCTATCGCGACACGAGTAGAAGGCGGCGAACTCTTCGGCCGCTTCCGGCGAGCTCAGAATTTTCGGATAGCGCGTGCGGCTGTACCACGCCTTCATCCACGCGGTGCGCATCCGGCCCAGCGGGCGCTGCAGCTTATCGCGGCACATGGGCAGATGGATTGTGCCGGCCACGAGGAGGGAAGCGCGCTTGGCCGCCATGACCAGGTCCAAGCCATCCTCGTCATACTGCTGGTTCACGTGCACGAAGTCCGGCGCAATCTCTTTGTAGATGCCCGCCAGCTTGCGGTGCTGGGCGCGATGCAGGCAAGCCGAGACGAAGCGCAGCTTGCGCTGGCGGAGAGCCACCAGGCGCTCTCTACGCACATTCGCCCCGGATGCCGCGATCAGCGCGGCGATAGGATCCATGTAAGCATGCGCACCCACCAGAGCGTGAACCTCGTGACCGAGCCGGAGCAAGCCCTTCGCCAGGTAAGCCAGGTAGCGTTCTCCCCCGCCGATGGCGCTGGAGTTCGAACTCACGAGCAAGACGCGCATGGCGGTCTTCAAGGGCGAACCGAAAGGGAACCCGAGACAGTTTGGGCGGCGGCATCAGGGCCGGGGCTGAGAGTTTCCACAAGACGCTCCTCGTAGCGGGCCCAGGTGTGTTCCCGCAGCGCCAGTTGGCGGGCGGCTGCGCTCATCCCGGCGCGCAAGACCCTGTTGGTAACAATCCCTTCGATGCGATCCGCGAGCGCGGCGGCATCACGAACCGGCGCGAGAAAGCCCTCGACGCCGTCGCGGATCCACGTTCCGCAATTCGGCGTTGTGACTACGGGGAGACCGCACGCCAAAGCCTCGATATGGGCGGTAGCGGAGCCTTCGGCCAGGGTGGGGAGTACGAACATATCCGCGCGGAGGAACTCCTCGCGCACCTCGGTCCTTGGAATTTGCCCCACGTACCGCGGACCGGCGAATAGCGGTGACGAGTGCAAGTTCGCAGGCATGGGCCCGACCACTCGAATCTGGCACGGGACGCGCCGCTCCGCCAGCAGGCGAGCCGCTTCGGCCAGATAGTGATTGCCTTTGCGCAGTCCGACGGAGCCAACGAAGAGCACACGCCCTGGTTCTGGGTCCGGCTCCGCTTGCAGCCAGCTCTCATCCACCGCGTACGGAACCAAGCGGACTTTCCCGGCCGCGCCCCCCAACTTCACAATAGCGTCGCGCACGTAACCGGAGGGCGCCAGGATGGCCGTTGCATCGTTCCAGATCCGGCGGTGCGCGCGGAGGTAGTTGGCATCGTCCTCGGGCTTTTCCTGCGCCTCGATGCCCGGAAATCGCTCGCGCTCTTCAAACAAGAGGGACGGGAAGTCCGGCGCAATCACCTGCTCAAAGGCGACGAAGAGCCCGCGGCGCCGCGCTTGGGCGATGGTTTCGACGTCGCTGAACATCAGGGAATACAGGCCTTCGGCTGCGCCAAAGCCGCGTTTCAGCAACTTGCGACGCACGCTGCCATCCACGTATTCCCCTTGCAGGCGCGCCCAAATGGCCCGCGCCGGAAAGGAACGCACCAGGGAACGATCGATCTCGCCCGGCAGCCTGCGTCCCCGCATGCTCTGAAGGGCGGTGGTGCGCAGCGGCGCCGGCAGCACGCCGGACAGGCGCGCCGGCCAATCGTCCGCGTGCATATCCGTCCACAATTCGGCCAGCATCCCGCGCCGGGCCAGGATGGCAGGGACCGCGTAGTGCATGCGAGCGCCCATCTGGACTACTAGAAAGCGCATGGCAACGCTACCGGCGGAGCGGTCCGGGATTCATGGAAAACCTGGTCATACAGGTTTGGGGCGGGCTACGAGGTTGTCCCACAAGCACTCAGGGGACATCGCCGCCGAAGCAGTGATCTCCCGTAGCGTTCCACCCTCGCCAACCCTGCAGAGCTCATACTCCGAACGGCCAAGGAACTGCAACATCTCCGCCGGATCGAAGCCAGATGCCCGCAGCAGAGAGGGGCACCATTCGAAGAAGACGATGTCCACGCGCCGCTCGTTCAACATCCGCGAGGCGCCGCGAAGAACGGCGGGCTCAAACCCTTCCACGTCCAGTTTCAGGAAGGCGATCCTGTCTATGTGCTTCGCGCTGGCGTAGGAGTCGATGGTTGTGGCTGGGACCTGCAAGGTTCCCCCATGTTCTCCCGGCTGTGTCACGTGCGGCGTCGAGGGCGAGTTGCCAGGCAGCGTCATGTGCACGATAGCCCCGTCCTGATCTCCAAGCGCGCTGTTATGAGAACGAACCCTGCTCTGCAGGTCAGGGTTAATAGCGAGATTCTCGAGAAGGCGGCCGTAGGTTTCAGGGATCGGCTCGAAGGCGTGGACTTCGTAGCCGAGGGCCGCCAATTCGACGGTAAATGCCCCAACATTGGCGCCGCCGTCGATCGCCACCGGATTCGCGGCGGACCGCGCGCAGGTCCTCAGCAACAATTGCACTTCAGCGCCGATCAGGTTTGTCGGGCCACCGTGAGATCCGCTGCCACAATAGGACCAATACTCGCTAAAGCTCTGCCATCGCGCACCGAGCTGG
>DATKOS010000262.1:0-14580 GCA_035524535.1 Bryobacteraceae bacterium
GTCCCCCGTGCAATCGGCGATGACCCCGGGGTTTCGGGCGTCGTCCTCCTTGATGTTGAAGACGATCTTCATGAGGTCGGACCCGATGTCGGCGATCTTGGTAAAGATGCCGCCGGCCACGCGCAGCGCGGCCGCGCCCAGCGATTCGCCGATGGCGAATCCGATAAAGCAGGGACCGGCCAGGTCGCCCGGCACGAACAGCAGGATGAAGAGCATGATCAGCAGTTCCACGGAAACCAGCAGCATGCCGATGCTCATGCCGGCCTGCAGCGGGATGTCGTAGCAGGGGTACGCCTTGCCGCGCAGCGCCGCGAAGGCGGTGCGCGAATTGGCGAAGGTGTTGACGCGCATGCCGAACGCCGCCACCGAGAAGCTGCCGGAGATGCCGATCACGCTGAATAGCAGGATGATGGCCACCTTATATGCTTCGAAGCCCTTCAGAAAGCCGAAGTAAAAAACAATGATGACGGCGATGAAGGCTTCGAGCAGCATGAGGAACTTGCCCTGCGTGGCCAGATACGTCTTGCAGGTTTCGTAGATCAGCTCGGACACCTCGCGCATCGAGGAATGCACCGGCAGGTTGCGCAAGCGCACGTAAATGAACAAGCCAAAAATCAGACCCAGGAAGCTGATGAGAAGGCCTCCCAGAAGCAGATCGTGTCCGCTGATTCCATTCAGGAACGAGACCTGCCTCAGATCAGGCAATTTGAGGTTGGCTTCACCGCCCGCCTCCTGCCCTTGCGCCATGAGAGGCGCGGCCAGTACGACCGACGCGAGCAAAACGAAAAAGTAGCGCGGAATCGATCCGATTCCGGCCAGGGCGGCTCGCCATGTCGCGGCTTGCCGTTGGACACCAGACGTGTTCGTGGTGGATGGCTTCAAGTAAAGAACCTCCTAGAAATCGCAAGGCCGCTCCGGGCAGTCCGCGCTTGGAAAACGGCACTGCGGCAAACGAGAATAATTCGGGAGGGCGTTAAACCCCAGTATAAGAGATAATCCGGTCGGATTCAAACCTGGAAGCAGGTTCTCACGGCCATCGGATGCATCCCCGTACCCTTTAGAATAGTAACAGAGTGCTGATAACCATCGAACCGCCGCTGGAACGGCCCAAATGGCTGCGCGCGCCGGCGCCCGGAGGAGATAACTACCGGGAAGTAAAGGACATTATCGAGCGGCTCCGCCTCCACACGGTATGCGAGAGCGCCGCCTGTCCGAATGCCGGCGAGTGCTGGAACCACCGCACGGCCACCTTTATGATCCTGGGCAACGTATGCACGCGGCGTTGCGGCTTTTGCGCGGTGGAAAAGGGCGCGCCGCTGCCCGTGGATTACGACGAGCCGCGGCGGCTGGCGGACGCCGTGGCGGCCATGGGCCTGCGCTTTGCCGTGGTCACCAGCGTGAACCGGGACGACCGGGCGGACGGCGGCGCCGAGCTCTTCGCCATGACCATCCGCGCCATTCGTGAGCGCGTTGCGGGATGCGGCGTGGAAGTGCTAACCCCGGATTTTCAGGGCAGCCATGAGGCGGTGAAGATCGTGATGGACGCTGCGCCGGACGTCTTCAATCACAACACGGAAACCGTGCCGCGGCTCTACCGGAAGGTGCGCTTGGGAGCGCGCTATGAGCGGTCGTTGGACGTGCTGGCCTTCGCCGCGCGGCTGCGGCCGGACATTCCCACCAAGAGCGGCTTGATGCTGGGCTTGGGCGAGACGCCCGAGGAAGTGCTGCAAGTGATGCGAGACCTGCGCGCGCATCAGGTGGCCATTCTGACTCTGGGACAATACCTGCGCCCCTCTCCCAAACACCTGCCCATCGCGCGCTACGTGCCGCCGGCCGAGTTCGACGAGTTCCGCCGCTTGGGACTTGAGATGGGATTCGCGCGCGTGGAATCCGGCCCGCTGGTGAGAAGTTCCTACCACGCCGCCGGCGCAGTGGAGTAACATAGCGTTCTCTTCGGACCCGGCCGGCGCGGAAGACGCCGCCGCGGCGCTAGGGCGCGCCGTTCCCAAGCTCCGGTTGTTGTTCCGGGCCCTGCCTGCCCAATTCGGGGCCGGCGTCCGAACTCTCCGCCACACCCGATGAGATCTTCTCCTCTCCGCAACCGCCTGCTGCTGATGGCAACCGCGGTTCTGTTTTCCACCGGCGGCGCGGCCATCAAGGCGGCCGTCTTTACGCCGTGGCAAGTGGCGAGCTTCCGTTCGGCCGTGGCCGCCGCGGCGCTTCTGCTGGTTGCGCCGGAATCGCGGCGGCGCTGGAGTTGGCGCATCGCCCCGGTGGCGGCGGCCTACGCGTCCACGCTGATTCTCTTCGTACTTTCCACGCGCATGACCACCGCGGCCAACGCGATATTCCTTCAGAACACCGCGCCATTCTACCTGCTGCTGCTGGGGCCGTGGCTGCTCCATGAGCCGGTCCGGCGATCCGATTTTGGATACCTTGCCGCTCTGGCCTTGGGCATGTCCTTATTTGCGCTGGGCGGAGAGCGCGCCTTGGCCACGGCGCCGAACCCACACACCGGGAACATCCTTGCGCTGGCCAGCGGTCTGGCATGGGCGTTCACGTTAGCGGGCTTGCGCTGGGTGGCGCGCGATGGCCAGGGGGCGGCGGGCGTGGCCGCCGTGACCGCGGGAAACCTGGCCGCCTGCCTGGTGGCGTTGCCGATGGCGCTACCGGTGACTACCGTCAGCGCGCGAGGCGTGGCGGTGATCCTCTATCTGGGCATCTTCCAGATTGGGCTTGCTTATTGGTGCCTGACGCGGGCGGTGCGCCATGTTACGGCGTTTGAAGCCACCACAATCCTGTTGCTCGAACCCGTGCTCAACCCGCTGTGGACCTGGTTGGTACACGGCGAAAAGCCTGGCGCGTGGCCCCTTGCCGGAGGCGCCATTATCCTCTCAGCCACCTTAAGGCACACCTGGAAGCAGAGCAGGGAAGGCCGCGTGTAAGTTGCCGAAGGCCAGCGGGCGCGCAATGGCGCGAGGATGCCGGCTCCTGCATCCGGTCCCTCGCCAGGCCTTGCTGTTCCATGCGGAGCGGCGGCTTTAGGCCCGGGGCCTTGCAGAAGGGCTCCGGATTCAGTCCTCACGCGGGCACGCAAACCACCAGATGGGCGCACGGCGCCTCGGTCGCCGCGGCGCAATCCTCAGCCGGCCGTGGATTCCACCATGGCGCGCAGGCCGTCGAGCGAACTACGCATCCCGTCCAAATCCTGGCCCGGTGGCGCCATCGCGCCAATGCCCGGCAGGCCGCTACCGTGCATCTTTCCGAGCACCTCCACCACTTCCATGTCGCGCCAGCCGCACTTCGCCTCGTCACGCAGCATTTGCAAGGACTGCGCCGGGGTGTACGCCGGTTTATGCGGCCGCGCGCTGGTGAGCGCATCGTATATATCCGCCACCTGCAAGACTCGCGCCTCGATGGGGATCTGGCTTGCCCGCAGGCCATCCGGATAGCCGTTCCCATCGCCGCGTTCATGGTGGTGCCGGATCAGCGGAAGCGCGGGCCCGAAGGACGCCACTGGGCGGCAGATCGCTTCGCCGCACGCCGGATGCGTCCGCATAATGCTCCATTCCTCAGCCGACAATCCTCCCGCCTTATGAAGAATGGCATCCGGGATGCCGACCTTGCCGACATCGTGCAAATAGCCGCCCTGGTAGAGGGCCGCCAGGCGCGCGCGGCTGAATTGCATCGCCATGCCTATCGCCACGCCGAGGAACGCCACCCGCTCACAGTGGCTGGCCGTGCGCCGGTCGCGCAGTTCCACAGCCCGCGCCAGCGCTAATAACGCCCCCTCATCCTCTCCCAGCAGCCAATCGCGCTTTCCTTGCGCGCGGCTCGGAACGGCCGCATCGTGAGTGGGCCCGCGCCACGCCTCCGGGTTGAAGATCGGGGCCGGCTTGCAGGAGAACCACGGCCGCATCTGTGCGATTGGGGCTTCAGATCGCATCACTTTGATCTATCGGCGCGGAAGCGGAAATCGCTAGGGTACTAAGTGAAGAATTCATCCGTGTCCCCTCAATTTGGCCCGCCTCTCAATTGCGCATCACCGTAATGGTCCTCCACGACGAGTTGCCGGCCGCATCCCAAGCACGCACCGTGACCACGTTGGCGCCCACCAGCAACGGCGCCTGGAAACTCCAGTTGGCGGTTCCCGAGGCCGTGCCAGCGCCGCCGGTGGAGGTGCTCCAGGTTACGCTAGCCACGCCGCTCGAGTCGCTTGCCGTGCCGCTCACGAAGATTACGGCGTAGGAGGTGGAAACGATGGTGGAGGCCGGCGAAACGACGTGAAGCGTGGGCGGCGTGGTATCGTTTCCGCCGGAAGGGGCGCTTGGCTGACCGGGAGAGGGACCCGGATTCAGGCGAGGATTCTCCGCCCCGGCCGATGGATACAGGCTGCGGATGCCCGCGATGTCGCCCGCGCTCAAGCCCGTGACCAGGTGGTAATAGGGGTACATCACGGAAGCCGGGTCCGTCGAATGTCCCATTCCGAGGGCGTGCCCGGCTTCATGCAGCGCGACGCTGAACAGGTCCGTGTTCGCGCCAATCCTCCAGGTCTCGCTGGCGTCGAAATGCATGTCGCCCGCCAGCGGTTCCGTGGACACTGGGGCCGGATAAAAGGTGTGCGCCAGCACGCCGCCCGGGCCGTCGAACGGATAGCCGTCGCCATGGGAATAGCCCGCGGTGAGCACGTTGATGGTGCGCGTGGTTTCCGGGCCGCCTCCCGCGGAAAAAATCACGTTCACGTAGCCGGCCCAGACGTTGAGCGCCGTGGCTATGACGCCGCGCGCCTGCTCCGCATCGAGGTTCGCTGGCAGCGATTGGAAGGCGTACTGCAATGGCACGGCGCCGTTGGAATCGGCCGGCCATCCGGAGCCCACCGTGGCGTAGTCACCCACGGTTCCGGCGTCGGTGAGGGCGCCGGTACAGCCGCTGACGCGTGTTCCGGCGGCCATGGCGGCCGTGGCCGGAAGAATGAACGAGACCTCGTCGTGAGCAGCCAGGGCCGGCAGCGCTTCCGCATTGGGCCGCGTTACCCAGTGGCCCGGCAGAAGGCCCGGACTCTGGATCACGCTGAAGCCGTGCTCTCCGAGGATGGCGCGCGCCAAGCCCGCGTCAACGTCCGGATAGAACTCCACCAGATACGCCTTCGCTTCCGCCACCCGCGGGCTCAATTTGTCGGAGGGCTCCATCGGACCTGCCCATACGGCCCCTAGGCCGCGCAGATCGGCCGCGGAAGCGGAGGACACCATCAAGGCGGAATCGGGAATGTAGGAGAGTATGGAAATGCCGCGGCGTTCCAGTTCGCGCCGGACATCCGCGCCAGGAAAGGCCGCGAATTGGACTATGTAGTGGGCGCGCGGCGGCGCCGGCCCGGAACGCGCGCGGGGAGGCGCGATCACGGCGCCGCGGGCGGGCTCAAAGGTGCGTGTTTGCAGGCGGATAGGCCCCTGCGCCAAGCCGCAGACCAGCAGTATAGACCCCGCTGCCGCGGACTTAATGAGTTTCATTTGCTTGGAAAAGGTCTCGCCTTGCTTTTCGGAGCCGCCGTGCGCCCAGGTTCGCGGAGAGGTGCGGAAGCGCACAGTGGAACCCGCCGCCGCCGTGACGCCCATTACAAATAGGGGTTTCAGGAACTCTAAATCTGATTCTCTTGCGGGGGCCCGATTCCCCCGCAACCGCGTTGCTATGCTGGGACTGATGAAGAGCGTGGCGTTGACCATCGCGGGCTCCGATCCCAGCGGCGGCGCGGGCATTCAGGCGGATCTGAAGACCTTCCACCAGTTCGGGGTCTACGGCGAAGCGGTGATCACGCTAGTCACGGTACAGAACACCACGCGGGTTTCGCGCGTGGAAGCCCTGCCGCCTGCTCTGGTTCTCGATCAGATCCAAGCCGTGCTGGAGGACATTCCTCCGGCGGCGGCGAAAACCGGCGCGCTCGGCACGGCGGAGATGGTGGAAGCCGTAGCCGGCGCGGCCGCGCGGTTCGCCTTCCCGCTGGTGGTGGATCCGGTAATGGTAAGCAAGCACGGCCTGCCGCTCGCTCCGGAGTCGGCTCTTTCGGCGTTTCGGGAGCGTCTGCTGCCGTGCGCGGCCCTGGCCACCCCGAATGTCCCGGAAGCGGAGGCCCTTACGGGCGTCGCCATTCGCGATATGGGCGGCGTGCGGCGGGCCGCCTTGGCGATTCGCGAGATGGGCGCCCGGGCGGTGCTCATCAAGGGCGGGCACCTGGAAGGAGATGCCACCGACGTGCTGTTTGACGGTGACGAGTGGCGCGAGTATCCGGCCCCGCGAATCGAAACCCGGCACACCCACGGCAGCGGCTGCACGTATTCCGCCGCCATTGCAGCCGCGCTGGCCTCGGGTCTGCCGCTCGCCGATGCGGTGGCTCTAGCCAAGGCCTTCATTCACGAAGCCATTCGCACCAACCCGAATCTGGGCCATGGATGCGGTCCGCTGAATCACCACGCGCCGCTTTCCGCTCCGGGCGCGCCCGTGCGATGCTAGTGCCAAGGGCTATGACACAGGTTCAAATTCACTTTCAGTTGCAAAGGCCGCTCGACGAAAGTCTGCTAGGGAAAATCGAGCAGGTGAACACGTTGTACGGGATCCATAGAGTGCGCCTTTCGCCCGCCATGGACCGGGTAACGGTGGATTACGACGCGACGCGCCTCCGGCCGGCGGACGTGGAGTCGGCACTGGCGGGCGTGGGCATCCCCATCGCCGTGCAGGCTGCCTAGGAGGCAAGAAGCGTCTTTGGGCGGCCACGGCAGGCGAAACCGCCCCCACCAGGGCGTTTCCACGAGTTGCGGGCCAAGGTGGAAGGGGGGCCTAATCCGGCTCGAACGCGCTTCGGTAGTCTTCGGCCCGGTCGCGGTCCTGGTCTTCCTTCCGCAGAAAGCAGTTCTCCACTACTAAGACCTCGATTTCCGTGCCCATGAAGCAGCGGTAGGCGTCCTCCGGCGTGCAGACGATTGGCTCCCCGCGTATGTTGAAACTGGTGTTCACCAGCACCGGACAGCCGGTGCGCAGCTTGAAGGCGCTCAGCAGGGCGTGATAGCGCGGATTGGTTTGGCGGTGGACCGTCTGGATTCGGGCGGAATAGTCCACATGCGTTACGGCGGGAATCTGGCTGCGCGGCACATTCAGCTTCTCGATGCCGAACAAGCCTTGTTGCTCCGGCGTCATGGCGATACGGCGGCCGGGAGCGACGCCCGCTACCAGCAGCATGTACGGGCTATCGAGATCCAACTCGAACCATTCCGCGACATCCTCGCGCAAGACCGACGGCGCAAAGGGGCGGAACGATTCGCGGAATTTCACCTTCCGGTTCAGCAGGGATTGCATGGCCGGCGAGCGCGGATCACCCAGAATGGAGCGGTTGCCGAGCGCCCTCGGGCCAAATTCCATGCGGCCCTGGAACCACCCGACCGCCTTTCCGGCGGCCAGCGCTGCCACCGTTTTCTGGATGAGTTCCTCCTCCGGCAGGGTGGAAAACTTCGCGCCTAGGCGCGCGAGGCGCTTCTGCGCATCGGCGCTCTCGAATGCCGGGCCGAGGTATGCCCCGTTCATGCCATCCAGCGGACGCGCCGGGCGCCGGGGCCCCGACTTGTGGAGATGATAGGCCGCCAGAGCCGCGCCGATAGCGCCGCCGGCGTCGCCCGAAGCGGGCTGAATCCAAATGTTCTGGAAGCGTCCGGTGCGCAGCAGTTTGCCGTTGGCCACGCAGTTCAGACCCACGCCTCCGGCAAGGCACAGATTCTTCTCTCCAGTCCGCGAGCCCAGGGCGCAAGCCATTTTCAGAACCGCCTCTTCCAGCACGGCCTGCACGGACGCCGCCAGGTCCATGTGGCGTTGCGTAATCGGTTCGGACGGCTTACGCGGAGGACCGCCGAACAAATCATGAAAGCGCCGGTTCGTCATCGTCAGCCCGGTGCAATAGTCGAAATAGTCCAGGTTCAGGCGGAAGGAGCCGTCATCCTTCAGGTCGATGAGCCGGTCGAGAATGACGCCGGCGTAGCGCGCTTCCCCGTAGGGCGCCAAGCCCATCACCTTGTACTCGCCCGAATTGACCTTGAAGCCGGTGTAATAAGTGAAGGCCGAATACAGCAGGCCTAGGGAATGCGGGTAACGAATTTCGGAGTCGATCTCCAGGCTGGCGCCATGGCCCAGCGCCGTGGATGTGGTGGTCCATTCGCCGACGCCGTCCATGGTGAGGATCGCCGCGCGGTCGAAGGGCGAGGGGTAGAAGGCGCTGGCCGCGTGGCTTTGGTGGTGCTCGGCGAAGAGGAGCCGCGACTCCCACAGGCTCCTGGGCCATACCGATTGGAGCTCGCGGCAAATGAGGTCCTTCTGAAACAGCTTTTCCCGCGTCCATAGCGGTAAGGCCATGCGAAACGAACGCAGGCCTCGCGGCGCGAAAGCGAGGTAGTTTTCGAGCAGCCGGTCGAACTTCAGGAAAGGCTTCTCGTAAAGGACCGCTGCCTCGAGCTGTTCCGGCTTCAGGCCGGAGGACTCCACGCAATAACGTATGGACTGAGTGGGAAAACCGGCATCGTGCTTCTTGCGCGTGAAGCGCTCTTCCTGCGCGGCCGCGACGATTTCGCCGTCGCGGATGAGCGCCGCCGCGCTGTCGTGATAGTAAGCGGAAATGCCCAGGATCCACATGCCGCCGCTCAAAAGAGCGTGTAAATGAAGGGGGCGAGCGCCGTGGTCTCCGCCAGGATCAGCAGCGCTCCCACCAACAGCGTGATGGCTACCAGGGGGAGTAGCCAGAACTTCTTTCTAACTCTGAGGAAACTCCAAAGCTCAGCCAGGAAGGACATATCGGTCAGAATTGGCGGGTCATATCCGGCCGCGGTTCGGCCGCGCGCGGAATCCAATATGTGGCCGCCCGGCGGTCGATGGCGAGGCTCAAAATATCCTTACCCATCCATCGCAGAATTACGGCGGCGGGGGTAAATACGGTGAAGAACAGCACCGCCATGGCCACCGGATTGACGATCCGGGCGAGGCATTCCGCCAGCTTCGTCCACAGACGGTTCGGCGCGGAGAGCCAGACGGGCCGCAAGAATGAGATGACGCCCAGAGCCGCCGCGAACGCTAGTCCGGCCGGACGAATCGCCTGGCCGCGCCTTGCCGGCGCCAACGCGTAGACCAGTAGGATGGCGGTGAAAACCAGGCCGAAATTGCGGTCCGATGGGCCGCGCCGCAACGGGCGTCGCTCCAGGTCTTCGTGAGTTGCGCTCATGGTAGCTCGGGCCGGGACGAAAAGGCTTGCGAATTCCCAGCCATCCCGTCCTAACTCCTACAGGATAGTATGCCGCGCCGAGGGACGGCCCCCGATATTACGCCAGGGCTATCCGGCAAAGGCCGTAGACCGCGAACGCCGCGAATGCGGCCGTCCAGACGCGCGGGCGCACGGGAAGCCTCCAGAACCCCGCCAGCAACAAGGCCGCAGCTAGCGGACTCAGGGCGTGGAGCCGCAGGGCCGCGGCCCAGTGGAACTTCGCCAATTCAAACAGAGCCCGCGTCAGCCCGCACAACGGACACGGCGCGCCGGTCAGCCGGTGAAACAGGCACACCTGAACCGCCGGTGGGGCTAGCAGCCGCAAAACCGCGCATGCGGCGACGGTCGCCGCGAACCTCCACGCCAACCCGTCAACGCGGCGGTTCATGGCGCGGGCGCCGGGGTGGGTTCAAAGCCCACGATGTCGCGGTAGGCCACGGTGACCGCGGCAATCGAGATCGGGAGGGTCACCAGCAGCCCCACGACGCAGCAGAGCAGGCCCAGAACGTTCACCAGAGTCATGACGACCAGGAACATACAGAAGCCGAAGTAATCCTGCCGCACCACGGCATGGCTGGCCTTGATGGCCGACCAGAAATCCATGCGCTTATCGACAATAAACAGGTAGGCGAACTTGCAACTGGCAGCCGCCATGATCCCCGGGATAATGCAACAGATCGTGCCGGCCGCCACCAGAAGCCCGATCACCAGAGACGCCAGCAAGGCCGGGATGAAGTAGTTGAAGCCCGCGAAGAGATCGCCAAACTCGGCGCGCCGTCCGAGCGTCTGGTTCATGCAGAAAATGAAGAAGCCGGCGGTCAGCGGGCCCTGGATGACAAAGGGGACCATCGATCCAAGGAGGATCGTCACCAGGGCCAGGCCCGCGTAGATGCTCAGATCGTCCTTGACCATTTCCCAGCCTTCGCCGATCCAGGCGCCGGTCCTGGAGTGGACTCCGGCGGGTGCTGCCCAGTCCTGGCCGGAGGAAAGGTGCGCTTCAGGCGTGAGGGATGTACCGCAATTGGGACAGAAACTATCGGTGGATGCTGCTTGCGAGCCGCAACGGTGACAGAACATGGCGCCTCCGAGAGTGCGATGATACCACCCCCGAGACGTGCTGTCGCGTCCGCGAAGAAGAAATTACGCGTCCGGTCCGCGGTCAGGAGAACGTCGGCACGCTAAGCCCGGCCTTGGCTAGAGCGCCTTGGAGCAGCGTGCGGGCGTGTACGTCCGGCATGCGCCGGACGCTGGATACTTCCGAGACGAGCATGTGCCAGGCGCGCTCCAGCATCTTCTTTTCCCGGAAGGAGAGCGGCTTGTTGGCGTGCAGGAAGAGCAGACTCTTCAGGATTTCGGCGGTCTTGAGCAAGTCGCCGCTCTGCATCTTCTCGGAATTCTCCTTGAAACGCACCTTCCAATCGGGCGTGATGCGGCAATCGCCATTGGACAGGAATGACAGGATTCGAGGGATTTCGCGATTCTTGGTGACGCCTCGCAGCCCGATGTTGGCGGCGTTGGAGAACGGCACCAGCACGGTCATGCTGTTAAAGCCGAAGCGAAGGAGGTAAAACTTCTCAAAAGCCGACCCGAAGGAGCGTATAGAGATGTTCTCGACCGTGCCGACGCCCTGATTCGGGTAAACAACCTTATCGCCGATCTGAAAGGTCATACGGGGTCCCCTCAACCTCCGCAGCATGTAAGGAAACGCGCATCCAGGAGCGTTCCAATCGGATGGTAAGACGGCTCTCGCGGCCTGTCAAGCGCGGTAGTTTCGGATTCGATTAAGCCGCTTGCGGGTCTTAGTCGAATGCGTCGAGCTTATCGGCGATGCGCGCGCGCAAGGCGGCCGGGTCGGGGTCGAAGCGGTATTGCGCGGCGTGCGGCAGCATCGCCCGGATTTCGGGGAGCGAGTGGGCGTCGCTGGGCGGCGCTACGTCGAAGCCGAGGCTGTCGGCCACCAGCACGGCCACGCGCACCACATCCACCAGTTCGAAGTCGCCGGAGCTTGGCGGAGCGTGATGACCTTCGGCGGCGCTCCGCACTTCCACCGGGAGGCCCCATCGCTGCGCCAGCCAGCCGCCGGCCTGGCAATGGTCGATTCCCAGCGCGGCTCGCTCACGCTCGGGCAGCGGCCTTCCGCCGGTGGGGGCAGCCAGCACGGCCGCATAGTTCTGGGGACTGAGCACAAAAAGGCCCAGACGGCCGATATCGTGGAGCAGCGCCGCGGTATAGGCGGAATCGGCTCGCCCTTGGGGCGTTGCGCAGACGGCGGACAGTTCCTCGGCGATCCAGGCGCATGCCAGGGAATAGCGCCAGAGGCCGCGCAGCAGGTCCAGGCGAATGCAGTTCTGGAAGTAGCTTCGCGTCGTTACCGTGAGCACGTAGCGCTTCACTTCGTCGAACCCGAGCCGTATCAGCGTGGCTTGAATGCTGGTCACCGGCGCGGGCAAAGCATAGAGCGCCGAATTGGCGATCCGCAGAAGGCCGGCGGCTAGCGCCGCGTCCGCACGCACAAAGGCGGCAATCTCGCGCACGCTCGAATCGTCATGCGATAGCACGCGCAGCACTTTAGTGGCAATCGCCGGAAACTGCGGCAATTGATCGAGTTCACGAACCCGCGCCTGGAAGTCGTTCATGGGGCCCAATCCGCCTCTAATCACTCATCGGCAGGGGCCGGGAAGACTTCGAGCCCTTCTAGCGGCTCCCGCCGTTTACGGGATGATTTCGTGGCCCACGGCCAAATTCAGCTGGGCGGCGGCGGTGAGGTAAGCGCCCACCAGATTCAGATAGGCGGTCTGGACGGCGCGGTAGTCGCGCTGGGAGTCCAGGAAATCCACCAGCGACGAGCCGCCGTGCTGGTAGGAATAGGAGATATCGTCGCGCACGCGCGTGGAGCGTTGCAGATAACCGTCCTCGCCCTTGTAAGGCTTAAGCAGGTTGACGGCGCTCACCAGCGCCACCCAAGCCGAATCGACGTCGCTGAAGACCTGGGCCTGTGTGGCGTCGCGCATGGATTCGGCGTGCTTAATGTCGATCTCCGTGCGCGCCTTCTCGCCCTGGTTGCGGTCGAAGATGCGGAGCGGAATATTGACGTTCAATCCGACGTAGCCCGAGATGGGCGGATTGCGCCCGAAATCGATGCCGAAAGTGGGGTCCGTGGAGCCGTTGGCCACCGCGAGCTGATGGTCGGTCTCGGCCTTGGAGATGGCCTGCGCCGCGGCCTTCAAGTCGGGACGGGCGTCCATGGCCGCCTGGCGATAGGTGTCCAGCGGGCTCACGGCGTCGGAAAACTCGAACGGGCCGGCGACATCGAAGGAATCGATGGGCGTGCGGTCGTTCAGCATGGCCAGAATCTGAATCTTGGCCGAGCGCAGATTCACCGTGGCGCTTTCGAAATCGGATTCGTATTGGACGCGCTGCAGCTCCAGCCGGTCAAGATCCACGCGCGCAATATCGCCGGCCTGGTATTGATTTCGGCTGATGGCGATTTCGCGATCGAAATACGCCAGGTTCTCCCGAGCCATATCCAGCACGGCTTTGGCTTCAAGCGTCTGGACGAAAGCCTGGCGCAGGCTGAAGAGCATGGTTCGCTCCAGATCCTGTTGCTGCGATTCAGCGATGCCGGTAGCCTTCTTGGCGCTATCGAGGCGCAATTCGCGCTTGTTGTCGCGCTCATGCAGGTAGCTGAAGGAGGCGTACGGGAAGAAGTATTGCAGGGGGCGGAGGGGATTGCTGTTGACGAAGTCGACCTGGTCGCCGCCCAGGGTAACGCTCGGGTTGGGGCGGAGATAGGCCGTCACTTCCAAGGTCTTCGATTCCTGGAGTCCGAGCTGGCCGGCCAGCAGAGTGGGATTGGCCGCCTCAAACTTCTGGCGCACCTGTTGCCAGGTGAGCGACTCGGCGCCGTGCGCCAGGCAAGCTGCCGCAAGGGCGCCGCATATAACCCGCGAATCGATCAGACGCATGTTCTTCTCCCTAGACCTTCAACGTGTCGCCGTCGCGCGCCACCAGGGCGTAGAGCACTGGGGCGAGAAAGGTGGACAGCAGGAGCCGCGAGGCCAGGCCGCCCACAATGACGATGGCGAACGGCTTCTGGGAATCGCTTCCAATGCCCGTGGACATGGCTGCGGGCAGCAGCCCGAAACAGGCCACCAGCGCGGTCATCATAATGGGACGAAGACGCAGCAGGGAAGCCTGCAGCGTAGCCGTCTGAATGTCCATCCCCTCCAAACGCAGCTTGTTAATGAACGAATATAGGATAACGCTGGTTTGCACGGCGACGCCCATGAGGGCCACGAAGCCGAGCAGCGAGGAAACGCTGAAGTTGGTGTGCGTCAGGTAGAGCGCCAGCAGTCCTCCCACCGGTTCGGTGACCAGCACGCTGAAGAAGATGATTACCGGGAACTTGAAGTTGCCGTAGAGGGCGAACAGGATCATCAGGATCAGAACCACGGTGAGCGGGCCGATCACTTTCATCTGCTGCCGCGACGCCAAGTATTCCTTGTATTCTCCGCCCCAATCCAGGTGGTAGCCGATGGGGAGCTGCACCGCGTTGGCCACCTTATCGCGGGCCTCGCCCACGGCGCCGGCCAGGTCCCGGCCCTCCACACTGAACTGCACGCCGATGTAGCGCTGGTTCGCCTCGCGGTAAATGAAGGACGCGCCGCTATCCACTTTGATGTCGCAGAATTGGCTGAGCGGCAGGTACTGTCCGTCGGGCGTGGCAATCAAGAGGTTGCGGATGGCGTTCTCATCGTTGCGGAACGGTTCCTGCATGCGGACCACGAGGTCGAACTGGCGCTCCCCCTGAATCACCTGGGTAGCGGCCTGGCCGCCCATGGCCGTCTCAATGAGCGTATTGACGTCGCCCACGTTCAGGCCATAGCGCGCCAGCTTCTCGCGGTCCGGCGTGATGGTGAGGCTCGGCTGGCCGAGTTCGCGAACCACGGTGATTTCGGTGATGCCCGGAGTCTTCTGCAGGATTTCCCGCACCTGGGCGGCTTTCTGCTCCAGGGTGTTGAGGTCGGGGCCGAAGATCTTCACGGCCAGAGCGCTCTTGAGTCCGGTCTCGGCCTCGTCCACGGCGTCCTCCGCGGGCTGCGTGTAGTTGAAAATAATTCCCGGGAATGTAGCAAGCTTCTTCTGAATGGCCTCGATGAGCTGCGGCTTCTCGCTTATGGCGCCGCTCCATGCGGGGTCGCTGTATGGCTTGAGGCCCACGTAGAACTCGTTGTTGAAGAAGCCGGTGGAATCCGTGCCGTCATCGGGACGGCCGAGCTCGTTGGCCACCGTGG
>DATKOS010000263.1:0-2795 GCA_035524535.1 Bryobacteraceae bacterium
AGCGGGCATCGCGCACGGGCAACACCGGGCCGCCGCGCGGACGCAGGACGGAGCCGCCGTAGCCGTCGTTACGACCATAATCGTGACTGCCGTAGTTGGCTCGGCCGCCGTCCCAGCCGCTTTCACGGCCTCTGCCCCAGTCTCTGCCGCCCCAGCGCGGACCGCCGCGGGGGAAACCCCAGTCGCGCACCGAATTGCTGTTCGTCCAGTAGTCGTCGTGGTGGAAAAGAATGGCATGCGCCAACCAGTCCAGACCCCAGCCGAGCCAACCCCAGGGCGTACCAAGAAATGCGGACATGGCAACGCCGGGGCCAAAGTGCATGAATCCGGTGCCGATCCAGGAACCGATCTCACCTAGAAGCGAAAAGCCCGGGTAGGGCGTCACGGGCTCTCCATACGCGCTCCAAGGGTCGTAGGCAGGCACGTAGACTATCTGCGGATTGGCGGGCGCGATGTCGATGGCGCCCTGGTTGTCGTACACCTGCTCCTGCGGCGTGGATTGGAGATTGCCTGCCTGCTCGGCGCGCTGGCGCAGCACCTGGATGGTCTGCAGCAGGTCCTGCGGCTGGTTGTAGTAGGCATTGCCCAGGCTGGTGGTCCACTGCAGGTTCTGGTTGAGCATCGCGAGCACCTGCGGAAAAGCGGTGAGGGCCTTCACGCTGGGATCCCAGCTGGTTTGCGCATCGGCCCCGGCGGCAATCTGTTCGGCGGGCGCATTCCCGATGGAACGCCGCCACTGGTCGGCGGCGGAGATCTGCGCCGGATACGTGGAGGCGGCCAGAATCTGCGCAACGAGCGGATCAGGGTAGAGCGCGATGGGGGCCACCAGCTGCGTGAGTTCCTGGGGGCTGAGCGGCCGCTGCGCGTAGCCCTGCGGCGCATACAACTGAACCTGCGGCGCATAGGCGTACTGCGGCTGCGGGATGTACTGGCTTTGCGCGTCGTAGCTGCCGTCGGGAGGCCAGTTCTGCAATTGCTGCGCGGATGCGCTGGTTGCGCCGGCGAGCGCCACAGCCACAGCCAGCGCCATCGTGCCGCGTCCGATGCCATGTGCAGATGTTCCGAGGAAGAATTGCAGAGAACAGAAATGCGCATCGCGCGAAATCGTTGGGATCTTCATGCTTCCCTCACTGGGTCTTCCGGGGTGGGCGGTCTGCGCCGCTCATCCCCAAGACCCCCGCGGGCTCAGCTGCGAGCCGGCGGTCCGAATCCACGTCCGGCGCCGTCCGCTGCGCCCGGCGGAAATGGTACCAGCGGGCCGGCGAAGCGAAGGTCTACCCTTCCGGACCCCCTCCTGAGAAGTTAGTTTCGGCCTTCGCGAAAGATGGGCGGAAAACCGCTGACGGACCCCCGGCGCCGTGGCTGGCGCGATGAAAGCGACTACACTGGATGGGCTATGGCTACTGTGACGCTTCCCACCGCGATTCAGCCGCGCTCGCCCCAGGGCGGGTTTCGCAACGAGCCCTTTACCGACTTCAAGAACCACGAAAACGCCCGCAAGATGCGGGAAGCGCTGGAGTTGGTGCGCAGTCAACTGGGCCGAGAGTACGACCTCACGATCGGCGGCCAGCACATCCGGACCGAGGACAAGATCCGCTCGATGAACCCGGCGCGGCCGGCGGAAGTGGTCGGCGTGCACCAGAAGGCGGGCGCCGCGCACGCCGAGCAGGCCATGCAGGCGGCGTTTCGCGCTTTTACGCTTTGGAGCCGGACCACGGCTGGGGAGAGGGCTTCCCTGCTGCTGGGCGCGGCGGAGATCATCCGCGCGCGGCACTTCGAGTTCTGCGCCTGGCTCATTTTTGAGGTGGGCAAGAACTGGGTCGAGGCCGACGCCGATGTGGGCGAAACAATCGACTTCCTGGAGTTCTACGCGCGCGAGGCGCTGCGGCTGGCCGAGGCCAAGCCGCCGATCCAGTATCCCGGCGAACGCGGCGAACTGCTGTATGTGCCGCTGGGCGTGGGCGCAGTGATTCCGCCGTGGAACTTTCCCTTCGCCATCATGGCGGGCATGACCGCAGCCTCGATCGTGGGGGGCAACACGGTGATTCTGAAGCCCTCGAGCGACGCGCCGACGATTGCCGCGAAGTTCATGGAGGTACTGGAGGAGGCGGGCATGCCGGGCGGCGTGGTGAACTTCTGCCCCGGCTCGGGCGCCACCTTCGGCAATGCCATCGTGGAGCACCCCAAGACGCGCTTCATCGCCTTTACCGGGTCGAAGGCCGTGGGCCTGGAGATTCACGAGCGCGCAGCGAAGACGCGGCCCGGCCAGGTCTGGCTCAAGCGCACGATTCTGGAAATGGGCGGCAAGGACTCGATCCTGGTGTGCGCGGACGCGGACGTGGACGCGGCGGTGGACGGCGTGGTGGCTTCGGCCTTCGGCTTCAGCGGGCAGAAGTGCTCGGCCTGCTCGCGCGCCATCATTGAAGCGCCCATCTACGAAGTGTTTGTGGAGCGGCTGCGCGAGCGCGTGGCCAAGCTCACGGTGGGCGACCCCGGCGAGAACTACAACCTGGGCCCGGTAGTGAACGAGGCGGCGCACAAGTCGATCCTGGGTTACATCGAAACGGGCAAGAAGGAAGGCCTGTTGGTGGCTGGCGGGCGCGCCGTGGCGACCGAGGCCGGCGGCTACTTTATCGAGCCGACGGTAATTGCGGACGTCGCGCCGGACGCGGTGATCGCGCAGGAAGAGATCTTCGGGCCGGTCCTGGCGGTGATCAAGGTGGAGAGCTTTGAAGAAGGCCTGAAGGTGGCGAACAACACCGAGTACGGCCTGACGGGTTCCCTCTACACCGCAG
>DATKOS010000264.1:0-4077 GCA_035524535.1 Bryobacteraceae bacterium
GCCGCAGATGCCGCTGCCGGCGGCGACCAGGAGGGCCGTATCGGCGTCGAGCTTGAAGACGCGCGTGCCGAACCAGTAGCCCGCTGAGAGGACGGTGGCGATCACCGTGATGTCCAGCGCCAGGGCGCGCGGGCCGAGCCTGGAAATGTCCGCCACCGTAAGGCGGATGCCGTACAGCACGATTCCCAGGCGCAGGAGTTTCTGCTGAGAGAACCGCAGGCCCGGGTGCAGGCGTTCCAGAAGGCTCCCCGGCGCGGCGTTGCCGAGCAGCATGCCCGCCACTATGGCAAGGGTCAAGGAGCTGATCTGGAGCTTATGATTCCAGGGGAGCCCGGCGGCGAGCCAGGCGATCAGAGCGGCGGCGGCGCAGAGGAGCGCGCCGGCCGCGAATCCTTTTGCGGGCTTTGAGAGGGGCATAGGGAATCCGTGCCTCAAGATTAGAGTACCCGGCATATATAAGCAAAACGGATAATTTGAATAATCAAATTCGGTTTTAATGATATAAAATGGAACCGTGGCGATCACCTTGCGGCAGCTCGAAATCTTCGCCGCCGTCTCCCAGGAAGGTACGATTACGCGGGCGGCGCGGCGCGTGGGCCTTTCGCAGGCGGCGATGAGCCAGGCGCTGGCCGAGTTGGAGAATCAGTTGCAGCGGCGGCTATTCGACCGGCACGGCCGGCGCATCGTCTCGAACGCGGCGGGCCGCGAGTTGTTGCCCGCGGCGCAGCAGGTGCTGGACCGGGTTCGGGACATGGAAGCGGGCGCCTCGCGGCGGCGGCTGGATGTGCGGCTCTGCGCGAGTCTGACAGTGGGCAACTACATGCTGCCCCCGCTGATTGCGCGCTACGCGAAACGCCGGCGGGACGCGCAATTTCACGTGGAGGTGGGGAACACGGACGAGGTCGTGGAATCGCTTCGTCGTTTCGAGAGCGACGCGGGATGGATTGAGGGCGTGGCGCGGCACCCGGAATTGAACGCTTTCGCCTGGAGGGAGGACCGCCTGGCGGTGGTGGCGCCTCCCGGACATCCGTTGGCCGGACGGCGCGCGACGCCCCCGGCGCTGGCCGCGGCGCGGTGGGTGCTGCGCGAGAAGGGTTCGGGGACGCGGCAGGTGTTCGAGGACGCGATTGAAGGCAAATTCGAGCTGAGGGATGTGCCGGTGGAGTTGGGCGGAATCGGCGCGGTGAAGCGCGCGGTGCTACATGGGGCGGGGCTGGGCTGCATTTCCCTGTCGGCCGTGGAGCCGGAGTTGCGAAGCGGCCAACTGCGCCGCGTCCACGTGCCTTGGCTGGACTTGCGCCGGCAGATCACGCTGCTGGTGCATCGCGAGAAATATGTCGACCCGGCCTTGCGGGAGTTTCTGGCTTTTTGCGGGGTGAGGATGGCCGGGAGGAAAGAGACGCGGGCGTGAGCCTGGGCCGTCCTGCGGGCGGCGCGGCAGGTTTAGGCCAGGTTCACCACCTGACTCTGGCGGGCCTCTTACATCCTCAGGTTCGATGCGGCGACGCCCCGGAGGATGATCCCCAGAAAGACCAGGTAAGAGACAAGCGAGGCCAGCGCGAGGTTGCGCTGGATGCGTGGAACCACCGTGCGGAGGCTTGGCGCGGCGCGGAACGGGCCGATGGCTCCGGCCCCGATGCCCGTCACAGCGCCCATCAGCAGGCTCAAGTACAGGGGATAACCCACGCGGCCGTATTCCTTTTGCAGAATGCAGAACGGGCAGTGGTGTGTGGGCAACTCATAAAAGTAAACGGACACGACGGAGATGAGCGCCACGATAGACACCACAAACGCGGCGGCGCTGGCAAAGGCGAGCGCATAAGCTCCGCGGCCGGTGGCGCGAACATACGCGGCCAGCGCCAAGGTTGCCGCGATGCTGACCCCGAAGGCGATTGGCGCCGCTTCGTCTTGCTGTCCGGAAGCGCCGGGTGGAGCTTCTACGGACGCCCGCCGGACAGCACGGACTTGCCAAAGACGGTGAATTCGGTGACGCCGAGGGGCGTCGTTCCGCGGCGCGGCCAGTCGGTAATGGTCAAGCGAACGTAGCGGCAGCGCGTGGGCGGAATCTCATCGAACTGCGTGTAGCGCGTGACCTGGTTGTTGGTTCTGTCCAGGACCGTAGTGTAATCCTTGCCGTCCAGGGAGGCCTCGATCTTGTAGCGAAAGGCGATGGATCCGGTGGGCGCGGCGGCCGGTGCGGGCGTTGCGGGGGCTGCTCCGGGCGCGGCGCCCCGGGCGCCGCCTCCGCCAAATCCGCTGCCGGCGGCGAACTCGATGCGGCTGGAATCGATCTGGAAGAACTGATCGGTTTCGAACTCGGTGGGCGCCACGAGGTCAAGCGTCAGCGAAGGCTGCGCGTCGTTCTCGGTGGGCTCCCAGACGGTTCCATTGGAGTTGTCCGTGGCGTAGGCGGCGTAGAATCCGGGCCGCTCGCTGGAGAAACTGCCGGATTGGCGCATACTGCGAAGCTTGTTGATGCTGACCGGGATGGAGCCGGAATCGCCATTGCGGACAGGGTCGGCCACCACGCCCGGGGCCCATTGCGGCGTTTCGCTGGCGCGGGAATACGGATTGCCATTGGCGTCGAAGCCGATGGGGTCCATCCCGATGCGCCGGCCGCCGGGAGGGTTCGCCAGAACGATGGTGTAGAAGACCCACCAGTTGCCGTCCGGCCCCTTGACCACGCAGCCATGTCCGGGGCCCGTGACCACGCCGGACGTTTTGCGCAGCAGCGGATTGCGCGGATTATAGGTGAACGGCCCGAGCGGGCTCTTGGCGGTATATGTGCCGCTGGCGTAGGAGAGCCACTGCGTTCCCGAGGCGCTGAACTCGATGTAATATTCGCCGTTGCGCTTGAACATCCAGGGACCTTCGATCCAGGCGATGCCGGTGTATTCGTTCATTTCGCCCCAGCGTTCCCAGACGTGCGAGGGGTCGAAACCGAACAGATGCTTGGGGGCGGCCAGGAAATGGGTCAGGTCCTTGGGGTCCAGGGGAGCGACGTAAATGCCGGCGGTGGAGCGGCCCGGGAAGTAGAGATAGGGCTTGTTATCGTCGTCGACAAAGATGTCCACGTCGAACGCGCCGCCGGTGGTGCGGCCGTTGTAGGTAACGGTCCACGGCTCGCCTTTTTCGTTCTTCCAGGGGCCCAGGACTTCGTAGGGCCCGAGGATATTCGAGGCCTTGTAGAGGGGGGCGTCATTGCCCGACATATAAAACGCGCCGTTGTATTTGGCGACATGGGGCGCTACGGGAAGGCGGCCGCCGCGCACTTCGACGGGTTGGTATTTCCAATCGACGAAATCGCGCGAGACCCATGCGCCTCCGCCAGTGCCGAAGAGATAGTAGGAATCGCCCTCGCGCACCACGGTGACGTCGCCGAGGCTGACGCCCTGCGCCGAACCGTCCTGGGACGAGGTTTCAAGCGGCAGCGGATTGCAATAGCGGACGGCCTTGCCGATGACGGGCGCGGGTTTGGGCGCGGCCGTTTGGGACCAGAGCGCCCAAGAGGCGCCGAGAAGCGCGAGCGCTCCCACGGGGATGCTCAGAGCGCGTGCGGAACGTACGGGCATGGATAGCCTCCTGTTGGACCGGGCTTTCACGTTACCGCCCCGGTTACCGACGATTGTATAACCGCGCGGGAGGTTTCAGAGGGTTGACTCCGTTAGCGGCGCGCTCCGGGTCTTAGCGGTATCCAGCGCCTCGGGCCGACGAATCGAATGGGGCTGGGACTTGCTGTGCCCGCGAGAAACCTGCGCACGGATTTGATCAGAAGAGATCTCTTATCCTGCGCGGATGTGCCCACCTGAGGTCTGGAGGCGCGGGTCGGAATTGGAATCAGCCCCGGCGGTGCAACGACGTAAGTTATTGAAAACACTGTACGCACGGTACGCGGGGTCCGCAGGGTTGGCGGTTTCTCCGTACAAAAGCCCGTACAGGCCACCCGAAGGTCACGTCCCTTGTCATTCTCCGCTGCTATGCTCTACCTCCTCGATAAGCTTCAGGACCGAGGTATCGGCCTCGTTTCGTTCAGCGTTGCCTTCAAAGTGGTATGAAACCCAACGGGCATCCTTCTTG
>DATKOS010000265.1:0-6223 GCA_035524535.1 Bryobacteraceae bacterium
AGAGCATCATGGATTACGTGCAGGCGCTGTTCAGCTTCTTTGTCGCGCCGCTGTTCGGCACCGTGCTGCTCGGCATGCTCTCAAAGCGCGTCACGCCGCAGGCCGGCTTCTGGGGCCTGTTGAGCGGGGTGTGCAGTTCCATTGGGATGTGGGCCTGGGTCAAGCTCGATCCGGGCGCACTGCGCCTGATCGCGCTCTCGCCCGACGCCACGGACATGGCCGCCAATATGTACCGCGCCTTATGGTGCTGGCTAATCTGCGTGGGCGTCACGGTGATCGTGAGCACGTTTACCACGCCGAAGCCCGAAAAGGAACTGGTAGGCCTGGTTTACGGCTGCACGGAGATTCCGCAGGAACACGACGAGACGATCTTTCAGAAGCCGATTTTCTGGGCCGCCATTGTCGCAGTGGTGTTTCTGGCGTTGCAGGTCATTTTCTGGTAAATTCCGATGGCAGAGAAAACTCCAATTTCGGTCTGGTTTTTCACCGGCGTACTCCTGGCGTTCTACGGCGTGGTGATTCTGGCCTATGGCCTTGCGACGCTGGGAGACCCGCCCGATCCGCGCCGCGCGCTCAGCGATCTGCGCCCGGAGATCTGGTGGGGAGCGCTGCTGTTTTTGTTTGGCGGTTTTTACACGTTCAAGTTCTACCCAAGGTCGAAATAACCACGCGGGGAGGCTTGAGCGGGTCTGGCGTGCGGGAGCGCGCGGAGAATGACAATCGGCATTGATGGCGTCCGGTGCGCGTCTTGCGCCTCACCGCGGAACGCGGTCAACGCCCAATATAGAACGGAGAATTGCATATATGTCGACATTCGGCTTGGTAGTTGGAAACCGGGGGTTCTTCCCGGATCACCTGGCGCGCAGCGGCCGCGAACAGGTCATCGCCTCGCTCACGGCGGCCGGCCACAAGGTGATCTGCCCCACACCGGAGCAGACCAAGCACGGCGCGGTGGAGAACCGCGCGAATGCCAAGTTCGTGGCCGACTTGTTCAAGCAGAACCGCGAGAGCATCGAGGGCGTCATCATCACGCTGCCGAATTTCGGCGAAGAAACCGCCATGGCGGATTGCCTGCGCCTCTCCGGCCTTAACGTGCCGGTGCTGATCCACGCCTTCCCGGATACCGCCGACCGCATGATGATCGCCGACCGCCGCGACAGCTTCTGCGGCAAGATGAGCATCTGCAACAACCTGAAGCAGTACGGCGTGAAGTACTCGCTCACCACGCTGCACACCGAAGGCCTGGAAACCGAGGAGTTCAAGAAGGATATCGATTGGTTCGCCTCGGTCTGCCGCGTGGCCAACGGGATGCGCAACCTGCGCATCGGCGCCATCGGCGCGCGTCCGGCCGCGTTCAAGACGGTGCGCTACAGCGAGAAAATGTTTGAGACCAGCGGCATCAGCATTGAGACGCTGGACCTTTCCGAAATCTTCGGCCGGATCGCCAAGTTGGGCGATTCCGACACCAAGGTAACGGCCCAAGTCGATTCCATCAAGGCCTACGTGCCCACCGGCGACATCCCGGCCGATGCGCTCAACAAAATGGCCAAGCTCGGCGTGGTGGTGGCGGACTGGATGGCGGACAACGACCTCAGCGTCAGCGCCGTGCAGTGCTGGACCTCCATGGAAGAGTACTTCGGCGTGGTGCCCTGCACCGTCATGAGCATGATGAGCAACAATCTGTTCTCCAGCGCCTGCGAAGTGGACGTGCCGGGCGTGGTGGGCATGCACGCGTTGCGCCTGGCTTCCCAGACGCCCAGCGCTCTGCTCGATTGGAACAATAACTACGGGACGGACCCGAACAAGGCCGTCTGCTTCCATTGCAGCAACCTGCCCAAGCACTTCTTCAACGACGTGAAGATGGATTACCAGGAGATCATCGCCGGCACCGTGGGCAAGCTGAACACGTTCGGCACCTGCGTGGGCAAGGTGAAGGCGTCGCCGATGAGCTTCGCGCGCTTCTCCACGGACGATAACGCCGGCAAACTGCGTGGTTATGTGGGCACCGGCCGCTTCACCGACGATCCGCTGATCACCTTCGGCGGCGCGGGCGTGGTGGAAATCCAGAACCTGCAGAAGCTCCTGCGCTACATCTGCGAGAACGGCTTCGAGCATCACGTGGCCGCCAACCTCAGCGCGACGGCAGCCGCCGCCGTGTATGAAGCCGGGAAGAATTATCTCGGTTGGGAGATGTACCAACACCAGTAGCCGTCAGTTCCCGGTCATCAGTCATCAGTCCGGCATCCGCCAGTCCGTTTGACTGATGACTGAGGACTGATGACTGAGGACCGACTTATGTCACTTGTAGCGGGAGTAGATTACGGAACGCTGAGCGTCCGCGTTTCCATTGTCGATAGCGAACGCGGCCGCATCGGCTCCGGCGTCGCCGAGTATCCTCTGAACCGGCGCCGCGAAGACCCGGACTACGCCACCCAGAGCCACGCCGATCACATGCGGGCCCTCGCCGAAGCCACCGCCAAGGCTCTCGTTTCCGCCAAGGTGGCGGGCAAGGACGTCGAGGCGCTCGCCATCGACACCACCGGCTCCAGCGTGATCCCCGTGGATAGCCGTCTTCAGCCCATCGACGATTACTACCTCTGGTGCGACCACCGCGCCTGGCGCGAAGCCGCGCAAATCACCGAGACCGCGCACCGCACCGGCCTCAAGGCTATCGAATGGTGCGGCGGCATCTATTCCTCCGAATGGGGCTTCTCCAAGCTGCTCCATTGGCTGCGCCACAACCCCGACAAGCACGCCCGCTTCGCCACGGCTCTGGAACACTGCGACATGGTGGCCGCCACCCTCTGCGGCGTCACCGACCCCGCCCAGGCCCCGCGCTCCATCTGCGCCATGGGGCATAAGTGGATGTGGAACGATTCGCTCGGCGGCTTGCCGCCGGAAGAGTTCCTGGTCGAGGTCGATCCCCTGCTCAAGGGCATTCGCGAGCGCCTGGCGGGTCGCTACTCCACCAGCGACCGCGTTGCCGGCCGGCTCTCCGCGGAATGGGCCGCCAGGCTTGGCCTCAGCGCCGGCATTCCCATCCCCGTCGGCGCCTTCGACGCCCATTGGGACGCCATCGGCGCCGGCGTTCAGACCGGCGACGTGGTCAACGTAGTCGGCACCTCCACCTGCATCATGGCCATCGCGCCCTCGGCCGCCCTCATCCCCGGCGTCTGCGGCGTGGTACAGGGTTCCGTGCACCCCGGCATGGCCGGCATTGAAGCCGGTCTTTCCGCCACCGGAGACATTTTCGACGCCATCGCGCGCCGCGCCGGAACCACCGTGCCCGCGCTTTCCGAGGGGCTCGACGCCTACAAAGCCGGCCAAACCGGCCTGCTGCGCCTCACCTGGGACAACGGCGACCGCACCGTTCTGGTGAACCCGGAACTCGGCGGCGTCACCTTCGGCTGGAAGCTTACCCACACCGCGCAGGACGAGCTGTTCGCCGCCATCGAGGGCACGGCCTTCCATACGCGGGTGATTCTGGACCGCATGGCCGAGTACGGCGTGCCGATTCGCCGCGTCATCAACGGCGGCGGCATCCCGCAGAAGAACGAAGTTCTCAACCGCGTCTACGCCAACGTGCTGAACAAGCCGGTGCTGGTGCCGGAAAGCGAAGTCACCAGCCTCGGCTCCGCCATCTTCGCCTTCCTGGCCGCCGGCGTCTTCCCCAGCATTGAGGAAGCCCAGCGCAAGCTCTGCCCCAAGTTCCGCGTCATCAAGCCGGACCCCAAGGCGGCCGAAACCTACGAGGAGCTCTACCGCGCCTGGCGCGGCGCCTATTTCGCGCTCGGCCGCAAGTCCGCGGAGCCCGCCGCCATGGGCGCCATCCTGCCCCTGGTCCGCCGCGTCGCCGCGGAGGCGCAAAATAGTAATTAACAATGCTTCTACAATCCTTGCGTGAACAAGTCCTCGAGGCCAACCTGGAGCTGTCCCGGCGCGGCCTCGCCCTTTTTACTTTTGGAAACGCCAGCGGAATCGACCATGCCAAGGGCCTCATCGCCATCAAGCCCAGCGGCGTGCCCTATGACCGCATGAAGCCCGAGGATCTCCCCATTCTCGATCTCGATGGCAAAGTGGTCGATGGTTCCCTGCGTCCTTCCTCGGATCTGAACACCCACTTGGCGCTCTACCGCTTTTCCACCGCCATCGGCGGCGTGGTCCACACCCACTCGCGTTCCGCCACCATCTGGTCGCAGGCGCGCCGCCCCATTCCGTGCTTCGGCACCACCCACGCTGATTATTTCCGCGGCGAAATCCCCGTCACCCGCGAGCTCACCGACGCCGAAGTGAACCTCGAAGAGGATTCCACCGGCGCGGCCATCATCGCGGCGCTGGCGGACCGCGACCCCCTGGAAATGCCCGCGGCCCTGGTGGCCGGCCACGCCCCCTTCGTCTGGGGACGCGACGCCGCCGAAGCCGCGCATTACGCCGTACTACTGGAGGAAGTAGCCGCCATGGCCCTGGGCACCGTTACCGTCAACCCCGCCGCCCTCCCCATCGGGCGCGCGCTCTTGGACCGCCACTTCCTCCGCAAGCACGGCCCCGGCGCATTCTACGGACAGCCTGGAAAGAAATCATGACCAAGCAATCTTTCGGAACCACTCCCGCGGGAGAGGCCGTCGACCTCTACACCCTGGCCAATGCCAAGGGCATCGAAGTCGCCATCATCACCTACGGCGGCACGATCGTCTCGCTGAAGACGCCCGGCCGCGACGGCCGCCCGGCCGACATCGTCCTCGGGCTGCGCACCCTTGAGGAGTACCAGGTCAACCCATTCTTTTTCGGCGCCCTCATCGGCCGGTACGCCAACCGCATCGGCCACGCCCGCTTCTCCCTCCACGGCGTGGAGTACAAGTTGGCCGCCAACAACGGCGCCAACTCGCTCCACGGCGGGCTGCGCGGGTTCGACAAAGCGGTCTGGAGCGCCAAGCCGCTCGGCGATTCCGCCCTGGAGCTCACCTACGTCAGCAAGGACGGCGAGGAAGGCTATCCCGGCGAGCTCTCCGTGCGCGTGGTCTACACGCTTGAAGAGAGCGCCCTGCGCATCGACTACGCCGCCGTCACCACCCGCGACACCGTGGTGAACCTCACCAACCACTCGTACTTCAACCTGGCGGGCGAAGGCTCGGGCACGATCCTCGATCATCAGGTGCAGCTTCACTGCTCCCGCTTCACCCCCGTCGACAGCGGACTGATTCCCACCGGCGAGCTGCGGCCCGTGGCGGGCACGCCCTTCGATTTCACCAAGCCCACCGCCATCGGCGCGCGCATCGCGCAGGATGACGAGCAGCTCAAGCTCGGCAATGGCTACGACCATAATTTCGTGATTGACGGCGCGCCGGGCGCGCTGCGCCAGGCCGCGCGCGTCACCGAGCCGAAGTCCGGCCGCACCCTCGAAGTGCTCACCACCGAGCCCGCCATCCAGCTCTACGTCGGCAACTTCCTCGATGGAACCGCCACCGGAAAGAGCGGCAAGCCCTACGCCCAGCGCACCGGCTTCTGCTTGGAAACCCAGAAGTACCCCGACACGCCCAACCACCCGGACTTCCCCACCTGCCTCCTGAAGGCCGGGGAAAAGTACCAATCGACCACGATCTTCCGTTTCGGCGCGGAATAGTCAAGCGCGAGTCGTCAGCCGTTGGTGGCGCCGGCGCTTTCGGTTTCGCCCGCGGATCGTCCCCCGCCGGCCTTTTCGGGGCCACGATTCCGCCATCAGACCATCCGAGCCGTGCTAAACTCATGATTGTTCGGGCCGTGGCGCAGCCTGGCTAGCGCGCTTGCTTGGGGTGCAAGAGGTCCCGAGTTCAAATCTCGGCGGCCCGACCAAATCAATTCCAGCCAGCGAGCCTCCACGCTGGCTGTTGGTGCCCGCGGCGGCCAAATAGCCGCCAAGCGCCTCTCCATCAACCCAACTCCCCGCCCCTCGGCCAGAACGGTCTCACCAACTGCTCCGCCAGACTCTCTCCCACCGCCTCGTCAACCCCGTAAACCTCCGGGAACTTCGCTCGATCCAGATGCCACGTCCCGAATATCCGGTCGATCCACGGCCATGTCGGAGCGTAATTCCCGTGCCGATGGCCCGCTCGCGCATTGTGGTGATGCCAGTGATGAAATGCCGGCGTCGCAATCACGTTCTCCAGCCAGCCGAAACGCCAGCGCAGATTGGCGTGAATGAAATACCCCCACCCATTGCCCAGCAGAGCCACCGCCAGCGGAACCC
>DATKOS010000266.1:0-17603 GCA_035524535.1 Bryobacteraceae bacterium
GAAGTGCTGCTGGTTTCCGGGCTGCAGGAGTCCGAGTTCAGCTTCACCGCGCAACTGTTGCCCCTGGACCGCGGCATTCTGGAGACGGTCTACTTCCGTGCGAAAGGCCTCAGCAGCGCGGAGGATCTTCTGGCGATTTACGAGAAGCGGTACGCGGGCGAACCGTTCGTGCGCCTCTACGAACCCTGCCACATGCCGGACCTCCGGGGTGTTGCGCGGACCAACTTCTGCGATATCGGCGTCACGCTGGACGCAAAGACCGGCCGCGCCGTGGTGGTGAGCGCCATCGATAACCTGGTGAAGGGCGCCGCCGGCCAGGCCATCCAGAACATGAACCTGATGCTCGGGTACGCCGAAACCGAGGGCCTGCTGTGAAGGTCCTCATCAAGCTGGGCGGCACGCTGCTGGACGACGCCGCGCGCCGGGACGCGCTGGCCGCGCAGATCGCCGCGGCGCGGGAATCCGGCGCGGAAGCAGTGGTGGTGCATGGCGGCGGCAAGCAAATGACGCGGTACCTGGCCGAGCGCGGCGTGGAGAGCCGCTTTGTGAACGGCCTGCGCGTCACAACGCCGGAGACCGTGGACGCGGTGTTGAAGGTGTTCGCCGGCTCCGTGAATCACGAACTGGTGGCCAGCCTGAATCGCGCCGGCTGCCGCGCCGTGGGGCTTTCCGGCATTGACGCGTTTCTCGCCGAAGCGGAGCAGATGGACCCGGAGCTTGGCGCGGTGGGCCGCGTCACGCGGTCTGACGCCGCGCTGCTCGCACTGCTCGCCGCCCACCGCTACCTGCCGGTGGTGGCGTGCGTGGCAGGCGACCGGGCCGGGCGGATTTACAACGTGAATGCGGACCAGATGGCGGTAGCTTGCGCCTCGTCCTTCGGCGCGGGGCGGCTGGTGTTCCTGACCGACGTGGATGGCGTGCGCGATGGTTCCGGAACGGTGCGGCCTAGGCTGGACGCGGCGGCCTGCGAGCGGCTGATCGCCGAGGGGATCGCTACCGGGGGCATGCAGGCCAAATTGCTAGCGGCGCTGGCCGCCCTGCGCGGCGGCGTGGGGCAGGTGCTCATCGCGCCCGGCGCGGCGGAGAATGTGGTGGCGCGGGCGCTGGCCGATGAGGCCATCGGCACGCGCGTGGTCTTGCGGGAGGAGGCATCATGATCAGCGCGTTGCGTGAGGACGCTCTCACGGATTCCATGGCCGGCGGCGCTCCGCCGGTGGTGCGCAAAGCCGCCATGCGCGACATTCAGCCCATCTTGGATCTGATCAACGGCTACGCTGCGCAAGGCCTGATGCTGCCGCGGACGGAGTTTGAGCTCTCGGAAGCCATCCGCGACTTTTCCGTGGCGGAACGCGGCGGCAAGCTGCTGGGCTGCGGCGCGCTGCATTTCTACACGCCGACGCTGGGGGAAATTCGCTCGCTGGCCGTGCATCCCGACGCCAAAACCAAGGGCGTGGGGCGCAGGCTGGTTTCCTCGCTGGTGCGCGAGGCTCAGGAAAACGAACTCGACGCGGTCTTCGCCTTCACCTACGTAGTGAACTTCTTCCGCAAGGCCGGCTTCGAAGAGGTGGACCGAGGCGCATTGCCGCTCAAGGCGTGGAAGGACTGCCTGCGCTGCCCGAAGTTCCAGGCGTGCGACGAAATCGCCGTCCTCAGGGTGTTGCGCCCCCAGCACTGGCTGACCGCGCAAACCCTGCAGTGGTCCCCGGCTGCGCCCGAAGACGCGCTCATCCAAATTCCTACGAAGGCTTAGCCGGGAAACGGAGCCGGAGGCGCCATGCTGCCGGGCGGCGGGGGAGCCCCGTCCTGGAAATCGCGATCTCCGGCAATCGCGGTTCGTGCGGTGAAGGAGCCGGTTTGTCAGGCGGGCTCCGCGGAAGGCTAAACTATCGGGATGACGCAGGGATCGCAGCCGGCGAGACGCCGCTTTCACGCTCACGTGGGCGCTCGCGCGAATTCGCTTGACGGGATTCCGCTGGCATCCTTCTGGCAGAGGCTTCTCGGATATCTGGTGGACCTGCTGGCCGCCGTGCTCATCTGGGCGCCCCTCGAGTTTTCGTGGCGGCGCTTCGTCCTGCAAGAGCCCGACGTGCGTCTAGTCTGGGATTTTCACGAGGCCGGAAATATCGTGGTGATGGTCCTCTATTGGGGTTTCGCCAACTACTTTGGCAACGGGCGGACACTTGGCAAATGGGTGGCGCGCACGCGAGCCGTTTCGCTTACCGGCGAACGCATGGGACTGTGGCAATCCATCGAGCGCGGGCTCGGGTACGGAGCCGCGGCTCTGGAGTTAGGCCTGGGGTTCCTGCAGTTCTTCTGGGACCCGAACCGGATGTGCGCGCAGGACCGTCTCGCCGAGACAATCGTGATTGATGTGAGAGAGCAATGACACCGGCGTCGGCCAGAAGGGCGCCGGAAAATGGGCCTCGGCGCACGTGTGACCCACGCCAAGATCCATGTTCCGCACTCCTGTGTCAGCACGAAGGGCGAAAGAAAATTGCCTACGGCGCAAGCCTTGAGGGGCCCTACGCGAAGTAGTCCCGGACCTTTTCGAAGAGTCCTTTTTCCTGGGGAGCGTTATCCTCGGGGAGCGATTCTCTCAATTGCTCCATCAGGCGTCTCTGCTCGCGCGTGAGGCGCGTGGGGGTCAGCACGTCGATATGGACGATGATGTCGCCGCGGGCGCCTCCGTTGAGCGATGGCACGCCTTTGTGGCGCAGGCGGAACTGCGCGCCGGATTGCACGCCCTCGGGGATCTTGAGCCTCTGCGGCTGCTCTAGCGTGGGCACGTCGATCTCCGCGCCCAGCGCGGCTTGCGCGATGTTGAGGGGAATCGTGCAGTGCAGATTCGTTTCGCGGCGCTCGAAGAACGGGTGCGGCCGCACCTTCAGTACCACATAGAGATCGCCGCTCGGGCCGCCGTTCGGGCCCGGCTGGCCCTCGCTCGACAACCGCAGGCGCGTACCTTCGTCCACGCCCGGCGGAATGTTGATCTTCAGCTTGCGCTGCCCTTGCATGCGCCCCTGGCCGCGGCAGTGGGAGCACGGGTTGCGCAGCACCTGTCCGGCGCCGCCGCAGGTGTGGCACGTCCGGCGGATGGAAAGGAAGCCCTGCTGGTAAAGCACCTCACCGCGGCCCCGGCAGGTAGGGCAGGCGGAAGCCGAGGTGCCCGGCGCGGCGCCGCTTCCCTTGCAACGGTCGCAGGTTTCCATGCGCGGCACCTGAATCTCCGCGCCCATGCCGAAGACGGCTTCCTCGAACGAAATCTCCAGGTCGTAGCGGACATCCTCGCCCCGCTGCGCGCCCTGGCGCCGCCGGCTGCCGCCGCCGAAAATATCGCCCATGCCGAAGAAGTCGCCCAGAATGTCGCTGAAGTCCGCGAACATGTCCGGGTTCATGCTGGGACCGCCGCCCGCGCCCTGCAATCCGGCGTGCCCGTACCGGTCATAGGCCGCCCGCTTCTGCGGATCGCTCAGCACGCTGTAGGCCTCGGAGGCTTCCTTGAATTTCTCCTCGGCGTCCGGCTGGTCGGGGTTACGGTCGGGGTGGTGCTGCAGCGCCAGCTTGCGGTAGGCCGCCTTGATTTCGCGATCTTCCGCCTCCCGGCCCACTCCTAGGACTTCGTAGTAATCTCGTTTCGACACAGGATTCATCGCGTTACGGCTTGACGGCCACGGTTACCATGGCGGGCCGGAGCAGCTTGCCGCGGAAGTTATAGCCCTTCTGCAGCTCGTCCAAGATGGCTTGGTCCTCGGCGTCCGCGCTCTCCACGCGCTGGACGGCCTGGTGCAGGTTGGGGTCGAACTTCTGGCCCGCCGTTTCAATTCGTTCCAGGCCCAATTTCTTAAGAATTTCCGCCAGCCGTTGATAGATCAACTCCACGCCCTTGGCGTAATCCTGGTCCGCCGTGGCATGTTGCAAGGCCCGCTCGAAATCGTCCAACACGGGCAGGATGGAGGAAACCAGATCCCTGGCCGCATACTGCAGGTAATCGGAGCGATCGCGGTCCACGCGGCGGCGGAAATTATCGAATTCGGCGCGCTGCCGCAGCAGGCGGTCCTGCAAGTCCGCCTTTTCCGCCAAAAGCTGGTCGCGTTCGGCGCTCAGGGCCAGGAGTTGGCCTTCCACTGGTTCTACCGGTAGCATATCGCCTGCGCCGGGATCTGGATCGGATGTCTGCTGGGAAGAAATCGGCGTATCCACTTTCTTTTAGAGTAACAAACCTGCCGCGCGGCCCGGTCCGCGCCCTTCCGGCCCGCTAAAACCGGGCGGCTTCCAGGGCCCGGCTGGTTTGCAGCACGGCAGCCATCACACGCTCATAGTGCATGCGCATGGGGCCCAGCACCGCAACCTTGGCGGGCAGTCCGCCGGCCATGCGAACGGACATGCCGATGAGCGCCAGGTTCTTCATGGCCGGGTGCGCCATCTGCAACCCCACGTGGACTTCCAATTCTCCGGCCGGCTGCTCCAGGAACCGGTCCAGCAAATCCATCAGCCGCTTTTTCTCCTCCAGCGCGCGGAAGAGTTCGCGCATCTTCTCCTGCGTGAGCCGCAAATCCTGGCCCACCAGATTGGAAGCGCCCTCCATGTGGACTTCCGGGGAAGTGTCCGGGTCCAGCAGGCCCTTGCGGTAGAGCGTCTGCAACTGGCGCATGGCTTCGTCGAACAACTCGTGCTCTTCCAGGATGCGCCGCAGCAGTTCGCGCCGCGCCGCGCCCAGCTGCCAGCCCGTGAAATTGCGGTTCACGTAGTTGCGGATGGATCCGAGCAGCTCCGGCGTCACCGCCTCATCCAGCGCCACCACGCGGTGCCGCACCATGCGGTCGCGCGTCGCCAGAATCATCAGAACGCGCCGGTCCGCCAGCGGAACCAGCTCAATCTGGTCGAGCTCCTGCGCCAATTCCGGAATCGCCGCGGCAATGCCCACGTTGCGCGTCAGCTCCATCAGAAGCTGGCTGGAGCGTTCCACGCGCGCTTCCACCGTCTGCAGATCGCTGAACTCCTGCCGCATGCGCTCCGTATCGTGCCCCGTCATGCGGCTTGCCGTAAGGGAGCGGACGTAGAAACGGAACGCCTTCTCCGTGGGGATGCGGCCCGCCGAGGTGTGCGGCTGTTCCAGGTAGCCTTCGTCCGCCAGATCGGCCATCACATTGCGCACGGAGGCCGCGCTCAAAGCGTCCTTGCGCATCTTGGCGACAAATCGCGACCCGACGGGCTCGCCCGTTTCGATGTAGGCGCGCACCACGGATTGCAGGATTTCCTGGAATCTCGGCCCTAGAGGCGCTTCGTTAGTCATAGCGCGCAAATGCGAGGTTTCTAACCTCATTCTAGTGGCATGGGCCCAAAGAATCAATGCCCGCCAGGGTTTAGAAGTGCTAGAATCAGGCTTCCAATTTACTTGGGAGGTTGCGTTCGTGCTTGCGGCGATCGTCCGTTATTACAGCTACGCCTTCCACGCGCTGCTGGCGCTTTTCCTGATCGGCGTCTCCGCGGTCGCGCTGGGCTCCAGTCCCACTTCGTTGCGGCTCGATATGCTGCCCTGGAGCGGCGCCACGCTCACTTACGTCGTTTTCTTCGGCGGCCTGTTCGGGCTGCTCACCGTGGCGCTGGCGTTCCTCCACAAATTGCCGGTTCTGTTTTTCGTCTGGGCGCTGGCGGTACTCGTGCTGCTGGTCAAAGGGTACGTCTTCAGCGGTTACGGCTTCGAGCCAGGCGGGTTCGCCACCGCCGTGGAATTGACCATCGGCGCCTTGCTTACTCTCCCCGGGTCGTGGCTGCAGATGCGGCCCGCAAGGAATTGAGCCTTTCCCCCGGCTGCCGCGAAGGGGACGGCCGTGTATAAGACCGTCATCTTCGACATGGGCCGGGTGCTCATCCATTTCGATTTCGAGCCCGGATTCCGCATTCTGGCCGAAGCCTGCCCGCACTCCCCCGAGCGCATTCCGCGGATCATCGAGGAACACAATCTAGTGGAGGCCCTGGAAACCGGCCGCATGTCCCCGCTGGAGTTCTTTGAGGAGGCGCGGCGTCTGCTTTCCCTGCGTATGGATTTCGAGGCCTTTTGCGGCGTGTGGACCGGCATCTTCACCGGGCCGCTGGTTCCGGAGAGCCTGCTGGAAGGGCTCGCCGCGCGTTACCGCCTGCTGCTGCTCTCCAACACCAACGCGCTGCATTTCGGGCTCGTGACGGCGCGCTACCACTCCCACTTCCGCCACTTTCACGGATTTGTTCTCTCCCACGAAATCCACGCCATGAAGCCCGATCCGAGGATCTATGAGGCCGTCCTCCGGGAAGCCGGCTGCCTCCCCGGGGAATGCTTCTACACGGACGATATCCCCGAGTTCGTGGAAGCCGCCAGGCGGCACGGCATCGACGCGGAGGTGTTTCAAGGCGCCCAGAAACTAGAGCAGGATCTCCGCGAGCGAGGTATCGAATGGCAGTAGCGAGGCTAGCCATCAGCCCTCAGCCGTCAGCTAAAATGCGCTACCAAAACGCGCATATCCGCGACGTATTGTTTGGGTTCAGCATTTCCCCACAGAATAGCTGAAGTTTGATGGCTGAAGGCTGACGGCTGCCTTTCTCACGCCTCCATCCCCATCTGCGTCAGGCGATAGCGCAGCGCGTTCCGCGTGAGCCCCAGCAGCCTTGCCGCCTGGCTCTTGTTGCCGTCGGCGCGCTTCAGGGCTTCGCGGATGATCTCGCGCTCGTACTCGTCCAGGCTCATGCCATCCGGCACGAAATGGCCGTCGCTCGATTGCCGCCGCGTGGGCGCGCTCTCCAGTTTGATGTCGGAGGGCTCCAGCCGCGAGCCCGCGCACATTACCAGGCTGCGCTCCACCACGTTCTCCAGCTCGCGCACGTTGCCCGGCCAGTGGTAGGCCACCAGCTTCTCCATGGCCGCGTCCGAAATGGACTCCACGCGCGACCCCGTGTCCGGCGCCAGTTTGCGGATGAAGTGGTTCGCCAGGAACGGAATGTCCTGCTTGCGCTCGCGCAGCGGTGGAATGTTCAGCGGCACCACATTCAGGCGGTAGTAGAGGTCTTCGCGAAACGTCCCCTGCTCCAGCGCCGCGCGCAGGTCCTGGTTGGTGGCCGCCACCACGCGCACGTCAATGCGCCGCGTCGTATTGCTGCCCAGCCGCTCAAATTCGCGCTCTTGCAAAATCCGCAGCAGCTTCACCTGAACGTTGGCCGGCACGTCGCCGATCTCGTCCAGAAACACCGTTCCCGTGTCGGCCTGCTCAAACTTGCCCGGCTTGGAGGCGCTGGCGCCGGTGAAAGCGCCTTTCTCGTAGCCGAACAACTCGCTCTCCATCAGGTTCTCCGGCAGGGCGCTGCAATTGATCTTCACCAGCGGCCGGTCGCGGCGCGGCGAATGGAAATGGATGGCCCGCGCGATGAGGTCCTTTCCCACGCCGCTCTCGCCCGCCAGCAGCACGGTGGCGCGTGTGGGCGCCACGCGCTCAATAGCGGCGAAAATCTCCTGCATGGCTTCGCTGCGGCCGATGATGTTATCGAACTCGTAGCGCCGGCCCAGCTCGGCCTTCAGCTTGCGGTTCTCGTCGCGCAGTTCGCGTACTTCGAGCGCCTTATTGACCACCTGCATCAGGTGATCGAGCGAGAAGGGCTTCAGCAGGAAATCCGTGGCGCCAGCCTTCATGGATTCCACGGCCGTTTCAATGCTCCCGAAGGCCGTCATCATGATCACCGGCACTTGCGCGTTCCGCCGCCGGATCAGCGCCAGCAGTTGCATGCCGTCCATGCCGGGCAGCTTGAAATCCGTGAGGACGAGGTCCGCGCGGTCCACGATCTTCAGCGCCTCTTCGGCGGTGGCGGCTTTATCCACGTCGAAGCCGGAGGAGGCCAGTTGCAGCTCGATGACGCGCCGCAGCTTCTCTTCGTCTTCCACAACCAGGATGCGTCTCTTCATGCGGAGGGCGGCGATGCGGCCCGGTCCATCGGCAGAAACACACGGAATATACTGCCTTTGCCCGGCTCGCTTTCCACCGATATTTTACCGCCGTGCTCATCCACAATCGTGGAAACAATGGCCAGGCCCAGGCCCACGCCCTCCTTCTTGGTGGTCACGAACGGGTTGAAAATGGAATCGAGCTGCCGGGGATCGATGCCCACGCCGCGGTCGATGAACGCCACTTCGGCGGTCCCGTCGGCGATTCTGGCCTTCACCGTAATGGCCCCTCCCGCGGCGGTGGCCTGCGCGGCGTTCAACGCCAGGTTGTAGAAGACCCGCTCCATCAGCTCCGCGTCAAAGGGAAACGGCGGAATGCCCGGCTCGTAGTTCTTGTAAATGGAGACCGCCGGGGTTTCCTTTTCCACCATGGCGAGCGCCCGGTCCAGCGCCTGCGCCAGGTCCGCTACCTCAAGCCGCGCCTGCAGCGGGCGCGCGAATTGCAGGAAGCGCGTAACCAGGGAATTGGTGCGGTCCACTTCGGAGGCGATGAACCCAGCCACTTCGCGCGCCACGGCATTCTCCGAAACGCTGCGCGAGAGCATTTCCGCCGAGGCTTTGATGGTGCCCAGCGGATTGCGCAGCTCATGCGCCAGCCCGGCGGTAAGCTGCCCCAGGGCGGCCAGGCGGTCCGAGCGCCGCACGGCCTCTTCCGCCTCGCGCAGTTGGGCGTTGGCCGCGGAAAGCTGTTCGGCGGTACGCCGGGACTGGCGCGTTTGCGCCCGCAGATCCTCCGCCATGGTGTTCGCCAGGTTCCCGACGATGGCCAGGGAAATCAGCCGCACGGTCAACTGCTCCCACTCCGGACCGGTGTATGGGCCCGGGTGGATGAGGAAAAACGAAAGGTACGCGCCACTGGCCAGCAGGGTGAACGCCAGCGTGCCGGCCGCTCCCAGCAGCGTGGCCGCGTTGACCACGGGAAAGAGCAGCACCAGCCAATAGCGGCTTTCGATCCCGTAGGTATACCCGATCAGCATGTACCCCAGACCCAGCTTCAGCACAATCCAGAAAATGTGCCCGCGCGTGGTATCGAGCGAGGGGATCTTTGGCTCCAGCACCTGCACAATCGCCAGCCCCACCAGCCAGGTGATGGAAGGGGCGTCGCGGATGCGCTCGGGGAGGGTGACGGCCAGCGCGGCGAAGAGCAGAATCCAGACGAAATCCTGGGGCCGGATCACCTTGAACCAGCGGATATTCGACTCTTGAGGCACAATGATATCCCTGCCGGGATTATGCCACAATGAGGAGGTAAGCCTCATGGTCAACCCAAGCCCGCTCGATCAGGATAGGACCGCCCCTACCGATTCGCAGCCTAACAACGAGAGCGCCGAGTCTTTCGGCGATATCCTCTCCCAGTACGAACAGGCGCATCAGCACCGCCCCGAGCAAGGCGAGCGCGGGCTGGAAGGCGTAGTGATCGCCGTTTCCGCCGATTCGGTGTTTCTCGATATCGGCTTCAAGACCGAGGGCCTCATCCCGCTGGCCGACCTTCAAAAGGCCGGCGAGACCGTCAAGGCCGGCGACAAGCTAATCGTGTCCATCAAGGGACGCAGCGACGAGGGTTACTACGAGCTTTCGCGCATCGCCGTTAAGCGGCCCAAGGATTGGTCCTCGCTCGAAAAGGCCTTCGCGGAGAAAGCCGCGGTCGCCGGCGTAGTGTCCGCCGTGGTGAAGGGCGGCCTGAACGTGGATGTGGGCGTGCGCGCCTTCATGCCGGCGTCGCGCTCCGGCGCCCGGGACGCGGCCGAGATGGAGAAGTTGGTCGGCCAGGAAATTCGCTGCCGCATCATCAAGCTGGACGTGGCGGATGAGGACGTAGTGGTGGACCGCCGCGCCGTGCTGGAAGAAGAAGAGCAGGCCTCCCGCGAACGCCGTTACGCCGAGATCAAGGAAGGCGAAACGATCCGCGGCGCGGTGCGGGGTCTCACGGATTACGGCGCCTTCGTGGACATCGGCGGCGTGGATGCGCTGCTGCACGTGGCGGACATCTCCTGGTCGCGCGTGAGCAAGCCCGCGGACGTGCTCACCATCGGGCAGGAAGTGGAAGCCAAGGTGCTGAAAGTGGATGCGGCCAAGCGCCGCATTTCGCTCGGCATGAAGCAGCTTCAGCCGCACCCCTGGGATCTGGCGAATGAGAAGTACAAGGTGGGCGACCGCGTCAAGGGAACCATCACCCGCGTGGCGGACTTCGGCGCCTTCGTCGAGCTTGAGAAAGGTATCGAGGGCCTCATCCACCTTTCCGAGATGTCGTGGTCCAAGAAGGTGCGGAAGCCCGCCGACGTGGTGAAGCCGGGCGAACAGGTGGACGTGGTCGTTCTCGGCGTCAACCAGGCGGACCGCCGCATTGCGTTGGGATTGAAGCAGGCGCTGGGCGACCCGTGGGCGGACGTTCCGGCCAAGTTTCCCGCCGGGTCCGTTGTGGAAGGGACGGTCTCCAGCCTCACCAAGTTCGGCGCGTTCGTGCAGCTTGCGGAAGGGTTGGAAGGCATGATCCACGTGGGCGACCTGAGCGCCGAGAAGCGTATCGACCATCCGCAGGACGTGCTGAAAGTCGGGCAGACCGTGAAGGCGCAGGTTCTCGAGGCCGACGTGGAGCGCCGCCGTCTGCGGCTGGGCATGAAGCAACTGGTCCCCACGAGCCTGGACGAATACATTGCGGAACACAAGGAAGGCGACGTGGTGACCGGCCGCATGACCGAGGTCTCCGGCGGAAGGGCGCGTGTGGAACTGGGTGAAGGCGTGCAGGCCACCTGCCGCTCCGGCGCCGGAGAATCCGAGAGCAAGCCGGCCGCCGCCGACGCCGCGGACCTTTCCTCGCTGACCTCCATGTTGCAGGCCAAGTGGAAGGGCGGGCAGGGCGCCCGGCAGGAGCCGCCGCGCTCCGGGCAGATCCGCAGTTTCCGCATCGTGAAGCTGGACCCGGCCGCCAAGAGGATCGAACTGGAACTGGCGTAACCGCGCTGGCCGGCCGTACGGCCGCTCCGCCGCTTCGCCGGAACGGATCCGATACGCAGGCGCGAGCCGAGCGGCAACTACGCTATTAATAGAGGTGGAGATCGCGACTTGAAGAAGCTCCTGTGGGTGCTGGCGGGCTTCGCCGCCATCGGCGTTGGCGGTTGGCAGCTTCTGCGCAGCCACAACCCGCCCGAGGTTTCCTTCGCTCGTGTGCGCCAGCAAGCGCTGGTAGCCGCCATTCCCACCAACGGCAAGACGGAACCGCTTGTCTGGCAGGACGTGCGCTCCGAAATCGCCGGCGTCGTCAACGAGGTTCCCGCGCAGGAGGGCAAGGGCGTCGCCAAGGACGCCGAGCTGGCGGCTCTAGGCGATCCGTCGCTGCAGGCCGATATCCAATCCGGCGAGGCCCGCGTGAACGAGCTGAAGGCCGACTTGCAGACGCTGCAAGGCGGCGGCCGGCCGGCGGAGCTCGCGGAAATCGAGAATAGCCTCTCGCGCGCCCGCCTGGATCTGCAACAGGAGCAGCGCGACGCGGACGCCCTGAAGCGCCTGGCGGACAAGCAGGCCGCCACCGCGCAGGACGCCGCCGCTGCCGCGGATAAAGTCCGCCAGACGCAGTTGGAGATTGATGGGCTCACCAAGCGCCGCGCTTCGCTCGTGGCGCAAACCGACGTGGCGGCCGCCAAGGCCCGCCTGGATGCCGCCGAGACCGCTTTGAAACTCGCTCACGAGCGCGCTTCGCAAGCCCTGATCAAGGCGCCCATGGCGGGCGTGGTTTATGAGCTCGACGCACGGCAGGGCGAATACCTGGCCGTGGGCGCGCCCATCGCCAAGATCGGCCTCACGGACCGCCTGCGCGTGCGCGTCTACGTGGACGAGCCGGAGCTGGGCCGGGTTTCGGAGGGCGAGCCGGTGGCCATCACTTGGGACGCGCTGCCGGGCAAGACCTGGCAGGGCACGGTGGAGCAACTGCCGGACCGCATTGAAACTCTCGGATCGCGGCAGGTGGGCGAAGTTGCCTGCGTGATTGAGAACCCGGGCCGCGAACTTCCCATCGGCGCGAACGTCAACGCGGAAATCCGTACCGCCCAGGCGCCGGACGCTCTGGTGATTCCCAAAGAGGCTCTGCGCCGCGATCCCTCCGGCGACTATGTTCTGGCCCTCTCCGGAAATCGCCTGGAACGGCGTCCCGTGAAAACCGGCATTTCCAACGTAGCGCTGGCCCAAGTGACCCAGGGCCTCAGCGCGGGGGAACTGGTGGCTCTCCCGGGGGACACGCCGCAAAAGGCGGGAGACGAAGTCACGCCGCGGACCAAGTAGCCCCCGGCAATTCACGTCCCGGTCGCATCCCGAGTCGAGCGCCCGGCCCGCTCACTTCAGCGAAGCCGCCACCCGCGCGCCGTACTCCCCGGCTTTCCGCAGAATCTCCTGCCGGTTCAGCGTGACGCACACGCCGTTGCGCACCACAGGGCGGCCGTTCACCATCACGTCCCGCACGTCCTCCGCCTTCAGCGAATAGACCATCTGGGAAATGGCGTCGTATACGGGCACGGCGTTGGGGCGGCCCAGGCTCACGGCGATCATGTCCGCGCGCTTGCCGGGTTCAAGGGACCCAATTTCCTTTTCCATGCCCAGCGCGCGGGCGCCGCCCATGGTGGCCATTTCCAGCGCCGCGGCCGCGGAAAGCGCGCGCGGGTTCAGCGCCGAGATCTTCTGCAGCTTAGCCGCCAGATCCATCTCCTCGAACATGTTGAAATCGTTGTTGCTGCCCGCCGGGCCGTCTGGACCGAGGCCCACAGCGATGCCCATGGCCAACATCTTCGGGACCGGCGCCACGCCGCTGCCCAGCATCATGTTGCTGGATGGGCAATGCGCCACGCCCACGCCGTGCGCTTGAATGATGCGCAGGTCCGCATCGCTCATCCACACGCAATGCGCTGCTACCGTGCGGCCGCCGAGGACGCCGAGCGCATCCAGAGCCTGCGTGGGGCTGCGATGCCGCTGGGCCTCGGCGTCGTCATTTTCCTTCTTGGTTTCCGAAAGGTGGATCAGCAGCGGGGCGCGGTATCGGTTGGCCAGCGCCCGCGCCTGCCGCAGCGCCGTGTCCGAATTCGTGTAGATCGCGTGCGGCGCCACGGCCGGCGTGATGAGCGCGTCGTTGCGGTACCGCTGCAGGAACGCTTCGGCGAGCTGCAGCGCGGCGTCCGTGCTCTTGGCGTCCGGGGAAGGGAAGCCGATGATGGTCTCGCCCAGCACGCCGCGCATGCCGGCTTCCTTGGCCGCCTGCGCCGCTACGTCTTCGAAGTAGTACATGTCGGTGAACGTGGTGGTCCCGCCGAGCAGCATTTCCAGGCAGCCCAGCCGCACGCCCCAGTGCACGAAATCGGCCGTCACGTTCTTGGCTTCGGCCGGGAACATGTACTTGTTGAGCCAGTCTTGAAGGGTTTGGTCGTTTGCCAGGCCGCGGAACAGCGCCATGGCCGCGTGCGTGTGCGTGTTGATGAGCCCCGGCGCCAGGATGACGTCCGGCAGGTCCAATCGCTGCGCCGCCTGAAAGCGCGCGTCGATCTCCGTCTTGGTTCCCACGCCCACGATGCGGTCGCCGCGCACCGCCACCGCGCCGCCCGCAATCACGCGCTTCTGCGCATTCTCGGTGATCACATACCGCCCGCTCCAGATCCAATCCGCCGGTTCGGCGGCCAGGGCGCAAACGAAGACGAAGGCGATGAGGATTCGTCGCATTCCAGGGCTTTGGGACAGGTTAACACTGAAGCATGCAAGACGCCGGTCTATGACTTCACAAACGGGGCGGGATGACCGAGTACGGGAGCAGCCTCTATTCGAGCGCAGAGGATGAGGCGTTCGCCTGACGGCCCGCGAGCGCTAAAGGTACGTCGTATCGAACGGCTTCGGAAACAGGTCCTTCAGCCGGTAGCTCTCGGTCTTCCCGCGCGGATTCGCCAGCAGGATCTCCACGTCTCCGCAAAACTCCCAGAGGATTTGGCGGCATGCCCCGCAAGGCGGCGTCAGCGTTTCGGTATCCGCCGCAATGGCGATGCGCCGGAACTGGCGCGCCCCCTCGGAAAGCGCCTTGAAAACCGCCACGCGCTCCGCGCAAATCGTCAGCCCGTAAGTGGCGTTCTCCACGTTGCAGCCCGTGTGAACCAGCCCATCGGAATCCTCCAGCGCCGCGCCCACCTGGAAATTCGAAAAGGGCGCCACCGCGCGCGCCCGCGCGGCCAGCGCGGCGGCAATCAGTTCGTCGTTCACGCCTGCTCTCCGTCCAGGCGCGGCAGGAGCGCCGTGAGAAAGCGCACCAGGGTGTCCCGCACCATGGCTCCCGTTTCCAGCACTTCCCCGTGATGGATCTTCTTCGGCAGAACGCCGGCGGCCATGTTGGTCACGCAGGATATGCCCAGGACCTTCATCCCCATGTGATTCGCCGCGATCACCTCCGCGGCCGTGGACATGCCCACTACGTCCGCGCCAATCGTACGCAGGAAGCGGATCTCGGCCGGCGTCTCATAGCTGGGCCCGAGCATGGCCGCGTACACGCCCTCGGTCACCTCAACGCCGATTTCAGACGCCACCAACGTGGCCACATCGCGATACCGCCGCGAATAGGCTTCGGACATATCGGGAAAGCGCGGGCCCAGCGAATCGTCGTTCGGCCCCGCCAGCGGATTGCTCCCCTGCAGGTTGATGTGGTCGGAAATCAACACCAGCGCGCCCGGCCGGAACGTCAAGTTGATGCCGCCGGCGGCGTTGGTGAACACCACGGAACGCACGCCCAGGCTTCCCAGCACGCGCACGCCGAAGGTCACCTGCTCCGGCGTATAGCCTTCATACAGGTGCGCGCGCCCGGCCATCACCGCAACTTGCTGCGCGCCAAGGCGGCCGAGGATTAGCTTGCCGGCGTGCCCCACGGCCGTGGAGGCCGGCCAGCCTGGAATATCCGAGTAGGGGATCTCCACGCGGTCCGCCAGCGCTTCGGCGAAGCCGCCCAGACCGCTGCCGAGCACCACGGCCACGGACGGGCGCAGGGCGCAGCGGCCTTCAATGAAGGCTCTGGCCGCCGCGCGCGGGGAACTCACAACAACATCCCCGCGATGCATGCGGACATGAAGTTCGCCATGGAGCCGGCAGCCACCGCGCGCAATCCCAGCCGCGCCAGATCCGACTTGCGGTTCGGCGCCAGCGCCCCAATGCCGCCAATCTGAATGGCGATGGAGCTGAAGTTCGCGAACCCGCACAGCGCATAGGTGGCGATCACGAACGACCGCGGCTCCAGCGACGCCTTCATCGGCCCCAGCGCCAGAAACGCCACGAACTCATTGGTCACCACGCGCGTGCCCAGGAGGTTGCCGATGGCGGAAGCGTCCTTCCACGGCACGCCCATCATCCATGCCACCGGCGCCAGCAGCACGCCGAAAATCTGCTGCAGGGAAGGCGGCAGCCACCCCATCATCGGCAGCCCGTGCACCCACCCAAGAATGCCGTTCAGCATGGCGATCAGCGCCAGAAACGCAATCAGCATGCCGCCCACGTTGAGCGCCAGTTGCAGCCCGTCGCCCGCGCCCTGCGCCGCCGCGTCAATCACGTTCACCGCGGTTTTTTCCACCTGGATTTCCACGCGGCCCGCCGTAGCCGGCTTCTCGGTCTCCGGAATGAAGATCTTGGCCAGCATGATGGTGGCCGGCGCGGTCATGATGACGGCCGTCAGCAGATGCGTCACGGAGACGCCCGCCACTTTCACGTAAGCCGCCATGGTGGAACCGGCTACGTGCGCCATGCCCGCCGTCATGATGACGAAAAGCTCGGACTCCGTGAGCCCTGCCAGAAACGGCTTGATGGTCAGCGGCGCCTCCGTCTGCCCCATGAAGATGCTCGCCGCCACGTTCAGGGATTCCGCGCCGCTCACGCCCATCACCTTCTGCATGCCCACCGCCATGCCCCGCACCATCCACTGCATGATGCCCAGGTAATAAAGGATGGAGAAAAAGGAGGCGATGAAAATGATGATGGGCAGCACCTGGAAGGCGAAAATCACGCCATAAGGTCCGCCCTTCGTGCCCAGTTCATTGCCGAACAGAAAGCTGGTGCCGGCCTCGGAGAACCCCAGCATAGCCGTCACGCCCGCGCCGATGGCTTGAAATACCTTGCCGAAATCCGTCTTCAGCACCAGCAGCGCGAAGCCGAATTGCAGCCCCAGCCCCCAGCAAATCAGCCGCAGCTTGATGGCCTTCTTGCGGTTGGAGCACAGCCACGCAACCGCCATAATGACGACCAGGCCTAGGAAGCCGGTGAAGCGGCCCATCTTACCCCACGACTTCTAGGATCAGCTCGCGCTCCTCGGGCTTCTGGCCGGAGATGCGGAACGCATCCTCCACCATTTCGGCGGCCTCTTCCACGCGGTCTTCGGCCGTGTAGTAGAGGCGGCACAGAACCGAACCCGCATCCACCTTCTCGCCGGCCTTCACTTCCAGGATGATGCCCACGGCCGGGTCAATGGCGTCCTCGCGCCGCTCGCGCCCGGCTCCAATCAGATTGGAAGCCGCGCCAATATCCTCCGCGTCAATCGACGTCACGTACCCGCCACGCGGCGAAACCACTTCGCGCATGCCCGTGGCGTTGGGCAGCAGCTCGAAGCGGTCCAGCGCCTGCGCGTTCCCGCCCTGCGCCGCCACGGCCTGCTTCAGCTTGAGGAAGCCCGTGCCGTTCACCAGGTGCGTCTCCGCCATGCGCCGCGCTTCTTCAAGCGTGGCCGCCTTCTTGCCCACGTGGATCATGCGCGCGGCCAGTTCGAGCGAAAGCTTGGTCAGGTCGTGCGGGCCGGCGTTCTGCAGCGTCTGCGAAGCCTCCATCACTTCCAGCGCATTACCCACCGCGAAGCCGAGGGGCTGGCTCATATCCGTAATCAGCGCCTGGACCTTCTTGTCCATGCGCCGCCCAATGCCCACCATCATCTGCGCCAGCCGCCGCGCATCCACCTGCTTCTTCATGAACGCGCCCGCGCCCACCTTCACGTCCAGCACCAGGGCGTCCACCCCTTCGGCCAGCTTCTTCGACATGATGGACGACGAAATCAGCGGAATCGATTCTACCGTCGCCGTCACGTCGCGAAGCGCGTACAGCTTCATGTCCGCCGGAGCCAATTGCCCCGTCTGCCCGATGAAGCACAAGCCGATTTCGGCGAGCTGCTTCTGGAACTCCTCCGCCGTCAGGTTCGTGCGGAAGCCGGGAATCGATTCCAGTTTGTCCAGCGTGCCGCCCGTATGGCCCAGCGCGCGCCCGGACATCATGGGCACCACCACGCCCGCCGCTGCCGCAAGGGGCGCAACAATCAAGCTGGTCTTATCGCCCACGCCGCCGGTCGAATGCTTGTCCACCTTCACGCCGGGAACGGCCGACAGGTCCACGCTGTCACCGGAGCGCAACATGCACTCGGTGAGGCTGCTGACCTCGCGATCCGTCATGCCCTGGAAATAGACGGCCATCAGGAACGAAGACATCTGGTAGTCCGGGATGTCGCCGCTGGTGTAGCCGCTAATCAGGTACTCGATCTCTTCCGGCGTAAGCTCACGCCCGTCGCGTTTCCGCTGAATCAAGTCAACTGTACGCATTATCAGACACTTAGGCTACCACTGCCAGGGGGATAAAGTAAAGGAAAGAAAATCGCTCG
>DATKOS010000267.1:0-2233 GCA_035524535.1 Bryobacteraceae bacterium
CCGCGGCCAGGAAACCTACGGCGAAGATCCGTTTCTGGCGGGACAGATGGGCGAGGCGTTCGTGAAGGGCATGCAGGGCGAGGATCCGAAGTACTTCAAGGTGATCGCCACGCCGAAGCATTTCGCGGTTCATAGTGGTCCGGAGCCGTCGCGGCACAGCATCGATGTCAAGGTCTCCCTGCACGACGAAGAGGACACGTACCTGCCGGCCTTCCGCGCGGCCATTGTGGACGGCAAGGCGGATTCGGTGATGTGCGCGTATAACAGCATCAACGGCCAGCCGGCATGCGTGAACCAGTTCCTGCTGCAGGATACGCTGCGCGGCGCCTGGCACTTCAACGGCTACGTGACTTCGGATTGCGGCGCGATCGCCGACATTTCGAATCCCGCTCCCCGCGGGCATGGGTTCGTCCCGACCATCGCCGATGCGGCTGCCCAGTCATTGAAGCGCGGCGACGATCTGGATTGCGGCGCCGACGGAACCAACGGGTACCTGCCCGCCCTGCAAAAGGGCTTGATCAGCCAGCAGGACGCCGATACCAATCTCAAGCGCCTGTTTACGGCGCGGTTCAAACTGGGCATGTTCGACCCTCCCTCCATGGTGAAGTACGCGCAGATTCCGTTCTCTGAGAACGACAGCGCCGCACACCGCGAACTGGCCCACAAGGAAGCGCGTGAGGCCATCGTGCTGCTCAAGAATGACGGCACGCTGCCGCTGAAATCGTCGGTGAAGAAGATTGCGGTGGTAGGGCCGCTGGCGGATTCCATTCCGGCCATCGAAGGCAACTACAACGGCACCAACCCGCATTATGTGATGCCGATCGACGGCATTCGGCAGGAGTTCAAGAACGACCAGGTGACTTTCACTCCTGGAACCTCGTTCCTGCGCGCGCCGGTGACCATTCCCGCGACGGCCTATCGCACCGATGCCGGCCAGCCCGGCATCACGGCGGTTTATTTCAACAACAAGGACCTGTCCGGAACTCCGGCGGCCACTCGCACCGAGGAGCAGCTTGGATTCGGAGGGCGGGGCGGCGGCGGGCGCGGCGCGGGGGCAGGAATGCCGGAAGGCGTGGGACAGGGCGACCTCTCCATTCGCTACACCACCAACCTGAAGGCGGATGACACCAATACCTACACGCTGGAGGCCGGCGGTCAGGGCGGCGTTCGCGTTTGGCTGGACGGCAAGCTGTTGATTGACGATTGGGTGGAGCACGCCAACGCCGGCGGCGGCCGCGGCTTCGGCGCTCCGGCTGACCCGGCCATCGCCGCGGCGCGGACCAAGACGGTGCAGCTCGACAAGAACAAGAGCTACGCGCTGAAGGTGGAATACTTCCGCAGTGCTCCGGCGGCGGCTCCGGCCAATGCAGCCGGGCGCGGATTCGGCGGGCGCGGAGGCTTCGGCGGCGGGGGCGCAACGCTCTCCTGGCGCGCCGGAGACACCAGCCTGGATTCGGCCGTGGCGGCCGCCAAGCAAGCCGATGTGGTAGTGGCCGTGGTGGGCATCACCCGCGAACTCGAGGGCGAGGAAATGCGCGTCAACCTGGAAGGCTTCTCCGGCGGCGACCGCACTTCGCTGGATCTTCCCAAGGACGAAGAATCGCTGCTCGAAGCGGTGAAGGGTACGGGCAAGCCGCTGGTGGTGGTGCTGATGAACGGCAGCGCGCTGAGCGTGAACTGGGCCAACCAGAACGCCAACGCGATTGTGGAATCCTGGTACCCGGGTGAAGAGGGCGGCGCGGCCATCGCCGAGACGCTCTCCGGCGCGAACAATCCGGCGGGGCGTCTGCCGGTCACGTTCTACAAGAGCGTGAACGATCTGCCGCCTTTCGACGACTACTCGATGACCAACCGCACGTACCGCTACTTCACGGGCCAGCCGCTCTACCCGTTCGGGTACGGGTTGAGCTACACGAAGTTCGCGTACAGCAACGCGAAGCTTTCCACTTCCAGCCTGAAGGCCGGCGGCAATCTGACGATTGACGTGGACGTGAAGAACACGGGCGGCAAGGACGGCGACGAAGTGGTGCAGGCTTACATTGAATTCCCCAAGCTGCCGGGCGCTCCCCTGAAGGCGCTGCGCGGCTTCTCGCGGGTGAGCATTGCGGCGGGAAAAACGCAGCACGTGAAGTTGACCCTGGACCCGCGCGACCTCAGCATGGTGAATGAAGCAGGAACCAGGCTGGTGGCGGCGGGGGATTACAAGATCTTCGTGGGCGGCGGCCAGCCCGGT
>DATKOS010000268.1:0-5621 GCA_035524535.1 Bryobacteraceae bacterium
TCACCAGCTATGAGCTATGCCGGCGGCGCACCGTAGCCAGACACGCTAACTGATAACTAATAACTGATAACTAATAACTGGTTTACCCATGCCCCACCCCATCGAAGTCGAAGGTTTGCGCAAGAACTACGGCGATCTCGCGGCCGTGAAGGGCATCGATTTCGAGGTCCACGCGGGCGAGGTGTTCGCCTTGCTGGGGCCGAACGGGGCGGGGAAGACCACCACGGTCGAGATCCTCGAAGGCTTGCGGACGCGCTCCGGCGGGCGCGTTAGTGTCTTGGGGCACGATCCGGAAGTGCAGACGCGCGCGCTGAAGGACCGCATCGGGGTGTGCCTGCAAGCCACGCGGCTGCAGGACAAGCTGAAGGTCCGCGAAGCCGTGGAGCTGTTCGCGGCGCTCTACACGCGCACCGTGGACGGCGAGACGCTGCTGAAGCGGCTGCTGCTCTGGGAAAAGCGCGAAGCGCAATACGCCACACTCTCCGGCGGCCAGAAGCAGCGGCTGGCGCTCGCCCTGGCGCTGCTCAACGATCCGCAGACGCTGTTTCTGGACGAGCCCTCCACGGGGCTCGATCCACAGGCGCGCCTGGAAATCCGCGACCTGGTGCTGGACTTGCGCCGCGAGCAGCGCACCATCCTTCTGACCACGCATTACATCGAGGAAGCAGAGAAGCTGTGCGACCGCGTGGCCATCGTGGACGAAGGACGCATCGTCGCCATCGGCGCGCCGCGCGAGATTCAAGACCGCGCCTCGGGCGAATCGACGATTGAAATCGAAGTCTCCGAGCCCCTCGCGGGCGATCTGCCGCCCTGGCGCGACGCCGACCGCGTTTCTCTCGACGAGCGCCGCACGCGCCTCTCGGTAATCTCGCGGCGCCCCGCGCGCTCGATTGTGGACCTGATGAAGTGGCTCGACGAAAAGGGCATCGAGCCCACGGACATTCACATCAAGCGCCCGTCGCTGGAAGACGCCTTCATCGAGCTGACCGGCAAGAGCCTGCGGGACTAGTGGCGCGTGCCTTCGGTGATTGTCCCGGCGACATGGAATTGCCCGATCAACCCGCGCCATCCCCTGAGCGCCGGCATTCGCGTCATCCGCACGCACGTCCGCGCTCTGGACGAACGCCTCTGGCGCTAGGCGTGGCTGTGCGAAACTAGGCGTTTCGGATGCGACCCTACATCGCCCTGTTCCAGAGCAACATGCGGCTCACCTTGCGCGACCGCTCGGTGCTGTTCTTCAACTACATCTTTCCGCTGATCTTCTTCTTCGGCTTCGGCAGCCTCTTCGGCGGCGGTGGCAACGGCATCTCCTATTACCTGGGTATGGTGCTGACTATGGGCATTCTGGGCAACGGGCTGTGGGGCGCGGGCATGCGCGCGGTGCAGGAGCGCGAAGCCAATATCCTGCGGCGCTTCAAAGTGACTCCCATTACGCCGTGGCCGATTTTGACGGCATCCATGGCGGCCGGTTGGCTGCTGTACATGCCGCTGGTGGTGGTGCTGCTGGCTGTGGCGCATTTCGGCTACTCCATGCCCGTGCCGCGGCAATGGTTCTCGCTGTTGCTGATGGTTTCGCTCGGGCTGTGGGCCATGCGCGCCATCGGGTTGATTCTCGCGGCGGTGACCAACACCATGCAGGAGGCCACCATCCTGACGCAGGTGTTCTACCTGCCGATGCTGCTGCTGAGCGGCGCGACGATTCCGTCGGCGATTCTGCCGAAGTGGGTGCAGACGCTGGCCGAATTCATGCCGGCCTCGTACCTGGTGGAGGGGTTTCAGGGGATCTTCTACCGCAACCAGTCGATTCTGCGCCACGGGGCAAGCGTGGGCGCGTTGCTGCTGACGGTGGCGCTGGGGACATTCGTGGCGGCGCACCTGTTCCGCTGGGAAAAGGAAGAGAAGATCACGCCGCGCAACAAGCTGTGGGCGCTGGCGGTGCTGGCTCCTTTCCTGGTACTGGGCGCGGTGCGCGGCTTCACGAAATCGCACCTGGGAGAGAACGAAGGCTTCTATCGCGATATGGAGCGAGCCGGGTCGTTTCTGATTCGCGACGCGCGCATTTTCACGGGCGACGGGAAGGTGATCGAGAACGGCTCGGTGCTGGTGCGCGACGGCCGGATTGCGGCGGTTTACGAAGGCGCGGCGCCGGATGCGGACAGCCTCAAGGCGGATCTGGTGGAGGCCGCGGGGAAGACGCTGCTGCCCGGACTTATTGACGCCCACGTGCATCTAGCGGCGCCGGGCGGACCGGCGGGCGCGGACTACAACGCTTCCAAGGCCATGGCGCGCGCCGCCGCTGCGATGCTCTACAGCGGCGTTACGGCGGCTCGCAGCGCGGGCGACGATCCGGCCGATGCACTGGCGCTGCGCGCGGATATCGCCAGCGCGGCGAAGCTCGGTTCGCAGATCTTCGTCTACGGGCCGCTGTTCACGGCCGACGCCGCGCACGGCACGGAGTTTCTGTCGCTGCTGCCGGCGGCGGCGCGCGGACGCCTGACGGCGCAATTGATCCGTACGCCGAAGACGCCGGATGACGTCCGCCGCGAAACGCGCCGGCTGATCCAGGACGGCGTCAACGGCTTCACGGCGGTGCTGGAAGACGGCTGGGGCGACGGCGAAACCACGGACCGCATGGATCTGCTGCTGGCGCGCACGCTGGCCGACGAAGGCCGCGCCGCGCATCTGCCGCTGGCGATTCAGACCTCAAGCGCGCTGGACGTGGCCGACGCGCTGGACGTGGGCGCGGCTTCCGTGGAAGGCGGCGCGTGGCGCGACGAACTGCCGGAGACGCTGGTGGACCGCATGGCGAAAGCGGGCGTCTATTACGATCCGACGCTGTCGGTGGCGGATGCGTACGCGCGCTATTACGGCGCGAGCGCGGCGGGCCTGGACGATTCGCTCACGGCGCAGGCGGTGGCGCCGGGCGAGCTGAACGCCACGCGCGCGCTAATCGCGTCCGGCAAGACCGCCGACCAGGCCAAGGCGGCGGAGTTTCAAGCGGCGCTGGCGGTGGCGCGCGGGAACCTGCTGCGCGCGTGGTCCGCGGGAGTTCCGCTGGTGATGGGGACGGACTCCGGGTATCCGCTGGTGTTTCCCGGCCCATCGCTGCACCGCGAGCTGCAGCTCTGGGTGCAGGCGGGAATCCCCGCGGCGGTGGCGCTGCAGGCGGCTACGGGGAACGCGGCGCGCATGCTTCACGCCGATGGGCGGATCGGTTTCATCCGCCAGGGTCTCCGGGCGAACTTCGTGCTGGTGGACGGCAACCCGCTGCAGGACATTTCGGCCACCGAGCGCATTTCGCTGGTGGTGTACGAGGGTGAGCGGCTGCGCCGGGGAACGCTGTTCGACCAGAAATAGGACGCCGATACGGCGGCCGGCGCGCGCGGGAGGCGCGGCGCACCGGATGTTAGACTCACGAGTTGACCATGTCCAAAGTGGCGCGTCTGGAGTGTAGTTTGTGTCATCGGCCCGTGGAGGCGGGGCGGATCGCGAACCTCTGCGAGTGCGGCGGTCCGCTGCTGGTCCGCTACGATCTGGATACCATACGGCGCCGCTGGCGCCGGCGCGACGTGGGACAAGGGCCTGCCAACATGTGGCGCTACGCTCCCGTGCTGCCGCCCCGGCCGGAGTCCGTCGTTTCGCTCGGCGAGGGATGGACGCCGCTCGTGCGCACGCGGCGGCTGGGGGCTCGGTTGGGCGGCGATGCGGTTTGGGTGAAGGACGAAGGGCTCAACCCCACCGGGTCGTTCAAGGCGCGCGGCCTCTCCTGCGCGATCTCGATGTGCGTGGAGCTGGGCATACGGCGGGTGGCGATCCCTTCGGCGGGCAACGCGGCGAGCGCGCTGGCGGCCTATGCGGCGGCGGCCGGAATCGAGGCGCGGATTTTCATGCCGCGGGACGCGCCGCAGCCGAATTACCTGGAGTGCCGCGCCTACGGGGCGGAGGTCACTCTGGTGGACGGACTGATCAGCGACTGCGGGCGGCTGTGCGCGGAACTGTGCGCGGCGGGCGAATGGTTCGACGTGAGCACGCTGAAGGAGCCCTATCGCATCGAAGGCAAGAAGACGATGGGCTATGAAGTGGCCGAGCAGATGGACTGGGATCTGCCGGACGCCATCTTCTACCCCACCGGCGGCGGCGTGGGGATGATCGGCATGTGGAAGGCCTTCGAGGAGATGGAGCTGCTGGGGTGGATCGGGTCGCGGCGTTCGAAGATGATCGCCGTGCAGATGGAGGGCTGCCAGCCGGTGGTGCGGGCATTTCAGGAGAACGAAGCGCGGAGCCGCTTCTGGGAAGGCGCGCACACGGTGGCGGCGGGGCTGCGGGTGCCGAAGCCACTGGGCGATTTCCTGGTGCTCGAAGCGGTGAGCGCCAGCCACGGGACGGCCATCGCGGTGAGCGACCAGGAAGCCCTCGACGCGGCCTCCGCGCTGGCATCCGAGGAAGGCATCTTCGCGGCGCCGGAGGGCGCGGCTTGCGTGGCGGCGCTGGAAAAGCTGCTGGCGAGCGGGTTCCTGGGGCGCAGCGAGAGGATCGTCATCTATAACACCGGCAGCGGGCTGAAGTACCCGGAAGCGTACGGGGTGCGTTTTCCGAGAACGGCGGCCGGCGAGCAGGATAAGCTGGGCGGGCTGATTACGCCGCGGTAGGGAGAGAGACGGAGTTCACCGCATCCGGCCCTCCGCCGGTCCGCCGTTCCGGGCGCGCGCGCCGTCCAATGCTAGGATCGAGGCGTGGAGCTGGCGATTCGAGTGCAGATGGGGGAATTGCCCGGGTGCCTGTTCCTTGCAACTTCGGATGAGCTTCCCGGCCTAGTGGCGCAGGGGCGGACCGTCGCCGAGGCGCTGGAGATTGCGCGCGATGTGGCGGGGAAACTGATCGAAGCGCGGCGCGAGCCCAGCGGGAATCCCGGTTTGCCGACCACCGGCGAGAGGCGAGATTACACGATTGTGGTAGCTGCGTAAACGGGCCGCCTGGCAGGATTCCGGTAGCGGGAGATCGTTCGGAAACTGAGGGCCTGTGGCTTCCAATTCGACCGCCAAGCCGCCGGCAGACACGAAATTTGGTTCAATCCGCAAACGGACGGACAAGTTGGCGGATTGATCACGCCAGGGCGGGCGGGGAGGAAATCCGGTTCAATCCGCGGGCGGACCGCTTTGCATCGCTTCCGAACCATCTCGGCGATATGCCTGAGGTAACGCTTCGGGCGACACTAAGGCAGGCGGGAATCGAGCCAGCGGCACTCTTGAGGGCGTGAGTTGCGGCGAAGGTCCCTAACTTAAGCCGCTCCGTCTGTCTTTGGGGCAGCCATCATCGCGCAGACCGTGAACTCATCGAACGCTTTGACCCTGATGCCGCTAAGGCTGTATCTCTCCGCGAGACAGTCCTCGAAGTCTTTCTTGTATTTCGCCAGCAGGGTCTCGGCCGGCGTCTCTGCAGACCACTTCAGAGGTCCGTTGTCGTTGACGGTAGATATAATTGAGTAGGCCCCCGCGTTTCCGGTTCGACCTTCCAGAAACCCTTTCAACTTAGGATAGTCTTTATCCAGGATCTCTAGCTCTTGGCGGTAGTCCTGCCACCGCTTCAGCTCAAACGCGCAGCTTTCCCCTCCCCCGCTCAGA
>DATKOS010000269.1:0-2322 GCA_035524535.1 Bryobacteraceae bacterium
CCTGAGCGCGCGGTTGGTGAACGAAACTCGTTTTCAGTTCATGCGTTCCAATTCGGGCATGAACGGCGGATCGAACGCCTTGGGCATCTCCGTCCAGGATGCGTTCACGGGCGGCGGCGCGCAAGTGGGCAATTCCGGCACCGTCGCCAAGCGTTGGGAGCTGACCAATACCTCCACGTTCACGCGTGGAACGCACACGATCAAGTGGGGCGCCCGGCTGCGCCAGTCGTTCACCGACAGCACTTCGATGAACAATTTCGGCGGGTCCTACATGTTCCTGGGCGGCAACGGCCCCCAACTGGACGCGAACAACCAGCCGGTTGCCGGCACCTCTCTGCCGCTGACCGCGCTGGAAGTTTACCGCCGCACGCTGCTCTTCCAGAACGCCGGACTCACCGACGCCCAGATCCGCCTGCTGGGTGGCGGAGCCTACCAGTTCAGTCTGAGCGCGGGCACGCCAACTACTTCGATTTCGCAATTCGACCTGGGCGCCTTCTACAACGACGATTGGCGCATTCGCTCCAACTTCACCCTGAGCTACGGGCTGCGCTACGAAGCCCAAACCAACCTCGCCGGCTGGCACGACTTCGCGCCGCGCCTGGCCATCGCCTGGGGTCTGGACGCGAAACCGAACCGCGCGGCCAAGACCGTGCTCCGCGCCGGCATCGGCTCGTTCTATGACCGCACATCGGAAAACGTCATGCTGCAGACGTTGCGCTTCAACGGCGTGACGCAGCAGTCCTACATGATCTTCAACCCGTCCTTCTTCCCGTCGATTCCCACTCCCGCGTCGCTCGCCTCCGGCCGGATGCCGCAGCAACTCCAGTACGCCGACGCCAACCTGAAATCGCCGCGCAACTATCAGCTCAGCCTTGGCGTCGACCGGCAGATCAATTCCGCGCTGCGCCTCAGCGTCAACTACCAGGAAGGCCGCGGCGTTTACCTGCAGCGCTCCCGCAACATCAACGCTCCCATCGGGGGCGCGTACCCGTTCGGCGACACGCAGATCCGCACCTTGACCGAGGATACCGGGTTCAGCCGCACGCACCAATTCACCGTGAGCCCCAGCGTGAACTACAAGAAGATGTTCCTATTCGGGTTCTACGCGCTCTCCTACGGCAAGTCCGATGCCGAGGGGCAGGCCGCCGACCCCTACAACCTTCGCGCCGAATGGGGCCCTTCGAGCTTCTCCGATGTGCGGCAACGCCTGATGCTGGGCACCATGCTGCCCCTGCCGCTGCAATTCAGCCTGACCCCGTTCATCGTAATTTCCAGCGGCTCTCCCTACGACATCACCACCGGCCTGGACACCAACCACGATGGCGTGGCGGCGGAGCGTCCCGCGCTGATTTCCGGCGGCAGTTGCAGTGGGACGGGGCTGCTCTATGAGCCCAAGTTTGGGTGCTTCAATCTGAATCCGGCCCCGGGGACAGCGACCATTGAACGCAACTCCGCGCGCGGCCCGGCCAGTGAGATGATCATGCTGCGCCTCAGCCGCACCTGGCAATTCAGCGGCAAACGCGAGGATGGGCCCTTCGGACCCGGTGGCCCCGGAGGCGGTCCGCCTCCAGGCGGAGGACCTGGTGGCGGCGGCCCTCCCGGCGGCGGGCGCCCGGGCGGCGGTGGCCCGATGGGAGGCGGCATGATGGCCGGCGGACCACCCCCCGGCATGATGATGGGTGGCGCCAACGGCGCCCGGGCGCGCAGCTACAGCCTGACGCTGAGCATCAACGCGCAGAACGCCATCAATCACGCCAACTACGGCCCGCCCAGCGGAGATCTCTCGTCGCCGTATTTCGGCCAGTACCGCGGCTTGGGAGGCGGGTTCGGTCCCATGGGGGGAGGCGGCGGCGCCTATAATCGGAAGATCGATATTCAGCTACGCTTTGGTTTTTGATTCTCAAAACAGAAAAGGGGAGGTACAAGTGAACAGAAGAACGATCATCATGATGGCCGCGGTCCTGCTTGCGCTGCTTGCCGCGCCGGCATTCGCCGCCGATGTCACCGGCAAATGGACCGGTGAGGTCGGGGACGGTGGCTTCACCATAACTGTCAATTTCCATCAGGACGGCACGAAGTTGACCGGCACAATCGATGGCCCCGGCGGAGAGCCGATGCAAATCAAAGACGGCAAGATCGACGGCAACAAGATTTCCTTCTCCGTCACCTTCGACATGGGCGGCGGCGACATGAAAATGGTCCACGAAGGCACCGTCAACGGCGACGAGATGACACTCAATATGAAGATGGAAGGCGGACCGGATGGCGGACCCGGCGGCGGCGGGCCTGGCCCGATCAAACTGAAGCGAGTGAAGTAAGAGC